>NZ_DICD01000027.1:0-526608 GCF_002415245.1 Pantoea sp. UBA5035 | reverse complement strand
CGGCGACCGGCGTCGGCTGATGCAGCCAGAAAGCAGCGGCGCCGGCAACGGCCAGCGCCGCCGGCGCAAGATACAGGAGGCGGAAGGCGCGGCGCTGTGAGGCCGGCGCGACCGCGGGCGGGGCTGCTGATGCAACCGCGATCGGCTCGACGACCTGAGGAGCTTCGGCAACGGGTTCCGGCAGCGGCTCAGGCTCAGCGATCATCGGCACCATCGCCGGCTGCGGCTCGACGACAGTCAATTCCGGCAGCAGCGGCGGCAGCGACGCCTCCAGCGTATCGCGCAGGCAGGCGAGCGCGTCGTCGCGCGTGCGCGCCTGCGCGTCGACAAAGCCCCAGAAGGTGATCACCGGCTTGCCGTCCACCAGGTAGACATACTGCTGATCGGGAAACTGCAGCGCTTTGCCCAGCAGCGCGCCGAACAGGCGCATCGCCGGATTGTCCGCCTCGCGCGCGCGGGCGCTGAGATCCTGCATCTCCTGCTGCGTCGCCGTCAGCTGTTCCAGCGCCAGACGGCGCTCGTAATCGCTGGCGCCCAGCCAGGATTTTACCTTGCCGCTGAACGGCGCGTACCAGTCGAGGCGGTCGCCGCGCGCATTGGGCTGAGGAATAGCCAGGCAGTTTGCCAGCACGGTCTGACGGCGCAGCCGCAGCGTTTCACGAATTTGCAGGGCGGATGCGTAGACCGGCTGGCCGTTTTCACCCAGCGCCAGCACCGCGTCAAGATTGCCGCTGCGCAGAAAAGTTTTTGCCACCTGTTGGGCCCTTATCGGTCGAAGTGTGAGGCAGAAAATCGTGTGATATCGGCGATTGGAGTGATTTTACGCGGAGCAACGGCAAATCAAACGCCGGAAAAAACGGTGATTAAGGGCGTTTTTCGCGCGCTGCGATAAAAAATGCGCAGCGCGCCCAGCAGGTTAAGCGCCGCGACGCGTCAGCACGGCATGCGCCGCAAGGCCGCCAGCCAGCCCCCAGAACGCGGCGCCGATGCCGAACAGCGAAAGGCCGGAGGCGGTAATCAGAAAGGTGATGGCGGCGGTGTCGCGCGTATTCGGCTCCGCCAGCGCGCGCGTCAGGCTGCCGCTGAAGGTGGACAGCAGCGCCAGGCCGGCGAGGGTGGCGATCAGCGGCGACGGCAGCGCCACGAACAGCGCGGCGATAAGCGCGCCCGAGAACCCGGCCAGCAGATAAAAAAGACCGGCCAGCGCGGCGGCCATCCAGCAGCGGCGCGGGTCGGGATCGACCTCGTCGCCCATGCAGATGGCAGCGGTGATGGCGGCGATGCACACGGAAAAGCCGCCGAACGGCGACAGCAGCAGGGCGACCAGCCCGGTCCAGCTCATCAGCGCGGAGACCGGCGGCTGATAGCCGTGCGCCTGCAGCGTGGCGACGCCGGGCGCGTTTTGCGACGCCATGGTGACGAGGAAAAAGGGCAGGCCGACGCCGAGCAGCGCGGTCAGGCTAAAGTGCGGCATGATGCCCTGCGGCAGCGCGAAGCTCGCCATCTGCGCCGGAAAATGGATCGCGTGCCGGGCGAACGCCATCGTGACGCCCACCGCCAGGGTGGCCAGAATGGCGTAGCGCGCAAGCCAGCGTCGCGCCAGCAGCCAGGCGAGCAGCATCGCGCCGCACAGCGCAACGTCGCTCTGCAAGCCGGTAAAGGCCTCCAGCCCGAAGCGCAGCAGGATCCCGGCGAGCATGGCGGAGGCCAGCGCGGGCGGAATAACCTTCATCAGGCGCGCGAACAGGCCGGTGACGCCGCTCAGCACAATCAGCGCGTTGGCAAAGATAAACACCCCGATCGCCTCATTGATGGAGAGCCCGTGCAGGCTGGTGGCCAGCAGCGCCGCGCCGGGCGTCGACCAGGCGCAGAGGATCGGCATGCGCGTCCAGAGCGAGAGGCCCAGCGAACAGAGGCCCATCGCGATGCCCAGCATCGACAGCCAGCCGCCGATCTGCGTCGGCGAAGCGCCAGCGGCCTGCGCGGCCTGAAAAATAATGGCTGCTGAACTGCTGTAGCCGACCAGTACCGCGACGAAACCCGACACCAGCATGGGAAAGGAAAAGGCGGATCGCGCCGTTATGCTCTGCATAAAACCTCCACTGTGCGTTATAACGCACATGGTAACAGTGTGCGCTATAGCGCTCAAGTGCTACACTGCCGCCATGATTTCAGGAGAACCTCATGGAAAATCTGCATCAGCATCTTAGCGAGGCGCTGAAACAGCTGCGTCAGGCCAACGGCTGGAGCCTGACGCTGGCGGCGGAACGCACCGGCGTCAGCAAAGCGATGCTCGGCCAGATCGAGCGCGGCGAGTCCAGCCCGACGGTGGCAACGCTGTGGAAAATTGCCACCGGTTTTAATGTTCCTTTCTCGTTTTTCATTCAGGGCAATGGCCTGCAGAGCGGCGATAGCGCGCGCTTCAGCCAGCCCAACGCGCAGATGACGGTGCGGCCGCTGCTGCCTTATGACGCGCGGCTGCGCTTCGATCTGCTGGCGGTCGAGCTGGCGGCGGGCGCGCAGAGCGACTCCTCGCCGCACGAGCAAGGCTGCGTCGAGCAGGTGGTGGTGATTGAGGGCGAACTGCTGCTCGGCACGGGTGGCGTCTGGCGTCGGCTGCAAACGGGCGAAGCGCTGCAGTTCGCCGCCGACGTGGCTCACAGCTACCGCAATCCGCTCGCCACGCCGCTGCGCTTTCACAGCCTGATCCACTACCTGCAGCGTCCCGACCTTACAAATTGATACGAAGGCAAACTACACAGTTTACCTTCGTATATCTATACTGGCGCTAACGTAAGGAGAAAGGCGATGAGCGAACTCACTGAAGCCGCCGCAGCGCTGCGTATGCTGACGGGCAAGCTAAGCCGTCGGCTGCGCGAATCCGCGCCGCCGGGCGATCTCACCTGGTCGCAGGTGTCGGTGCTGGGTTACCTGGTACGCGACGGCGCGATGACCATCACCGAGCTGGCTGCTGCGGAAGGGGTGCGCACCCAGTCGATGGGCGCGACCGTCGCCAGCCTGCTGGCGGCGGGCATGGTGCAGGGCGAAGCGGATCCGAACGACGGCCGCAAAACCCGCTACTCGCCGACGCCGGCCGCCTGCGCGCTGATCGCCGCCAACCGCGCGATGCGCGACGACTGGCTGGTGCGCGCCATCGACACCCGACTCAGCGCCGACGAGCGCCAGCTGCTCATCGCCGCGATCCCCTTACTGCAACGACTCGCCGACAACGCATCCTGAGAGGACTTTCCATGGCTCTGACTACCCTTGATACCCACACCGCACTGATTATCATCGACCTGCAGCACGGCATCGTTCGCCTGCCGGTGGTGCATGAGCCGCAGCCGGTGATTGACCGCTGCGCGCAGCTTGCCGCCGGTTTCCGCGCCCGCCAGCTGCCGGTGGTGCTGGTCAATGTCGCCGGCGGCGCGCCGGGCCGTAACGAACAGGGCAGCCACAGCGGCGAACTGCCGGCCGACTGGGCGACGCTGGTGCCGGAGATGACGCCGCAGCCGGGCGATATCACCGTCACCAAGAAAACCTGGGGCGCCTTTCACCAGACCAGTCTGCATGCCGACCTGCAGGCGCGCGGCATCACCCAGGTGGTGATCTGCGGCATCGCCACCAGCATCGGCGTCGAATCCACCGCGCGTCAGGCGTATGAATTAGGTTACAACGTCACCTTAGCCACCGACGCCATGACCGATCTCAATCTCGACACTCATAACAACAGCGTTAAGCTGATCTTCCCGCGCCTTGGCGAAACCGGCACCAGCGCCGAGGTGCTGGCGCAGGTCGACGCGCGCTAATATGGCGACGGCGCAGGCGGGCCTGACGCGCTGGGCCGGGCTGATCCTCAGCTCGGTGGCGGTGCTGGAGTGGCTGCATATTCCGGCCGCGCTGCTGCTTGGCCCGATGTTCGCCGCCATCGGCTTTGCCGCCTCCGGCCGCGCGCTGAAAATCGCGCGGCCGCTGTTTAACGGCGCGCAGGCGACGGTGGGCGCGATGATCGCTGCGGCGATCCCCGCCTCGATATTTCATGAAATCGCGGATGACTGGCCGCTGTTTGTGCTGTGCGTCGGCTCGGTAATCGTCGCCAGCCTGGCGCTCGGCGGCCTGCTGGCGCGCTTCCGCGTGCTGCCGGGCTCGACCGCCATCTGGGGCTCGTCGCCCGGCGCGGCGACCGCCATGACCCTGATGGCGGAGAGTTTCGGCGCCGACGTGCGCCTCGTCGCCTTTATGCAGTATCTGCGCGTAATGATGGTGGCGCTGGTCGCTACCCTGGTGACGCGCCTCTGGACCCACGAGGGCAGCGCGCCCGCCGCCTCGCCGGCGCTCGATCTCTTCGCGCCTTTCGCGCCGACCGCCTTTCTCTTGACGCTGCTGACCATCGCCGCTGGCCTGCTGGCGGCGCGTCTGCTGCGCATTCCCGCCGGTCCGATGCTGATGACGCTGATTGTCGCCTCGCTGGCGCAGGATATCGGTGGCGTCGATATCACGCTGCCGAAGTGGCTGCTGGCGCTGGCATACGCCTTCGTCGGCTGGGGCATCGGCCTGCGCTTCAGCGCCGATATTCTGCGCTACGCGGCGCACGCCTTGCCGCGCGTGCTGCTGTCGGTGCTGACGCTAATCGCTATCTGCGGGCTGTTCGCTTTTCTGCTGGTGAAGTTTGCCGGTATCGATCCGCTGACCGCCTATCTGGCAACCAGCCCGGGCGGCGCCGATTCGGTGGCGATTATCGCCGCGTCGAGCAATGTCGATATGCCGTTTGTGATGGCGATGCAGACCGGGCGCTTTATTGTAGTGATGTTCACCGGCCCGATTTTGTCGCGCTGGATCGCCAACTGGATGGCGCGGCGCGCGTCCTAAAAAAAGCCCCGGCGTCTGGCCGGGGCGATAGGGCTTACTGAAAGGCGTAGCTCAGCGTCAGCCCGACGCTGTAATTGCGCCCCGGCGCCGGTTCGAAGTAGCGTCCGTTGCCTTCGTTAACGATCACCGAGCCGACGTAGTTGCGGTCGAAGAGGTTATCGACGCGGCCGAAGAGATCGAGCGTCCAGTTCTGCACCAGCCATTTGTAGCCGCTGTTAAGCGCCGCGACGGTATAGGCGGGCGCCTTCACGTCGTTTTCGTCATCGGCGGCGATATCGCTCATGTAGCGCATCTCCGCGCCCGCATAAAAACCCTGTTCCGGCGCGTACGCAAGAGAGGCGTAAAGCATATTGCGCGCAATGCCGGGAATACGGTTGCCGTCGCAGCTCGCGTCGCCGCAGGCGTTGCTGCGATAGCGCGCGTCGAGCAGCGTCCAGGCCGCCTTCGCGCGCCAGTCGGCGGCGAACTGCTGATCCACGCCCAGCTCCAGGCCGCGCCGGCGGGTTTGCCCGGCGTTTTTGTAGGTGGTGCGGCCGCCGAGGCTGGTATCGGTGACGATTTCGTTTTGGGTGTCGGTCTGGAACAGCGCGGCGGTGATCAGGCCGTTGCCGATGCGCTTTTTGGTACCCAGCTCGACCGTGTCGCTGGTCGCCGGTTTCAGGCCGGTATTCAGACCGGTTTCGCCGTCGGCGCGATAGGAGAGTTCGTTAATGGTCGGGGTTTCAAAGCCGCGGCCCGCCGAGAGATAGGCGTTCCAGCTGCTGTCGATCGCGTACTTCAGCGAGGCGGCGGGCAGCCATTTGTGGTAGCGCGCGTCGCCGCTGTCGTCGCCGTTGACGGCGGTAATGTAGTTGTCGTTGGAGTCGAAATTAACCGTGCTGTAGCGCAGCCCGGCGTCCAGCGACCATTTGTCGGTAAGCTGCCAGGCGGTCTGCAGGTAGGGATCCAGGTTCCACATCAGGTTGCGTTCGTTGCGGCGAATGTTGCCCTTGACGCCGAGGTCGTCGCCGCTGAAGTTTTCGAAACCCTTGCGGCGCTCGGTCATGGTTTCATAGTCGAGGCCGCCGGTCAGCGTCACCGGCACGCTGAACAGGCTGTCGCGGTGGGTCCAGCGCGTGTCGATGCCCTGATAGTGGCGCGTCAGATCGATCACGCCGCCGGGATGTTTCGGGCTGAGCTGCACGTTTTTCGGGATCGACTGATACTGGGTGGTTTCGCGGATGCCAGCGTACATCATCACGCTGAGATCGTCGTTTTCGCCCATCTGGCGCTGATAGTGCAGGCCGCCCTGGGTCTGATCGACCGTTTTACGCGTGTTGTAGAGGGTGACGTTGCTCACCACCTGGCGCGGGTTGGCGCGCCACTGATCCGGCGTCAGGCCGCCGGGATCCTGCGCCTCGATATGCACGCTGTTAAACAGCAGCGTCAGGGTGCTGACGTCGTCGATGCGCACCCCCAGCTTCGCGTTGCCGAGGTTCTTTTGCGCCTCGCTGTGGTCGCGGTAGCCGTGCGTGGTAAAGCGCGAGGCGGAAACGGTGTAGTTGACGTCGCCCGCCTGGGTGCCGTCACCGGTCGCGCCGCTCGCCTTGACGCTGTTGCGCCAGCTGCCGTAGCTGCCGTACCAGCTGCCCGCTTCCAGCGTCGTCGGCTGCTGGCCGGTCTGGGTGTCGACGTTAATCACGCCGCCCGAGGCGTTGCCGTAGAGTGCGGAAAAGGGGCCGCGCAGCACCTCGATATGGTCGATGGAGCCGATATCGATATTGGAGGTTTGTCCCTGACCGTCGGGCATGGTGGCGGGAATGCCGTCGACGTAGAGGCGCAGTCCGCGCACGCCATAGGTGGAACGCGAACCAAACCCGCGCACCGAGAGCTGCAGATCCTGCGCGTAATTTTGCCGGTTCTGGATTTGCAGGCCCGGCACGCTGCCGAGATTTTCCGACAGATTGACGCGCGGCGCGGCCTGGCGCATATCCTCGCCGCTCACCACGCTGACCGCGGCGGGCGTATCGAGTTCGGAGAGACCGGTTTGCGCCGGCGCGGCGCTGACCACCATGGTCGCGCTGCCGGTATCATCAGCCGCCAGCAGGGGCAGCGGCAGCATAGCAGGCAGCAGCACGCTGACCTGTCGCAGTGATGCAATTTTCATGAATGAAAGACCGTCATTAAGAGATGAAATGAACCAAATGGAACATTGTGCGCGTATGTTACGGCTTTTTACGATTATTTGAAAAGCGTAAATAATAAGGTCGTTTTATGCGAAATTCAGCGTCGAAAAATGTTTTTCCCGACTGGATTTTTCGTGACTTTCCCTTCAGTGTTAAATGCTTAGTTTACGGACAACCCGAGGAGTCAGTATGAGTCAACAACCCGCCGTCGCCGTATTAGGCTTAGGTGCCATGGGGCACGCGTTTGCCGCCAATCTGCTGAAAAAGGGCTTTACCGTTTATGGCTGGAACCGCACGCGGGCGCGCGGCGAAGATCTGATCGCCTCCGGCCTGACGTTGAGCGACAGCCCGGAAGAGGCGGTGCGCGACGCTGACGTAGTTATCGCCATGCTCTCTGACGGCGACACCACGGAAAACACGCTGCATCAGGTGAAGGAGGCGCTGAAGCAGGGCGCGACCCTCGCGCAGATGGGCACCATCGGCGTCGAGAAAACCGACGCCCTGATCGGCTGGTTCGCCAGCGAGCGCCCGGACGTGGTGTTTATTGACGCGCCGGTTTCCGGTACCAAAGCGCCGGCCGAGAATGCGCAGATTCTGGTGATGGCCAGCGGCGATCGGACGCGCGCGCAGGCAGCGGAAACGGTCTTCGCTGCGATTGGCAAAGGCACCCAGTGGCTGGGCGAGGCGGGCAAATCGTCGCGCATGAAGCTGGTGGTCAACAGCTGGCTGATCGGCCTGATGCAGAGCCTGGCGGAGAGCACGCGCCTGGCAGAGGAGTTTGGCTTTACGACCGACGATTTCTGGAAAGTGCTGGACGGCGGCCCGCTGGCGGCGCCTTACGCCAAAGTGAAGCTCGCAATGATCGCCAGTGAAGATTTCACGCCGCAGATGAGCCTGGTGTGGGCGCTGAAAGACGCGAAGCTGGCGTTAGAGGCGAAGGGTGACGCCAGGCTGCCCGCGCTGGAGCAGATCGCCGAACTCTGGCAGCAGGCGGTTGACGCCGGCTACGGCGAGCAAGATCTGGCGTCGATCCATCGCTATCTGAAGGAATAATCGTGACGGCGCGGCTGTCGTTCGATTTCACCTCTCGTCCGCTGGTCTCTTACGCCCATGACTATGCGCACGGCGACAGCGAACCCTGGCATCATCACAGCTGCGCGCAGCTCATTCATACGCTGAGCGGCGTGGTGCGCGTCGATACCGCGCAGGGCAGCTGGATCGTTCCGCCGGGTCGCGGCGTCTGGCTGCCCGCCTACACCCGCCATGCGCTGCAGATTACCGGTCCCGTCGCCGCGCGCACCTTATTCGTCGATCCGCTGGCGCGCGCCGATCTGCCCGCCAGCTGTCAGGTGGTGCCGGTATCGCCGCTGTTGCGCGAGCTGATCGTCAGCGCGCTGCCCTTGCCGGAGGTTTACGCGCCCGGCAGCCGCAGCGAGCATATCTATGAGTTGATTCTGGATGAGCTGCGCGGCCTGGACGTGCTGCCGTTCAATCTGCCGGAGCCGCAGAGCGCGCGGCTGCAAAAGCTCTGTCGCGCCATCCAGCAGGCGCCGGGGGAGCGCTGGACGCTGGAGGAGGGGGCGCGGCGGCTAAACCTCTCCAGCCGCACCCTTGCGCGCCACTTTCAGCGGGAGACCGGGCTGCATTTCAGCGACTGGGTGCGTCGCGCGCGCCTGGTCATCGCCCTGACCCGACTGGCGCAGGGCGAGTCGGTGCTGGCCGTGGCGCTCGATCTCGGCTATGACAGCCCCAGCGCCTTCAGCGCGATGTTTCGTCGCCTGCTGGGGGTTGCGCCTGCCGCCTATTTTCCTCAGGCAGAAAGGCCGTCGCCGCGTTAAGCAGCGCCTGTAGAGAGGCGCGGGCGATATCGCTGTCGATGCTGACGCCCCAGGCGCGCTCGCCTTGGCTATTCAGGCAGCAGACGTAGGCGACCGAACGGCTGTCGCTGCGTTTGCCCAGCGTATGCTCGTGGTAATCCGCAATCGTCAGCTCCAGCCCCAGCGCGCGACGCAGCGCATCCACCGCCGCCGACAGCAAGCCGTTACCGCTGCCGCGCAGGCGACGACTGCCGCCGTTTATCCCGAGGTTCGCCTCAAGCCGGGTCATATCGCCGTCGCTTCGGCTTTCCGCCTCCAGCAGCGTCAGCGTCGCCTGCTCGACGCCGTAGTGCAGGCAGAAGCAGCGCCAGATGGCGCGCTGCGTCATCTCCTTGCCGTGGAGGTCCGTCTCTTGCTGCACCCGCTGGCTGAAATCCTGCATCAGCGCGCGCGGTAGCGTCAGTCCATGATTTTGCTCCAGTAGCCAGGCGGCGCCGCTCTTGCCCGACTGGCTGTTGACGCGGATCACCGCCTCATAGCTGCAGCCGATATCGGCCGGATCGATCGTCAGGTAAGGCATCTGCCAGATCGTATCCTGCCGCTGCTGACGCAGGGCGAAGCCTTTGCGGATCGCATCCTGATGCGAGCCGGAAAAGGCGGTGAACACCAGCTCGCCCGCATAAGGATGGCGCGGATGCACCGGCAGCTGGTTGCAGCGCGTCACCACCTCCGTCACCTTATTGATATCGCCGAAGTCAAGATGAGGCGCGATCCCCTGGCTGTAGAGATTCAGCGCCAGCGTGACGATGTCGACGTTGCCGGTGCGCTCACCGTTGCCGAACAGGCAGCCTTCAACGCGATCCGCGCCCGCCAGCAGCGCCAGCTCCGCGCAGGCGGTGCCGGTGCCGCGATCGTTATGGGGGTGCACGCTGATACAAACGGCATCGCGGCGGCTAAAGTGACGGCAAAAATATTCAATCTGATCGGCATAAACGTTTGGGGTATTGACCTCCACGGTCGCGGGTAGATTGACGATCATCGGACGGGCGGCGCAGGGCTGCCAGATATCCGCTACCGCCTCGCAGATCGTCAGCGCGAATTCCGGTTCGGTAAAACAGAAGGTTTCCGGGGAGTATTCAAACGTCCAGTGCGTTTCAGGCCGGGCGTCGCAGCCGTCGCGGATCTGACGCGCGCCCGCGCACGCCAGCGTGACGATCTCCGCCTGGCTCTGGCCAAACACCCGTTCGCGAAACAGCGGCGCAGTGGCGTTATAGAGATGCAAAATAGCGCGCGGCGCGTCCTGCAGCGCCTCGAAGGTGCGGGCGATAAGCGCTTCGCGCGCCTGCGTCAGCACCTGAATAGTGACCGCTTCGGGGATGCGGCGCTGTTCAATCAGATCGCGCACAAATTGAAAATCGGTTTGCGATGCGGCGGGAAAGGCGACCTCTATTTCTTTAAAGCCGCACGCCAGCAGCAGATCCCAAAACGCCAGCTTGCGTTCTGCGTCCATCAGTTCCGCCAGCGCCTGATTACCGTCGCGCAGGTCGGTGGAAAGCCAGCGCGGCGCCTTTGTCAGCTGGCGATCTGGCCACTGGCGATCGGGCAGGGCGATAACGGGAAAAGCACGGTACTTCTCTGTGGGTTGCGTCAGCATAAAGCCTCCTTGTGGTGTCAGCGCAGTCTGCCGTGTCGCGCCGCGTCGCCGCGCGCGCAAAAATGACAACCGGTAACGCAAAAGCGACAGCCTTATGCGCCCGCTGGCTAACCTCATGCGGAATCGGCATCGGCGTTTCTCAACGTCCGGTTTATGCTGGTTTTTTTGCGCCAGGAGAAAACAGGATGAAATACCAGGTTCTTTATATCGCGCTTGCGCTGGCCAGCGCCTCCTCCGCGCAGGCCGTCACGCTGCGCATCGCCGATCAGAAAGGCAATATGCGCGCCGAGATGACGGCGGCCCATCAGCTCGACAAGTTAAGCTACGCTATCGAGTGGGCGGAGTTTCCCGCCGCCGCGCCGCTGGCGGAGGCGCTTAATGCGGGCGCGGTGGACGCGGGCATTATCGGCGACGCGCCGCTGCTCTTTTCGCTGGCCGCCGGCTCGCAGGTGAAAGCGGTGGCGGTCAGCAAATCGGTGCCTGCTGGACTGGCGGTGCTGGTGCGGCCCGATTCCCCCATCAAAACCGCCGCCGACCTGAAAGGGAAAAGCATTGCCACCGGACGCGGCTCTATCGGCCATTTTCAGGCGCTGAAAACCCTGGAGCAGGCGGGGCTGAGCGACAAAGATGTCAGCTGGCGCTTTCTGCAGCCTGCCGACGCGCGTATCGCTCTGTCTAACGGCGCGGTAGACGCCTGGGCGACATGGGATCCCTATACCGCGCTGGCGGAAGTGACCCAGAGCGGCCGCATACTGGTCAACGGCGTCGGGCTCTCGACCGGCAATAGCTTCCTGGCCGCCACCGACGCCGCCATCAACGACCGCGAAAAGCGCGCCGCGCTGCAGGACTACGTCAACCGGCTGGCGGCGGCGGATCGCTGGGCTAACAGCCACGTCGCCGACTACGCGCAGACGCTGGCGAAAATTATCGGTTTCCCGGCCGCCGCGGCAGAAAAGTCGTTCTCGCGCCGCCAGTCGCACTGGCAGAGCATTGACGACCAGACGGTGCGGCAGCAGCAGGAGACCGCCGACTTTTACCAGAAATATGGCCTGATCCAGAAAACCCTGGATGTGAAGCCGACCTTTTATCGCGGCCTGACGGTGGCGCAGGGCGGTTAAATCAGGATGCGGTTGCGCGTCCGCGCAAAACAGCGTAGAAAACTGTACAAGGAATGTTCGCGGCGCCTGACGTATACTCAAGAGGGCGCAACCGCACAGGTTACCGCACCGTTAAGGCGAGGAGGACAAATGAACAGGCTAAAAAGGTTAATGGGCAAGTGGTTCGCCGAGCCGGATAAGTTTATGCGCGGCTTAACCAATGAAGATCTGCGCTACACCGATCAAGACAAGCTGATTCTCGACGTTAACGGCAACGCCCGTCTGAATATGAATAACCCTGACGTGGGCAGAGCGATGCGCGCCCGTATGGAAGAGCTGGCGCAAGAACGCTAAGGGCGTGCGATGGGACCGCTGGTCATTATGGTCGTGCTGGTCTGCGGCTACTGGTATACGGAAAACCACTATCCCTCGCGCACGCGTCAGGCGCGTTCAAGCGGCTGGATCGCCTATTTTTACGTGGCGATGCACGGCGCGAAGTTCGCGCTGCAGGGCTTTTTCGGCGTAGCGCTTATCTACGTCGCGCTCTTTCTGCTGAGTCTGCTGCTTTCCGTTCCCCATCTCTTTTTTCCCGATTACGCCGTTCAGGACTACTACTCCTGGCTGACCCGCACCACGCTGATGAACTATCCGCTCTTTTTCGAGCTGGGGCTGGCGCTCGCCGCGCTGCGCGCCTGGCGTGCGGGCGAAGCGGCGCGGCGGGCGATGCGTGACGGGAAAAGCAGCATGGCGGAGTATCGTAAAGTCGCCCGGGAAGATGGCATGGAGTCGCTGCTGCTGCAGGCGATCGAAGAAGAGAAACTGGTGTTCGTGACGCTTAAATCGCGCAAGGTCTATATCGGCTACGTCGCCGCGCCGCGCATCGAACATACACAAACCCAGCATCTGGCGCTAATCCCCTATATCAGCGGCTACCGCGATAAAGAGACGCTGCGCTTCTGCGAGCAGCATCGCTACTACGAACTCTACCTGGCGCAGAATATCACTCCCGATTCCGAACCGCTGAACCTGCAGCACTTCCGCCATCTGATTCCCATGGCGGAAGTCGAGGCGGTTTCGCTGTTTGACGTCGCCACCTACAAGATTTTTGACCAGTTCTCGGTTACGCCGCAGGCAGAGTAACCATTCGTGCCCTCTGATTTGGCGTTTATCCTGCGGCCGCGTAACATAGCGCGATGTTGAGTTTTTTAAACGCTTATTTCTCCGATGTTAACTTTTGATGGCCATAACGATCTGCTGCTCAATCTGTGGCTGAATCATCGCGACGCGCCGGTCGACGCCTTCTTTAACGGCATCGAACGCGGCCAGCTCGATTTTCCACGCATGCGCCAGGGCGGCTTTTTCGGCGGCCTGTTCGCGATCTTCGTGCCGCCGCAGGCCTATATCGCCCAGGCGGCGCCGCATCTTGCCGAGACGCCTTATCAGCCGCTTGAGATCATGTGGCAGCAGCTGGCCATTCTCACGCAGATCGCCGAGCAGTCGCAAGGCCGGGCGCGCCTGTGCCGCAGCGCCGCCGAAATTGCCGCCTGCCGCGACGCGGGCGTGCTGGCGCTGGTCGCCCATATCGAAGGCGCGGACGCGCTGGACGAAGAGGGCGAACAGCTGCAGGCGTTTTACGATGCGGGCGTGCGCAGCATCGGGCCCTTCTGGAATCTGCCTAACCGCTTCGGCGTCGGCGTGACCGGCGCGTTTCCCGGCTCGCCGGACAGCGGACCAGGCCTGACCGAGGCCGGTAAAGCGCTCATCAAACAGGCCAACGCGCTGAATATGCTGATCGACGTGTCGCATATGAACGAAAAAGCGTTCTGGGATACCGCCGCGCTCTCCCGCTCGCCGCTGGTGGCGACCCACTCAAACGCCCATGCGCTCTGCGCCCAGCCGCGCAATCTGACCGATGCGCAGCTTGCCGCCATACGCGACAGCGGCGGCATGGTCGGTATCAACTTCGGCAACGCGTTCCTGCGCGCCGACGGCAAGCGCGACGGCGACACGCCGCTGAGCGACATCGTCAGGCACTACGAACGGCTCATAATGATAATGGGCAGCGATCGTGTGGGATTCGGCTCCGATTTTGACGGCATCTCCGTGCCGGACGCGCTAAAAGACGTAGCAGGACTGCCGCGCCTGTTCGCGGCATTCCGCGATGCGGGCTATGATCAGGATCGGCTGGAAAAGCTCGCCTCGGATAACTGGCTGCGCGTGCTGCGCCAGGTCTGGCAGGGCTGATTCATTTCCTTAACATTTGCGGGTTGATCTCGATGCGCCGTTAGCGCACCATCAGCCGGCTCAAAATTGCGTGCATAATCACTGGATTGTTTGCGTAATGATACCTGACGGGTATCGCTTTGTTCATTCACCTTAGAGGAAGACTATTATGTGGAAAAAACCTGAATTTGTTGATTTACGTCTCGGTCTGGAAGTAACGCTGTACATCTCCAACCGTTAATATCCATGCCCGCCAGCTGCGCGGGCATTTTGTTTCAACGCCGGGTTTCTCCTATGTTCATCAAAGTCCTTGGATCCGCCGCTGGCGGCGGTTTTCCTCAGTGGAACTGCAACTGCGCCAACTGTCAGGGCGTGCGCGACGGCACCATTCAGGCCAGCCCGCGTACGCAGTCCTCGATTATTCTCAGCGACGACGGCGAAAACTGGGTGTTATGCAACGCCTCGCCGGACATCAGCCAGCAGATCGCCCATACGCCAGAACTGATAAAAAAGGGCGTGCTGCGCGGCACCGCCATCGGCGCCATTATTCTTACCGACAGCCAGATCGATCACACCACCGGCCTGCTCAGCCTGCGCGAAGGCTGCCCGCATCAGGTGTGGTGCACGCCGGAGGTGCATGCCGATCTCACCAGCGGTTTTCCGGTATTTACCATGCTGAAACACTGGAACGGCGGGCTGCAACATCGTCCCATCGCGCCGCTCGAGCCGTTTAGCGTCGACGTCTGTCCTAATTTGCGCTTTACCGCCATTCCGATCCTCAGCAACGCGCCGCCTTACTCGCCATACCGCGACCGTCCGCTGCCGGGACACAACGTGGCGCTGTTTATTGAAAACCTCGCCAGCAAACAGACGCTGCTCTATGCGCCGGGTCTCGGCGAGCCGGACGCGGTGATTATGCCCTGGCTGCAGAAGGCGGATTGCCTGTTGATCGACGGCACCGTCTGGAAAGATGACGAGCTGCAGGCGGCCGGCGTCGGCACCAACACCGGCAAGGCGATGGGCCACCTGGCGCTCTCCGAAGAGCAGGGGCTGATGGCGCTGCTCGCCTCGCTGCCGGCAAAACGCAAGATCCTTATTCACATTAACAACACCAATCCGATCCTCAACGAGCAGTCGCCGCAGCGTCAGTTTCTGACGCAGCAGGGCATCGAAGTGAGCTGGGACGGCATGGCGATTCATCTTCAGGAGTGAGTGATGCAAATCACCGAGACGCTGACGCCGCAGGCGTTCGAACAGGCGCTGCGCGATAAGGGCGCTTACTACCATATTCATCATCCTTACCATATCGCGATGCATAACGGCGATGCGACGCGCGAGCAGATCCAGGGCTGGGTGGCGAACCGCTTCTATTATCAGACCAGCATCCCGCTAAAAGACGCGGCGATCATGGCGAACTGCCCCGATCCCGCCACGCGCCGCAAGTGGGTGCAGCGCATCCTCGACCACGACGGCAGCAACGGCCACGAAGGCGGCATCGAAGCCTGGCTGCAGCTGGGCGAAGCGGTCGGGCTGACGCGCGAGGCGCTGCTGTCTGAGCGCCATGTGCTGCCGGGCGTGCGCTTCGCGGTCGACGCCTATCTTAACTTTGCGCGCCGCGCCAACTGGCAGGAAGCGGCCTGCAGCTCGCTTACCGAGCTTTTCGCGCCGCAGATCCACCAGTCGCGCCTCGACAGCTGGCCGCAGCACTATCCCTGGATTAAGGAAGAGGGCTACTTTTATTTCCGCAGCCGTTTGAGTCAGGCGAACCGCGACGTCGAGCACGGCCTGGCGCTGGCGCTGGAGTTTTGCGATACGGTCGAGAAACAGAACCGCATGCTGGAGATCCTGCAGTTTAAGCTCGATATTCTCTGGACGATGCTGGACGCCATGACCATGGCCTACGAGCTGCAGCGTCCGCCTTACCATACGGTCACCGCCAAGGCGGCCTGGCACACGACAAGGCTGGTATAACACATGAATGACAACTCCATTCCCGCGTTCCGCCGCGGCTATCGCATGCAGTGGGAAGCCGCGCAGGAGAGCCACGTCGTGCTCTATCCGGAAGGTATGGCGAAGCTGAATGAAACCGCCGCCGCTATCCTGGAACAGGTCAACGGCAAAGAGAGCGTAAGCGCGATTATCGCCGGGCTCGACGCGCGCTTCCCGGAAGCGGGCGGCGTCGGCGACGATGTCAGAGAGTTTCTGCGCGCGGCGTATGAACAAAAGTGGATAATGCTTCGTGACCCAGAATAAACCCGCCGTCAATCCGCCGCTCTGGCTGCTGGCGGAGCTGACCTACCGCTGTCCGCTGCAGTGTCCTTACTGCTCCAATCCGCTCGACTTCGCGCAGCAGGAGAAAGAGCTGACCACCGAGCAGTGGATTGAGGTGTTCCGCCAGGCGCGCGCCATGGGCAGCGTTCAGCTCGGCTTTTCGGGCGGCGAACCCCTGACGCGTAAAGATCTGCCGGAGCTGATCCGCGCCGCGCGCGATCTCGGCTTCTATACCAACCTGATCACCTCCGGTATCGGCCTGACCGAGAAAAAACTCGACGCCTTCGCCGAGGCGGGCCTGGACCATATCCAGATCAGCTTCCAGGCGAGCGATGAGACGCTTAACGCCGCGCTGGCGGGATCGAAAAAAGCCTTCCAGCAGAAGCTGGAGATGGCGCGCGCGGTGAAGAAGCACGGCTACCCGATGGTGCTGAACTTTGTGTTACACCGTCACAATATTGATCAGATCGACAAGATTATCGACCTCTGCATTGAGCTGGAAGCGGACGATGTTGAGCTGGCGACCTGCCAGTTCTACGGCTGGGCACAGCTTAACCGCCAGGGGCTACTGCCGACGCGCGAGCAGATTGCGCAGGCGGAAGCGGTCGTCAGCCGCTATCGCGAACGCATGAGCGGCAGCGGCAACCTGACCAATCTGCTGTTCGTCACGCCGGACTATTATGAGGAGCGTCCCAAGCCCTGTATGGGCGGCTGGGGCGCGATTTTCCTCAGCGTCACGCCAGAGGGCACCGCGCTGCCGTGCCACAGCGCGCGTCAGCTGCCGGTGCAGTTCCCGTCGGTGCTGGAACAGCCGCTGGAGGATATCTGGTATCGCTCTTTCGGCTTCAACCGCTATCGCGGCTTCGACTGGATGCCGGAACCCTGCCGCTCGTGCGACGAGAAAGAGAAAGACTTCGGCGGCTGCCGCTGCCAGGCCTTTATGCTGACCGGCAACGCCGATAATACGGATCCGGTGTGCAGCAAGTCGCCGCACCACGACGTGATCCTCGAGGCGAGACGCGAAGCGGCATGCAGCGACGTGAAAATCGGGCAGCTGCAGTTCCGCAACCGCGCCAATTCGCAGCTTATCTACAAAACCCGGACCTTTTAATTATGATGGAGACGCGTCAGCTGCGGCTGCGCAACGGCCTGCGCGTCACGCTGATCCATCAGCCCGACGCGCGGCAGGCGGCCGCGCTGGCGCAGGTGGCGGCGGGTAGCCACGATGAACCCGACGCCTGGCCCGGGCTGGCGCATCTGCTGGAGCATCTGCTGTTCAGCGACAGCGCCCTGTTTCAGGGAGATGCGCGCCTGATGCCCTGGATACAGGCCGCAGGCGGGCGGCTCAACGCCACCACGCTGGCGCGCAGCAGCGCCTGGTTTTTCGAAACCGAGCCGAAGCTGCTCGACGCAGGCGCGGCGCGGCTGGCGGATATGCTGGCCGCGCCGCAGTTCGCGCCCGAGGCGATCGCCCAGGAAGCGGCGGTGATCGATGCCGAATATCGGTTGATCCAGCAGCATACCCCCTCCAGACGGGAAGCGGCGCTCAACACGCGCGTCAGCGCACCCGCGGTTTTTCAGCGCTTTCATATCGGCAGCCGCGACGCCTTCGGCGACGACGTTGGCGCGCTTAAGCAGGCGCTGCACCAGTTCCATCAGCGTTTCTTTCTGGCGGGCCAGATGCAGCTATGGCTGCAGGGGCCGCAGCCGCTGGAGGCGCTGGCGCAGATCGCGCATGCGTTCGGCGAAGCGTTGCCCGCAGGCGAAAGCGCGCCGCAGCCCACTGAAATGCGCTTCGCCGCAGAGGCGGATATTGCGCTGAAGACGCAGGGCGCGGGAGAGCTGTGGATCGCCGTCGCGCTACGCGGTGAGATAGCGGCCATTCGTGACAACGTCACTTTGATTCGCGAATTTCTACAGGATGAGGCGCCGGGCGGCGCGATGCACAGCCTGCGCCAGCACGGCTGGGCGCAGCGGCTTGAGTTTGCCTGGCTGAATCTCGATAGCGCAGGCGGCTGGCTGGCGCTGCAGATAGAAACGGATCGGCCCGACGCCATCTGCGCCTGGTATCCGCAGGTGCTGCGCGCGCTGGCGCAGAGCTCGCCGGAGCAGCAGCACCATTACCTGCGCCAGGCGCAGCGGCGCTTTAACGCGTTGACGCCGCTCGATCAGCTGCGCGAGCGGGCATTTGGATTCCCGCCGCCCGCAGAAACAGCCGGTTTTACGCCGCTGCTGCACCAGCTTACAGAGGCGCCGCAGGCGCGGCTGTGGAGCGCGGCCGACGTGCAGGGCACGGCGACCGGGACGCAGGGGTTTAACCTGGAGCTACAGCCCTGGACGCCCGCGCGCGTTGACGAGTCGCTGCCGCCCCTGCAGTTTTACCCGCTGGCGCAGCCGCCTGCCGACCTGGCACCGCCCGCGGCGTCCGCGCCGCTGCTGCATCTGGCGCCCGGCGAGCCGCCGGCCACCCTGATGCTGCGCCCGGCTTTTTTCACCACGCTCACCCTCGCGCAGGCGGCGGCTATCGAACGCCGTCTGCGCCCGCTTTTTGCGCTGCTGCGTCATCAGGGCGGCGCGGCAAGCTGGCGGGAGAGTCAGGGCGTCTGGCTGCTGGAGGCGCAGCTGCCGCCGGGCGGCGAGGCCTGGCTGGCGTCGCTGCCCGATGCGTTACGCCTTGACGAAAACCTGCAAGACGAGCCGCCGCCGGATGATGTGGCGATCCGCGAACTGCTGCGTCGGCTGCCGCAGGCGGTTGCCGCTTCTGCCTGGGCGGGCGGCTGGCGCGCGGCGCTCTACGGCGGTTCGCCGCAGCAGCATGCTGTTATCGCGCGATGGCTGGCGCCGCTGGCGGGCGTGGCCCACGTCGATGGCGCAGAGCCAGAGCAGGGCAAACGGCTGACGGTGGCGCATCAGAGCCGCGACGGCGCGCTGCTGCTGTTTTTGCCTTGCCCGCCGGCGATCTCGCTGGCGGCGCTGCGCGCGCTGGCGCTGCTGATGGAGCCGCGCTTTTTCCAGCGCCTGCGCGTTGAGCAGCAGATCGGCTACGTCGTCAGCTGCCGCTATCACCGCTGCGTCGATCGCGACGGCGTGCTGTTTGCCCTGCAGTCGCCGGACGTGGCGCCCGCCGCGCTGCTGGAAGCGTGCCGCCTTTTCCTGCAGCAGCTGCAGATCCCCGATGATGCCGCCGCGCTTGACGCGTTGCGCGCGCGCCTTTGCGCCCAGCTTGACGCCGTGCCCGACGCGACGGCGGCGCTGCAGCTTGGGCTGCGTCAGGAGGGCGGACTACGCGATCTCGAAAGGGCGTCGCTTGCCGCGCTGACGCCGACGCAGCTGCAACAGGCGCAGGCTCAGCTTCTTCACTGCTGGCCGCGCGGGGTCGTCGTGGAGTCGCGTCACGCTGTTTCGCAATAATCACGCCAGGATATTGCTGAATTTATTTGAAAATTAAGACCAAAACTCTTCACTATATCTGCGGGGTCGTTTAGGGGACACTCAAATGGATTCGGCTGTTTTAAAAGGAACCTAAAGTGAAAAATATCAAACGTCTCGCGCTGCCGCTGCTGGCCGCTACTGCCCTCTATGTACCGCTTTCTCAGGCTGCCGCTCAACAGTATGAGCTTGACCCTGCGCATACTTCAGTGATTGTTACCTGGACCCACTTCGGTTTTTCACATCCCACCGCTGACATTCCTGACACAAAAGGAACGCTGGTGTTCGACAGTGAAAACCCAGCCGCTTCGCGCGTTAACGTGACCCTGCCGATTACCGGCATCGACAGCCATGTTCCTGCGCTGACCAAAGAGTTCAAGGGCGCGGAGTACTTTGATACAGCGAAATATCCCACCGCGACTTTCCACAGCACCAAAGTGACCGCGAAGGGCGATAATAAATTCGACGTGGAAGGCAACCTGACGCTGAAAGGCATCACTAAACCGGTAACGCTGCACGCCACGCTGAACAAGCAGGGCGAGCATCCGATGGTGAAGAAGCAGGCGATCGGCTTTGATGCCACCGGCACCATCAAGCGTTCTGACTTTAAGCTGGATAAATATGTGCCGGCCGTCGGTGACGACGTGACGCTGACGATTTCAACCGAAGCTTACGCGAAATAATCCGCAGCCTTTCCGATACGATATATTAATTAACTTCCTGTATTAGCAGAGTTAAAACTAAACCGGCCACCAGGCCGGTTTTTTTATATCCGCTTTTTGCTTGACGCCTGCGCAATTAATGACCGTACTTAACTATCCTGTCCGTCATTAAATTAAGGAGAAATTATGCCACAGCCACCCTTTCTTAAACCCGGCGAAAAGGTCGTGCTTTATGACGGCGTCTGCAAAATTTGTAACAGCTGGGTCAATCTCTTGCTGCGCCTGAAGCTCTCCCGACGCATCCGGTTTGCGGCAGTACAGAGCGAAGAGGGCAAGGCGCTGCTGCGCTTTGCCGGCCTGCCCGATGAAAATATCCGCACCATTGTGCTGATTGACGGCGATCGTCACTGGATCCGCGCGCAGGCCATTTTACGCGTAATGCGGCTGCTGCCTTTTCCATGGGGAGTGCTGTCGCTGCCAGGCCTGCTGATCCCCCATTTTATCAGCGACTTTTTCTATAACCGCATTGCGCTAAATCGCTACCGGCTGTTTGGCCGCTACGAAAAGCAGCATCCCGTCCCCTCTGATTTCCCGGGACGTTTCCTGCACGCCTGAAGCGCTTAGCCTGGCGACAAAAAATCTTCACGCTGCGGGGTAAAGGTATCCAGCAGCGTGCCCGCCTCGAGGCAGATGCAGCCGTGCACTACGTTGGGCCCTTTATAGAGCGTGTCGCCTGCGCCGACCTCCTGGGTGACGCCGTCGATGGTAAAGGCGAAACGTCCGCTGAGCACCCAGGTCAGCTGCTCGTGAGGATGATGATGCAGGGGACCGACCGCCCCCTGTTCAAAGGTCACTTCCACCGCCATCATGGTGCCGCCGTGCGCCAGCACGCGCCGCGTTACGCCATTGCCTGCTGTTTCAGGCTGCGTCTGCGATCGATATACAAACATGTTGTCTCCTCATTTGAATCAGGCTTCGACTGCCGTTTTTGTGATATGCCTCACGCCATAGCGCGTGATTAATTCATGCACTTTAGCCGCTTTTGATTAAAATGAAACGGTGTTTCATAAATACTTAAGGGCAGATCATGAAAATCGCATTAATGATGGAAAACAGCCAGGCCGCTAAAAATGCCGTCGTGCACAAGGAGCTGGAAAACGTGGCGCAGCCGTTGGGCCATCAGGTCTTTAACGTCGGCATGAGCGACGAACAGGATCACCATCTGACCTATATTCACCTCGGCATCATGGCCAGCGTGCTGCTTAACAGCAAAGCGGTCGACTTCGTTATCGCCGGCTGCGGCACCGGACAGGGCGCCTTAATGTCCCTTAACCTGCATCCGGGCGTGGTGTGCGGCTACTGCATCGATCCGGCGGACGCCTATCTGTTCGCCCAGATCAACAACGGCAACGCGCTGTCGCTGCCGTTCGCCAAAGGCTTTGGCTGGGGCGCGGAGCTGAATTTGCGCTTTATTTTTGAAAAAGCCTTCACCGGCGAAAAAGGACTGGGCTATCCGCCTGAGCGTAAAGAGCCGCAGGTGCGTAACGCCGGCATTCTGAATCAGGTCAAAGCGGCAATGCTGAAAGAGAACTATCTCGATACGCTGCGCGCGCTCGATCCGGAGCTGGTGCGCACCGCGCTCAGCGGCCCGCGTCTGCAGCACTGCCTGTTCGAGCATGGCCAGGTGCCGGAAATCGCCGACTTCGTGCGTCAGATTACGCAGTAACGCCTTCCTGGCGCGCGGCCTTCGCCGCGCGTCTCTCTTCTCCTACATCTCTCTCGCCAGCGCCGGATTGTAGTGACGGCTCGCCTCTACCAGCATGCGCGTATAGGGCATCGCCGCGCAATCGGCCACCAGCGTCGGCACGTCGAGCGTCTCCAGCACGCGTCCTTGCTGCATCACCGCCACGCGATGGCAGAGATGCGCCACCACGCCTAAATCATGCGTGACCATCAGGTAGGTGAGATTCGCCTGCTGCTGCAGATCGCTCAGCAGGTTAAGAATTTCCGCCTGCACCGAGACGTCGAGCGCCGAGGTCGGCTCATCCAGCAGCAGCACGCGCGGCTCCAGAATCAGGGCGCGCGCGATGGCGACGCGCTGGCGCTGACCGCCGGAAAGCTGATGCGGATAGCGCGTCAGCCAGGCGCGATTCAGCCCGACCTTCTCCAGCATCGCCACCACGCGCGCCTGCCGCTGGCCGATGCCATGGATCAGCAGCGGCTCCTCCAGAATATCGCCGATGGAGTGGCGCGGATGCAGCGAGCCGTAAGGATCCTGAAACACCATCTGCACCTGTCTGCAGCGCGCACGGTCGATGCGGCGCCCGAGAGGCTCTCCGTCTATCGCCAGCGCGCCATGCCAGTGGGTAATCAGCCCCGCCAGGCACTTCAGCACCGTGGTTTTACCCGAGCCGGACTCGCCCACCAGGCCGAAGATTTCCCCTTCGTTAATCTTCAACGAGACGTCGAACAGCACCTGAGTTCGGGCCGTCTCTTCGCCGAAACTCAGGTTAAGATTCTCAACAGCGATCATGCGCGCTCCTTAATCGTTCAGCCAGCTGGCCTGGCGTTGCAGCACCGGCAGACGGCTGCGGCGCTGGTCGATATCCGGCAGCGCCGCCAGCAGGCCCTGCGTATAGGGATGGCGCGCGCGATCGAGATCGCCCGCCGCCAGCGATTCCACCACGCGCCCGGCGTACATCACCAGCACGCGGTCGCAGAAGCTGCGCACCAGGCTAATGTCGTGGCTGATAAAGATCAGCCCCAGCCCGCGCGCCTTCACCAGCTCATCCAGCAGCGCCAGAATTTGCAGGCGAACCGAGACGTCGAGCGCGGAGGTCGGCTCATCGGCGATGACCAGCTCCGGCTCGGTGATCAGCATCATGGCGATCATCACGCGCTGGCCCTGGCCGCCGGAAATCTCATGGGGATAGCGCTGATAAAGGCGTTCAGGCTCGCGAATGCGCACCACCTCCAGCATCTCCAGCGCGCGCTTTTTCGCGGCGGCGTGCTGGCCGCGATGGTGGCTGCGCCAGGCCTCGGCGATCTGCTCGCCGACGCGCACCACCGGATTAAGGGAATATTTCGGGTCCTGCATAATCATCGAGATGCGCCTGCCGCGGATGGCGCGCATCTGCGCCGGGCTGGCGCGCAGCAGATCGATCTCGCCGAACTGCATGCGCGCCGCCTCGATGCGCGCCTTCGCCGGATGCAGCTGCAGCAGGGCGCGGCCCACGGTGGATTTGCCTGAGCCAGACTCGCCGACGATGGCCAGTTTTTCCCGACCGAGCTGAAAGGAGACGCCGCGCACCGCCGGGGTGCTGTGACGTCCGTTAACAAAATCGACGCGCAGATCGTGCACGTCCAGCAACGGCGCGCCGTTACTCACTGCGGGGATCGAGCAGGTCACGTAGGCCATCTCCTAAGAAGTTGAACGCCAGGCTGTTAATCAGGATCGCCAGGCCCGGCACGGTCACCACCCACCAGCACTCCAGCATGTAGGTACGGCCGCTGGCGATCATCGCGCCCCATTCCGGCGCGGGCGGCTGCGAGCCGAGGCCGAGAAAGCCGAGCCCGGCGGCGGTGAGGATAATGCCCGCCATATTCATGGTGATGCGGATAATCACCGACGGCAGACAGAGCGGCACGATATGGTGCCACAGCACGCGCAGCGGCGACGCGCCCTGCAGCCGCACCGCGGAGATAAAGTCCGCCTGGCGCAGCGACAGGGTCTCGGCGCGCGCCAGCCGCGCGATGGGCGGCCAGGCGGTAAGGGTAATGGCGATCACCACATGCTCCAGGCCGGGGCCGAGCGCGGCGACGAACGCCAGGGCCAGCACCAGGCTGGGAAAAGAGATAAAAATATCGGTAATGCGCATCAGCGCCGCGTCCACCTTGCCGCCGAAGTAGCCGGCGGCGACGCCCAGCAGCAGCCCGAGCGGACCGACGGTGACCGACACCAGCAGCACGATATAGAGCGTAATGCGTGCGCCCCATACCAGGCGGCTAAAGATATCGCGGCCAAACTCATCGGTGCCGAACCAGTGCTGCGCGCCCGGCGGGCTGAGGGCGTTGTCGAGATCCTGCACCAGCGGATGATAAGGGGCGATCCAGGGCGCGAACAGCGCCGTCAGGCAGAGCAGCAGCACGATGCCGCCGCCGATAGCGGTCAGCGGATTGCAGGCCATGCGCAGCAGAAAATGGCCGGCGCGCAGGGCGGAGCGCTGACAGCGCGCCAGCCGTTCGCGCGCTCTGCCGACCGGCGGCGTCTCGATCGATAGCGTCATACTTTGGTCCTCGGATCAAATACCTGATAGAGCAGGTCGGAGAGCAGATTAAGCAGCACGAAAATCAGCCCGACCACCAGCACGCAGCCCATTACCGCGTTCATATCGCCCAGCATCAGACTGCCGGTCAGATAGGAGCCGAAGCCTGGCCAGGAGAAGACCGTTTCGATCAGCACCGCGCCCTCCAGCAGCGAACCGTAGGCGAGCGCCACCACCGTCAGCAGCTGCACCAGAATATTGCGAAAGGCGTGCTGCCAGATCACCTGCCACTCCGTCAGCCCCTTAACGCGCGCCGTGAGAATAAACTCCTGCGACAGCTGCGCCAGCATAAAGCTGCGCGTCATGCGGCTGATATAGGCGAGGGAGTGAAAGCCGAGCAGCGACGCGGGCAGCACCAGATGGTTCAGCGCGTTCCAGAAAACCGTGGCGTTGCCCGCCAGCAGCGCGTCCACCAGCATCAGGCCGGTGCGACGCGGCACCACGCCGTCGAGACTGAAATCGACGCGGCCCGCGCCGCCGACCCAGCCCAGATGGGCATAGAAGAGCAGCAGACCGATCATGCCGACCCAGAAGATTGGCGTGGAGTAGCCCGCAAGGCTCACCACGCGCACCGCATAATCAATCGCGCCGTTGCGCCGCGCCGCGGCGATAACGCCAAGCGGCACGCCGAGTCCGGCGCCGATCACGATCGCCAGGGTCGCCAGCTCCAGCGTAGCGGGAAAGACGCGCAGAATATCCTGGCTGACGGGCTGGCCGGTCAGCAGCGCATGGCCGAGATCGCCGTGCAGCAGCCCGTTCAGATAAATGCCGAACTGCGCCCACAGCGGCTTGTCGAAGCCGAGCTGGTGGTAGACCTGCTGCCAGGTGGCGTGATCGGCGTCCGGGCCGACGATCGCCAGCACCGGATCGAGCGGCATCACGCGGCCGATAAAAAAAGTCAGCAGCAGCAGGCCGAACAGGGTGATAAAAACCTGCGTCGCGCGTTTGCTGACGCGGCGCAGCTGCGGAAGAGCGGCGATCATGGCGTGCCTCCTGCCAGGCTCTCTGGCGTTTTCCAGACGTCGCGTAAAAAGGTAGTGGCGGACGGGTGCGGCTGATAAGCCTGCACGCGGTTGTTGACCACCACCGAGTCGACCATCTGGGAAATCGGCATCAGCGCCGGGATCAGCTGGTCATAGCGCTGCTGGATGGCGAAATAGGCCTGTTGCTGTTTCGCGGCGTCGCGCTCCGTCAGCGCCCGATCGATCATGCTGTTGAGCTGCGCGTCGTAGAAGCTGGTGCGCCAGCCCTGAAAGTTGGTCAGCCGCGCGCTGTCGGCGTTGTCCGGGTTGTAGACCAGCGAGCGCAGGCTGGAGTGGGGATGCGGCTCGACGCCGCTGCCGCCGCGTCCTACCAGCAGCCCGAACTGCCGGTCGCGCATCGCGCCATAGATCTGGTTGCCGGTGCCGGTGATAATGCGCGCGCGGATCCCCGCCTGCATCAGCGTCGACTGGATGGCGATAGCAACGTTAAGAAAGGGCTGATCCGCCAGCACGCGCAGCGTGGTGTCGAAGCCGTCGGGGTAACCCGCCTCCGCCAGCAGCGTCCGGGCGCGCGCAATATCCAGCCGGTAGCCGGGATCGGGCAGCGTCGCGGGCATGCCGGCCTGGATAGGCCGCTGATGCAGCACGCCGTAGCCTGCCATCAGCGTTTTATTGATCCCCTGATAGTCCACCAGATAGCGCAGCGCCTCGCGCACCTTCGGGTTGGCGAAATGGGCGTCTTTCATGCTCATCGCCAGGTAGTAGAGGGTGCCGCGCTGCACGCTGTCGATGCTGAGATCGGGATCGTTACGCAGGGCGCGCACGTCCGGGATCGCCATATTGCTGGCGATATCGAGATCGCCTTTCTCCATCATCAGGCGCAGGGTCTGCGACTCCTGCAGGTGACGAAACACCACGCGCTGCATCTTCGCGGTACCGCGCCAGTAGTCCGGCGCGCGGCTCATGGTCAGCACATCTTTCGCCTGCCAGCCGTCCAGCCGGAACGGGCCGGATCCCGCCTCATGGGTGGTAAGCCAGCGATTGCCCCAGTCGTTGTTGACGGCATGCGCCTGCACGGTTTTGCTGTCGAGCACCACCATGCTGCCGAGCGCGGCGAGCGAGTAGAGCACCAGCAAAGGATCGTTGGGCTTTGGCAAACGGATAACCAGGGTGCGCGCGTCAGGGGCGGCGATCATCTCGTCGACGTTGGCCCTGCTGAAGCCGTAGGATTTCCACACCGACGCCTGCGCCAGGTTGAGGTGCAGCACGCGACGCATCGACCAGACGGCGTCGGCGCTGGTCAGCGCATTGCCGGAGTGAAAGCGCACGCCGTCGCGCAGCCGAAAGGTCAGCGTGCTGTTGTCCGGGCTGATGCGCCAGCTCTCCGCCAGCGCCGGGCGCACGCGCGTCAGCTGCTGCGGATCGAGCTCCACCAGCCCGTCATAGAGGTTAACCACGATGCCGACCACTTCGTTGCCGGTCATAGCGGCGGGATCGAGCGTAAGCAGATTGTTCATATTCATGCCGACGATCAGCTGGTCGTCAGGCGTATTCGCCTGAAGCGATGCGCTGCCCGCCAGCAGCAGCAGCGTGGCGAGCCACGCGCCGCAGCGGGTGCGAATAGTCATAAAGTAAGTCCAGCAGGTCAGAGGTTTATAGTTGTTTGCTGTACTTCTCTCTCAGCGTTACCAGCGGTTCAGCGTATGGGTCTCAATCCAGCTGAAGTTAATGTCTTCGCCCAGGCCAGGCCGGGTCGGCAGCTGCACATAACCGTCATCATCCATCGGATCGATCAGGCTGTTGAGGTAAGCCGGCGGCTGCTCATAGTCGAGAAAAGGGTGCAGCAGGCCGCGCTCGTACCAGCGGCAGTTGCGGATCGCCCCGACCACCGCCAGGCTGGCCGCGCCGTTGCCGTGCACCTCGCAGTCCATGCCGAATGCCTCCGCCAGGCTGGCGACCTTCATGGTGGCGGCGATGCCGCCGACGCCGTTGGCGCCGGCGCGCAAAATGTCGCAAGCGCCGGCGCGCACCCAGTCGGCGCGGCTGTGATGCTTGCCGCCGAGGCTCTCCGGCCCCAGCACGTCGATGCTGAGGTTTTCCGCCAGCCAGGCGTAGGAGGCCATGCTCTCTTCTTCCATCGGCTCTTCGAACCAGCTGAAGTTGAGCTTCTCCAGCGCCTTGCCGATAGTGAGCGCCTCGCTGCGGCTGTACCAGTGGTAGCCGTCCAGCATCAGGGCGATATCCGGGCCGACCGCTTCGCGCACCGCGGCGCAGGCGTTTATATCCATCTGCGGGCTGGGAGCGAACGCCACCGGCGGCATCCAGGTGTGAAGCTTGATCGCTTTATAGCCGCGCGCCACGAGCGTTTCGGCGAAGCGCGCATAGTCGTCCGGCGTCGCCAGCCCGCCAGGCAGCTCGTCGCCGCACATGGTGCTGCCGTAGGCGGGCACCCGTTCGCGATAGCCGCCGAGCAGTTTGTGCACCGGCTGCTGCAGCCGGCGGCCGATAAGATCCCACAGCGCCTGCTCGACGGCGGAAAGAGCGCGCTCGGTAAGCTGATGCGCGCTGCCGCGCTGCCAGTGCGCCAGATCCTGCCACAGCCGTTCGCGATCCATGGCGTTCTGTCCGATCAGCACCTTGCGGAAGAAGGCGTTGACCACGTGCGGGCGGATCACCTCCGGCGGCGCGAAGGCGTAGCCGCTGTGGCCGTCCTCGGTGGTCAGCGTCAGCAGCGCCATCTGCGCCTCGGTTTCGTCGCCGGGATGAGAGTGTCCGGCGCTGTCGGCATGACGCCTGCTGGGATAAGTAAACTGGGTGACTTCAATGGCGCTGATCTTCACGGCACAGGCTCCTTATGCGACGGCTCTCGCTGAATGTGAAATAAAAGTAAAACGGCGTTTCATTTCGTAATCTAGCGTTCACAGATTGTTTACGCATTAGCCAAAGCGAGGTAAATGCAGCCGTAAATTAGGGCAGCCGCACAGGCTGATGTGAACAGATTCACGAAGCCTGGCCACTTTGTGAGCAAGGCCGCACCGGAAAATGCGCGGCTGATTGTGCCGCTCACGCTTGCAGATGCGGCAGGGCTGACCATTATTGTTTAATTAACCCGTTCATCATTAACCGGCTTTTTGACCGCTACGGCGAAAGGCAAGGAGGAAACCATGCGCGTTCATCACCTCAACTGCGGCTGTATGTGTCCCTTCGGCGGCGCGCTCTACGACGGATTCAGCCGCTCGCCGCTGGCGCACCTCAGCTGTCACTGTCTGCCGCTGGAAACCGACGCGCACGGGCTGGTGCTGGTGGATACCGGCATCGGCCTGCAGGATATGGCGCATCGCGGCCGGCTGTCGGGCTTTTTCCGGCTGTTCAACAATATTCAGTTCGACCGCAGGCTCAGCGCCTGGCAGCAGATCGTCGATCTCGGCTTTAAGCCGGAGGATGTGCGCCATATCATCCTGACGCACCTCGACTTCGATCACGCGGGCGGCATCAGCGACTTTCCGCAGGCGCGCGTGCATCTGCTGCAGCGGGAGCTGGATACCGCGCCGCAGCGCCAGAGCTGGCTGCAGCGGCAGCGCTTCCGGCCGCAGCAGTGGGGCAACCACAGCGGCTGGCGCGGCTACGCCGCCGGCGGCGAACGCTGGTTCGGCTTCGATGCGGTGAGGGCGCTTGACGATCTCAACGACGAGGTGCTGCTGGTGCCGCTGCCCGGGCACACGCTGGGCCATGCGGGCATCGCGGTGCGGCAGGGCGACGGCTGGCTGCTGCACGGCGGCGACGCCTGGTTCTACCGCGAGGAGATGCGGCAGGCAGAGCGGCACTGCACGCCAGGCCTGCGCTTCTACCAGTGGATGATGTGCAGCGATCGCGACGCCTGGCGCACCAACCAGCAGCGGCTGCGCGCGCTCTCCCTGCAAACCGACGCGCAGGTGACGCTGTTCTGCAGCCATGACCGGCGCGAGCTGGGCCTGCTCGACAGCCGGTAAAAGATTTTTCTCAGCCTCTTTTCCTGCAACCCATTTTGCGTAATAGTAACGGCGCTTTACATAAATAATTATCATTATCGTTTGAATGGGTTAATTCAATGAAAAAATGGATGTTAGCGCTGGGGTTGTTGTGCATCGCGGGAACGGCTGCGGCCAAAACCATCACCGATGTGGCGGGGCGTCAGGTTGAAGTCGCCGCCGAGTCGAAACGCATTATTCTGGGCGAGGGACGGCAGATCTATCTGCTGGCGGCCTTCGACACTGACGCGCCCTTTCAGCGGGTGGTGGGCTGGCGTGACGATTTTCATAAGGCCGACTGGGACGGCTATCAGGCGTATGAAAAGCGCTATCCGCAGATTAAAACGCTGCCGACCTTCGGCGGCGCCAAAGACGGCACCTTCAACGTCGAGCAGGCGCTGACGCTGAAGCCCGATCTGGTGCTGATGAACCTGGAATCAAAAGCGGCGACCGACGAAGGCAAGCTGATTGAGAAGCTACAGGCGGTCGGCATCCCGGTGGTGTTTATTGACTTCCGCGAAGCGCCGATGGTCAACGCGGAAAAAAGCATTCGCATCATGGGCGAGCTGCTGAATAAGCCGGAACGCGCGCAGGCGATTATCGATTTTCGCCGTCAGCAGATTGAGCGAGTCACCGCGCGGCTGAAAGAGTTTCACGGCGCGCGTCCCAAAGTGATGATCGACCGCGCTGGCGGCTACACCGACGAGTGCTGCATGTCGTTCGGCAATGAAAACTTTGGGCAGATGGTGGAGATTGCGGGCGGCAGCAACATCGCGAAAGATCTTATTCCCGGCACCTTCGGCACCCTCAACCCCGAGCAAATTATCGCCAGCCGTCCTGACGTGGTGGTGGTGACCGGCGCGAACTGGAAAAACTACAACACCGTCGGCAAGTGGGTCGGGGTCGGGCCGGGCGCCGACGTAAAGGAGGCGGAAAAGCGCCTGCAGATGCTGATGATGCGCGACGCCTTTAAAACCCTGCCGGTGGCGCATAACGGCCACGCGCACGCCATCTGGCATCAGTTCTATGACAGTCCTTATCAGTTCGTCGCTATTCAGGCGCTGGCGAAGTGGCTGCATCCCGATCTCTTCGCCGATCTCGATCCGGACGCGACGTTCCGTGCCTTTCATGAGAAATTTTTACCGCTGCCTTACCAGCCTGGTTACTGGGTAACCCTGCCTGCCGACAAGCGTTAGTCGCCGCAGCGCGGCAGGGACGCCGCGTTATCGCCTGAATCTTTCCGTCATCTTTCTTCATATTTACTAATATTTTACAGGCGCAGCGCGTTTTACGCGCTGTAACGCTCAATGATAGGGAGAGGATAATGACCAGAACTTCGGGACGATCGGCTTTCGCCGTGGCGCTTTACACGCTGTTCGAACCTGTGCCGCTCGGCTTTTTCGTGGCGGCATGGATTTTCGACATTATTTACCTTAACAGTTACGTCGTGGAGTGGACGCACGCCGCCAGCTGGCTTATCGCCATCGGGCTGGTCATCGCCATTCTTCCGCGTCTTATCGCCCTGATTGATCTGTTCCGCGGCAGCCGCCGCGCGGAAAAGGTGCATTTCTGGCTTACACTGGTGGCGATCCTGCTGGCGATCGTTAACGCCTTCGTTCACAGCCGCGACGCTTACGCCGTGGTGCCGTCCGGCGTTATCCTGTCGACCCTCGTGGTGGCGCTGATGCTGATCGCCAATGTTCAACTCGCGCTGCGTCAGCGCACGGCTTAAGGAGAAGCACCGATGAAAAAGCAAACGCTTATCGCGATGGCGCTGACCGCGCTGCTCGCAGGCTGCGACAGCGGCGCGCAGCTCGATCCGCAGAAGCAGACCGGGCCGAATCCGGAGCTGCCTGAGGCGAAAAACTTCTTTATGCCGCCGATGCAGGTGCCGGAAGGAGTGCCGTGGAAGCAGGGCGAGATGCCGAAAGTGGCGCAGGGGCTGAAAATCGAGAAGATCGCGGAAAATCTCAAACATCCGCGTCAGGTGCTGACGCTGCCGAACGGCGACGTGCTGGTGGCGGAGTCTAACGGTCCGGCCAAACCCACCACGCGTCCCAAGCAGCTGATTATGGGCATCGTGCAGAAAGCCTCAGGCAAAGGCGGCGAGGGCGGCAACCGCATCACGCTGCTGCGCAACGTGAACGGCAAATGGGAGCAGCACGTCTTTATCGAGAACCTTTTTTCGCCGTTCGGCATGCAGCTGATCGGCAATACGCTTTATGTCGCCAACGCCGACAGCCTGGTGAAATTTCCCTATCAGGAAGGGCAAACCGAGATCCGCACGCCGCCTCAGCTGGTGACCGATCTGCCCGGCGGGCCAATTAACCACCACTGGACCAAAGCGCTGGTCGCCAGCCCGGACGGCAGCAAACTCTATGTCGGCATCGGTTCTAACAGCAACATCACCGAGAACGGCATCGGCGCGGAATACCATCGCGCCGCGGTGCTGGAAGTGGACGCCGCCAGCGGCGCGACGCGCGTTTACGCCACCGGGCTGCGTAACCCGACCGGCCTGCAGTGGGAGCCGCAGAGCAACCGGCTGTGGGCCATCGTCAACGAGCGCGACGAGATCGGCTCCGATCTGGTGCCTGACTATATGACGTCGGTGCAGGAGAACGGCTTTTACGGCTGGCCTTACAGCTATTTCGGTCAGCATGTGGATACGCGCGCGCAGCCGCAGCGTCCCGATCTGGTGGAGAAGGCGATTAAGCCGGACTATGCGCTCAGCTCGCACGTCGCGCCGCTGGGGCTGTTCTTCTACCAGGCGGACAATATGCCGCAGTATCGCGGCGGCGCCTTCGTCAGCGAGCACGGCAGCTGGAACCGTACGCCGCTTAACGGCTATCAGGTGGTGTGGGTGAAATTTGAAAACGGCAAGCCGGTCGGATTGCCGCAGCCGGTGGTGACGGGATTCCTGACCGACGATCAGAAGCAGGTAAGAGGTTTGCCGGTCGGACTGGCCGCCGATCGCCAGGGCGGGCTGCTGATTGCGGATGACGCCGGCAACACGGTGTGGCGCGTCAGCGCGAAGTAGTTTTTCACAGGCATAAAAAAAGGATTTGGCGTCACGGCCAAATCCTTTCTTTTTTGTTCGCTTAACGGCTGGTGACCGCGCCGCGAACGAGGTGCTCAGCACTCTCCACACCTGCGATTCTAAATAGCGCGGAGAAATATTTCAAGTTTCGCCAAAATACTGTATGGTTATACAGGTGTTGAGCGCGAAGCAGAGCCGACTTGCTGACTGGCCGCTCCCAGGGGCACGGTTTTGAAAATCCCGGCAGGCATCAGGTGGTGCTGGCCTGTGGCTTTAGCAATGAGTGCCGCTCAGCGCTCTCCACAAGATGTGCTTAGGCGCCCGGCGGGTAGAGTCAAAGCCTCGGTAGCCGAATAGCGCGCTCCTGTTGAAGGAGAAGGAAAGTGATGGAACTGATTAGATTGATTCTGGATCTTATCCGGATCATCTTGCAGATCATCGTTGCCCTTTTGCAACTGACCGGCCAGGATCACTAGCCGGAACTTGAATAAAGGCGGAGCTGACCACTCCGCCTTTTTCGTCGCGTCCTCCCGCCGCCATGACACGCTCGCCGCAACCTTGCTGTCTTCCGCCTGTCATCTTCGCCCGTTACCGTCAGCGCTGTTTCCGCCGCGCCGCGCGCGCTGCTTATCCAGACATCCGACCAGACGAGGCTACTATGTCTTTGCATGCTCTCTCTTCCGCCCGACTGCAGCAGACCTTTATCGACAGCAGCGTACGCCTGCGCGACACCACCATCGGGCAGCAGTGCGAAATCCTGGCGCACAGCTACCTCGAATACAGCACCCTGGGCGACTTCTCCTATATCGGCGAACAGTGCCACGTGGCGGACACGCAGATCGGCCGCTTTACCGCTATCGCCAACCATGTGCGCCTTGGCGCGCCCAATCACCCGATGGATCGCGCTTCGCAGCATCGCTTTACCTACTGCCCGGAGTATTACGACGCCAGCGCGGCGCGCGACAGCGGCTTTTTCGCCGACCGCCGCGCCGCGCGCGTTATCATCGGCCACGACGTCTGGATTGGCCACGGCGTAATTGTGCTGCCGGGCGTTACGGTCGGCGACGGCGCGGTGCTGGCGGCGGGCGCGGTGGTGACGAAAGATGTCGCGCCCTACAGCATCGTGGGCGGCGTGCCGGCGAAACCGATCCGTATGCGCTTTACGCCCGCTATCGCCACGCGCCTGCGGCAGATCGCCTGGTGGGAGTGGCCGCTGGAGAAGCTGATGGCGAACCTGGCTGATTTTCAGTCCGGCGACATCGCGCGCTTCTGCGATCGTCACGGCTGACTACACTTACCGCATCGCAACCATGAAAGGAGAGCGCTATGTTCACGCTCTATGGCGCACCGGGCTGGGGCTCGGCCATCAGCGAGCTGATGTTTGAGCTCTGCGGCGAACCCTATCATTGGGTAGATGTCTCCGGCTTCGACCAGCCGGGCGAGGCGCGCGATCGGCTGCTGGCGCTTAACCCGCTGGGGCAGGTGCCGACCTTACAAAGCGAGGATGGCGCGGTGCTGACGGAGAGCGCCGCCATTGCGCTGATGCTGGCGGATCGCCATCCTGCGCTGATCCCGCCGCCCGGCGATCCGCAGCGCATGCGTTTTTACCACTGGCTGGTGTGGCTGGTCGCTGCCGTCTATCCCACCTTTACCTACGGCGACTATCCGCAGCGCTGGACCGCCGCAGGGGCGCAGGAGCTAAAACAGAGCACCGACGCCCACCGCGAAGCGGCCTATCGCTGGCTCGAATCGCAACTCGGCGACAGCGCCTTTCTGCTGGGGGATAACATCACGCTGCTTGATGCCTATCTGCCGTTGCTGGTGCGCTGGCAGCCGCGCGAGGCCTGGTTCCAGGCCTGCGCGCCGAAGCTGTGGGGGATTGCGCAGCGCGTTAAGGCGCAGAAAGCGCTGCAGAGCGTGGTGGCGCGCAACCAGCTGTAGCGCGCCGCCAGAGGTTACAGCGCCTGCTGCGCCACGCCGGCGGCGCGGTGCGGCTGAAGCGGTTTCTCCGGCTGCAGCAGGGTCATCGCCAGCATGCTGCCCAGCGCAATAACGGCGGTGACGGTAAACATCGCATTGTAGCCGTAGTACTCCGCCAGCCAGCCGCACAGCATTGGCGAGACGATGGCGGCAAGGTTGGCGATCGCCAGCGTCATGCCGCTAAAGGCGCCGACTGAGGCTTTCGGCGTCACGTCGATCACCACAGACCAGTAAACGTTGTTCACCATGGCGTTGAGCGCGTTGCCCAGCGTCATCAGCGCAATAATCGCCGTTGCCGAGCCGGCGTACGGAATGGCCATAAAACAACAGGCGGTGCCCAGCAGCGTCACGGCGGCGAACAGGTTGCGCGCCACGCGCAGATTATTGAAGCGCGCCAGCAGGCGATCGGCGAGTCGGCCGCCGAGCAGCACGGTAAGGCAGGCGCCGCTCCAGGGGATCATCGCTACGTACCAGAGCGAATGGAGATCGTAATGGAAGCTGTCCTGCAGATATTTCGGCAGCCAGGTCACCAGCGTAAAGGTGATATAGAGAAAGGAGAAGTAGCCGAGGGCATTGCACACCAGGGTGCGGCTGGTGAAGAAGCGCCACCAGGGCAGCGGCGTATCGGCGTGCGCCTCCTGACGCTGACCGTCGCGGATCAGCGCGCGCTCCGCCGCGTTCGCCGCAGGGTGCTGTTCCGGGGCGTCGCCGAAGGTGCGCGCAAACAGCAGCATCGCCAGCAGCGAGAAGAGGCCCAGCAGAATAAACATCATACGCCAGTCATGGGTCAGCAGCAGCAGGCCGACTGCAATTGGCGCGGTCAGCAGCGATCCTACCTGCGTGGAGAGCAGGCCGATGCTCAGCGCGAAGCCACGCTCGTTATCCGGCGCCCAGTGGGCGATGGCTTTGTTCATCAGCGCGTAAGCCGGGCCTTCAGAGAAGCCGAATAAGATGCGCAGGGCGGCGAAGCCCATAATCGCCGAACCGCCAAACAGCGCCATGCCCAGATCGCCAGCCCAGGCGGTGGCGATCTCCAGCAGCGACCAGAGTATGCCCGCCATCAGCCAGACCTTGCGCGTGCCGAGCCGGTCCGCAAGGAATCCGCCGCACAGCGATCCGAACAGATAGCCGAAACCGAAATAGCCCAGCACCGCGCCCAGCTGCACTTTACTGAACTGATACTCCTGAGAGATGGCGTTAGCGGCAAACGACAGCGCGCCGCGATCGATGTAGTTGATCAACGCGACAAAGAACAGCATGGAAAAGATAACGTAACGATAGCGACTCGGCTGCATAATGCCTCTCCTGCATAAATAGGGTCTGCAAGGGAGAAGCAAGATCGGTGCCGGAATGTGAACTGGCGCGTTAACCGGGCGTTGTACGCGCGGCAGGCATCAAATTAACAGGCTAATGGTTCGCCTGCGCATCATTAAGGTGCAGTAAAGCGACGACGACTGCGACAACAGAGGGAAAGTCAGCCTGATAAAGCGCCGCCACGTTAAATTTATGTGTGTTATTTGTCAGCGGTTTGAACAAAAGATGCGGTAAAGCCAGGTAACTGATTAGCCGTATCGTACCATCGCGTCCTGTTGCACCCGACAGGGTCTCTACACAGTGAGCCTGCTTCGCTTTTGGCCGTCGTAAATCCGTTAGCCAGGCTAAAGACTCGCAAGATATTGTGTTTTTACCAAAAATTTACCTAAGTTAAAATAACGTTGAAGTTATGTGTATTTATTTTATTTCGTCCCTTGAATGAGGAAAAGAAGGATCATGGTTAATAAGCTAACCAGTATCGTGATGGCGATTGTCGCCGTGGCGATGCTGTATATGGGCGGGAAGCTATTGCTGCTGGGGGGCAGCGCGTTCTATGCGCTGATGGCCGCAGGCTTACTGCTCACCGCGATACTGCTGTTTCTGAATAAACGCAGTGCCTTGACGCTTTACGCGCTGCTGATGTGGATCACGCTGTTCTGGATTATCTGGGAAGCGGGCTTTGACAAATGGCAGTGGATCCCGCGCGGCGACCTGTTCGGTCTGTTCGGCGTCTGGCTGGCGCTGCCCTGGGTGGTGCGCCCGCTGACCCAGCGCACGTTCCATCCTTTCCTCGGCACCACGGTGGTGGTGATGATCGCCCTGGTGATCGGCCTCTGCTTTTACGATCCGTTGCCGCAGCAGGGAACCATTACCAATGCGCGCACGCCGTCCGCCTCGACCGGCGCGGGCAACGACTGGACAGCCTACGGCGGCTCCACCAATGCGCTGCGCTTCTCTTCGCTGAATCAGATCACCAAAGATAACGTGAAAGATCTTGAGGTCGCCTGGACCTACCACACCGGCGATCTGCGTCAGAGCGACGACGCGACCGAATACACCTTTGAGGCGACGCCGCTGAAGGCGAACGGCATGCTCTACTTCTGTACGCCGCATAACGAGGTGCACGCGCTCGATCCGGAAACCGGCGCGGTGAAATGGAAATATGCGCCGCCGCAGGATCGCTCCTATATGCAGCAGCACCAGACCTGTCGCGGCGTCAGCTTCTATGACGCCGGTAATCCGGCGGCTGACAGCAGCGCAGCGCAGCCTGCGCTCTGCCGCAAGCGTATCTACAACGCGACCACCGATGCGAAGCTGGTGGCGCTGGATGCCGACAGCGGCAAGCCGTGCGCTGATTTCGGTCAGAACGGCGTGGTCGATCTGCATGCCAATATGGGCGAAGTGCGTCCGCATGCGCTGATGCAAACCTCTGCGCCGCTGGTAGCGGGCAATCTGGTGATTGTCGGCGGCTCGGTGATGGACAACGGCTTTAACCGCGGCAACCCGTCCGGCGTCATCCGCGCCTACGACGCCGTTACCGGCCGTCTGGTGTGGAACTTCGATCCGGCTCAGCCGGAGGCGACCCAGCCGATTGCGGCGGATGCGACCTATCCGCAGGACACCCCGGTGGCCTGGGCGACGCTGAGCGCCGACCTGAAAAACGGCCTGGTCTATGTGCCGTTCGGCAACGCCTCGCCGGATGAAGTGGGCATCGAGCGCGATCCCAACAGCAACACGGAGAAATTCCGCGATGCGCTGGTGGCGCTGGATCTGAAAACTGGCGCCTTTAAATGGCGTTATCAGAGCGCCAACCACGATCTCTGGGACCGCGATAACCCGTCTCAGCCGTCGCTGGTGGATATTGACTATCAGGGCAGCCAGCAGCCGGCAGTGATCCTGCCGACCAAAACCGGCAACCTGTTCGTGCTCAATCGCCTGACCGGCCAGCCGATCTATCCGGTTAATCAGGTGAAGGTCTCGACCGAAGGCGGCGTCGCGGGCGAGAAGTTCGCCGCTACGCAGCCGGTCTCCAGCCTGAACTTTATTCCGCAGCCGCTGACGGAAAAAGCGATGTGGGGCATTTCGCCGTTCGACCAGATGAGCTGCCGTATCGGCTTCCGCGAGCTGCGCTACGACGGCAATCCGTGGACGCCGGCGACCGAGAAGGGCTCGCTGATTTTCCCGGGCAATATCGGCGTATTTAACTGGGGGTCGGTGGCGGTTGATCCGGAACGTCAGCTGCTGATCGCCGCGCCGGTGCGTCTGGCCTATAAGTATAACCTGATCAAGCGTACGCCAGCGACCGCGACCGAGCGCATGTTCACCAAAGATGGCTCGCCTTACTGGAATGAAAACTTCCACGGCGATTACGCCATCCATATTCAGCAGTTCGCGTCAGAGCTGGGCATACCCTGTATCGCGCCGCCGTGGGGCCGTATGGTGGGCGTCGATCTGAAAACCGGCAAGACCGAATGGCTGCGCCGCATCGGCACCACCAAAAACCTCAATACCTCATTCCTGCCGGGCCGCTTCCCGATTGGCTTCCCGATGGGGATGGTGGCGCACGGCGGTCCGCTGGTGACGGCGGGCGACGTAGTGTTCCACGGCGCGACGGCGGATAACTTCTTCCGCGCCTATGACAGCACTACCGGCGCGCTGCTGTGGCAGACCGAGCTGAGCGCGGGCGCGCAGGCCACGCCGTCGACCTTTATGGGTAAAGATGGCAAGCAGTATGTGGTGATTGCCGCGGGCGGCCACGGTTCGCTCGGCACCAAGAGCGGCGACAGCGTGGTGGCGTTCCGTCTGAAATAACGGAACCCATGCGTTTCGCGCAGAAAAAGATAAAGCGCCCGGTTGGGCGCTTTTTTTTGCGCTGAATTACGGCTGAGCCTGCCGTTTCGAACGCTCTTCCAGCACCCGCAGCGCGATTCGGTCGCCAATCGCCTGATCGATATTGCGCCAGTACTCAAACGCGCGCGACAGCACCGGCTCCTCTACGCCGTTAAGCAGATGGCCGCTCACGTTGCCGACCAGCCGCTCGCGCGCCGCATCGTCCATCACTTTATTGATCAGCGTATTCGCCTGGCCGAAATCGTCGTCATCCTCGCGCAGCGTATAGGGCGCGCGCACCATCTCGCCGCTGGCCTGCCAGGTGGAGTCGGTCGGGTAACGCTCGCCGTCCGCCGCCGGGCCGCCTTTGCTGTTCGGCGCATAGACCGGATCGGAAACCGGGTGAATACGCATCGCGCCATCTTTGCTGTAGCTGTTGACCGGCGACTGCGGCGCGTTGACCGGGATCTGCTTGTAGTTGACGCCAAGGCGGTGGCGGTGCGCGTCCGCATAGGAGAAGACGCGTCCCAGCAGCATCTTGTCCGGGCTAAGGCCGATGCCCGGCACCAGGTTGTTCGGCTCGAAGGCCGCCTGTTCGATCTGCGCATGGTTGTCGGTCGGGTTGCGGTCCAGCACCAGCTTGCCCACTTTAATCAGCGGATAGTCGCCGTGCGGCCACACTTTGGTCAGATCGAACGGGTTATAGCGGTAGGTTTCCGCCTCGGCGAACGGCATGATCTGCATATAGAGCGTCCAGCTCGGGAAGTTGCCTTCCTTGATAGAGAAGTAGAGATCGCGCGTATGGTGGTCGATATCTTTCCCGGCAAGGGTATCGGCCTCTTCCTGCGTCAGGAACTCGATGCCCTGGTCGGTGTGAAAATGATATTTCACCCAGAATTTCTCGCCCTCGGCGTTCACCCACATATAGGTGTGGCTGGAATAGCCGTTCATATGGCGCCAGGTTTTCGGGATGCCGCGATCGCCCATCAGCCAGGTGACCTGATGCGACGATTCCGGCGACAGCGTCCAGAAGTCCCACTGCATATCGTTATCGCGCAGGTTGTTGTCGGCGCGGCGTTTTTGCGAGCGGATAAAGTGCTGGAACTTCATCGGATCGCGAATAAAGAAGACCGGCGTGTTATTGCCCACCATGTCGTAGTTGCCTTCGGTGGTGTAGAACTTCAGGGCGAAACCGCGCGGATCGCGCCAGGTATCTGGGCTGCCGCGTTCGCCCGCCACGGTTGAGAAGCGCAGCAGCACGTCGGTGCGCGTGCCGGGCTGGAACACCGCGGCTTTGGTATATTTGCTGACGTCATCGGTCACGATAAAGTAGCCGAACGCGCCGCTGCCTTTAGCGTGCGGCTGACGCTCCGGGATGCGTTCACGGTTGAAATTCGCCATCTGCTCAATGAGATAGTGATCGTGCAATACCAGCGGGCCGTCGGGGCCGACCGACAGCGAATGCTCGTCGCTGGCAACGGGAATCCCGGCATCCGTAGTTGTCGGTTTACGCTCATCATTGCTCATGGTTCTCTCCATTTTTATAGGGATATAGCAACCATTAAGCGTAGTTAAGAATCGCGCGTCTGCCGTAGCAGAATGCTGATGATTGTGAAAGGCGGAGGGCAAAAAAAGAGTGAGCGAAGAAGAGGGCGACGCTCAGGCAAGCTGCCTGAGCGCGGCGGGTGTTACTTGTCGTTGCCGAAGCCCTGTTTTTTCAGCGCGCCCAGCACGTGCGGGAAGTAGATGTTCTGGTAATAGCCGCTGACGCTTTCGCTCCAGCTTTCGCCGTCGGAACGGCCGATGTTCTGCCAGTGCTGCACCATCTCCTGATTGTAGGCGGCGATTTTCTCCTCCAGCCCGGCGGTGCGGTAGGCCTCTTCATGGCGGAAGGTTTCCAGCGGCAGGCGCGGTTTCTGGTGCGACGGCTCATCGACATAGCCAATCACCACGCCGGCGACCGGGAAGGTATATTCCGGCAGCTCCAGCAGGCTAATCAGCGCCTCAGGATCGCGGCGGATACCGCCAATCGGCACGATGCCGAGACCTTCCGCGCGTGCGGCGGCCATCACCGAGCCCAGCGCGATGCCCACATCGGTGGCGCCGGAAACGATACTCTCGATACTCTGCTGCGCGATCTGCTCGCGGCCAATCGCCTCCATCGCCACGCGCGATTTATGCATATCCAGAACGAAGGTCAGAAACACCGGCGCTTTGGCGATCCACGGCTGGCCGCCAGCGATTTGGGAGATCTCCTTACGCTTCGCCGCATCGCGGGTCACCACCACAGAAACCTGCTGCGAGTTGACCGAGGTCGGCGCGCGGTAGGCGGTGCTGATAATGCGATCCAGAATCGCGTCGTCAATCGGCTGCTCGGTAAAGCTACGTTCGCTTTTATGGCTGGTAAAAATGTCAATTAGTGAATTCATGGATCCTCCAGATGTGGAGGCTAAGAGTAGCAGGTTCGGGCAGGGCCAGATTTAACCGCATTGGTCATTCGCGGCAACCTGTGGTTCTTCAGAGGATTAGCGGGCGAACCGGCAGTGAGCCAGCACACATTTCTGAATAAATGGTAAAACATAACAACCATGTAACAATATGAATGCGCTGGTGTTTTGGGCAAGCCCACAACAGGCCTCAGGCAGCTACACATAACCACGCCGCGTCCGGCTGCGTATACCTGAAGCGGCAACTCTCAACCTACTGAGGTGACAAATGAATACTACTCTGGCGCTGCGCCGGTCGATCCTCCTGCTGGGTATGGCCTTTAGCGGTCCGCTGCTGGCGCAGACCTTTGTCTACGTGTCGGCGGCGGAAGATGGCACTATCGCGCGCTATGTTTTAAACGATCGAACCGGCGCGCTGAAGCGCCTCGGCGAAACGTCGGCGGGCGGCAAGGTGATGCCGATGGCGATTAGCCCGGATCAACAGACGCTTTTCGCCGCCGTGCGCAGCAAGCCGATGCGGCTGGTCAGCTGGTCCATCAACGGCAAAACCGGGGCGCTGACGCCAGCGTCAGAGAGCGCCGCCGCCGCAAGCTATCCCTATATCAGCCTGGACAGGCAAGGGCGCTTTTTGCTGGCGGCTTCCTATGATAGCGGCCTTGTGCATGTTTATCGCCTCGGCGCAGGCGGGAAGGTGGCAACGCCTTTCGTATCTGAGGTAGAGGCCGGTCACGCTGCGCATTCGGTGATTGTTGATGCGACGAATCGCTCTGCCTACGTTGGCGTGCTGGGCACCGATCGCGTTCTGCAGCTGGCGCTGCACCAGGATGGCCAGCTGACGCCGCTGGGCGACGGTTTCGTCGCCACGGCGGAGAAAAATGGACCGCGGCACTCGGCGCTTTCGCCGGATAACCGCTTCCTTTATAACGTTGGCGAAATGAGCGGCGCCATCGTGCAGTTCGCGCGGCAGCCGGATGGCGCGCTGACAAAGGTCGCTGACTATCCCAGCGCGGTCGCGCAGAAATATCAGCTGCAGCACGGCGTGGAGCGCACCGCCAGCTACAGCGACACCACGCCGCGCATCTGGGCGGCCGATATCAAAATTACGCCTGACGGGCGCTTTCTCTACGTCACGGAGCGGACCAGCAGCACGGTAACGGGCTATCGCATCAGCCAGCAGGATGGAAAGCTGCAGCTGATCAACAGCTGGCCGGTTGAGAAGCAGCCGCGCGGCATAGCGATTACGCCGGACGGGCGCTGGCTGATCGCCAGCGGCGAGAAGAGCGCGGTGATTGGCAGCTATGGCATTGCTAAAGAGAGCGGGGAGCTGCAAAGGGTCGCCGAAGCGCCGGTCGGCAAGGATGCAAACTGGGTGAGTATCGTCAGCTTTAAGCAGTAGCGGGCACACAATAAGAACCGCCTAAAGCGGCGGTTCTTATTGACGGTTAGCCGCGCTGGATTTGCTGTAAATCTTTTTCGGTCAGGCCGGTAATTTTCATCACTAAAGCGCGATCCAGACCGTTTTTAAGCATGTTTCTGGCCATTTCCAGGCAGGCTTCACGCTTGCCTTTCTCCATGCCTCGCTGTTCAAGCTGTTCTGCAATGGTCACGAATGTCTCCTTATGCTGCGGCGCATGACGCGCCAGTTCGCTAAGCGTGAGTTCCATATCCGGCGTTTCGCCGACCTGAAGCATATAGTTTACCAGCGACGTTGCTTGCTGTCCGGTCATAAATTCGGTCTGCATCAGGGTTGCCAGACGCGCGATCAGGCTTGTTAAATCGCGCTGGCGAATATGCTTTTGCAGCAGGGTAAGCGCCGCCATGCTGCGGTGCTGCATAATCTCCTCATCGGGGATAATAGTTACATCAACCAATGGAAAATGACCATTATAGAGCGCAGCAGCGTGTTCAGCTTCCCGGAAGAGATCGAGCCAGCGCAAAGAGTAGGGATATGGGCTGCGTTTGCCTTGGTAGAAAAGAACAGGGATCACCAGCGGCAATTTGCTATGTCCGGCATCAAGATGGCGCTGCATCGCGGCAATAGCGTAGCGCATCAGGCGAAAGGCCATATGCTTATCCGGAGAGCTTTGATGCTCGATTACCACCTGCAAATAGCCATCGCCGGCGCGCGTTTTCAGGGAGTAAAGCACATCGCTGTAGTAAGGACGCAAATCATCTTCGACAAAGCTGCCGGACTCCAGCTTCAGCGTCGACAGGTCACATATCGCCAGCAGCTCAGGCGGCAGATGCAGGGTTAAAAAGTCGCGAGCGGTTCTCGGGTGCGCCAGAAAGGTTTTAAAGACCGCATCATGCGGCGTGCAAGTTCGCTTCATCCTGAAGTCTCGACAGCTTTTGGTCTGCCAGACCTTAGCAGTCGCCTTTAGCGTGCGAAAGTGGGAAAAGCGCAGCAGCCGAGGCGTCTCGCAAAATCTACGCGCCGACAGGGTTTGGCGCTTTATCAGGACAATAGTCGACATGCCGAATGGCGCTGTGGCAGATTGCGGTGTTTAAGTTATAAGAAGAGAAAAGGGAGGGAGAGCAACCGTAGCCCTGACCATCAGTGATATCTTATTTAACATAATATACATTATGTGCACCTAAACCATCATGCCTATAATCCCGGGTTACAGCCTGATTTTGCCTTATCCGAGAAACGCTTCCTTTTACGCTGGCCAGCCAGCTAACACCTGATTAATGATCCCTTCAAGCTTCTCGCGGCCGAATCCCGCTTTGGCCTGGATAGCCATGCCGTGCAATACGGCGCACACATAGGCAGCTAACGCCGCGCTGTCTGCGTCCGGCGGCAAATCGCCTTCCTCTTTCGCCCGCTCGAACCGTTCGCGCAGCTTTGTTTCTCCCTCTTCGCGCGCAGCAATCAGCGCTCGCTGTATCGACTGCGCATCGTCGGAACACGCCAGCGCACCGTTGATGCCCAAACAGCCGGTGTGCTCCGGATACCGGGTATGCAAATCCGCTGCGGCGCGCAGCACGTAGGCCGCTGCTGCTTTCGCGGATGGCTGCGCCAGCGCGGCGGGCAAGAAATCGAGATAATGAGCGTAGTAACGATCCAGCGCACGCAGAAACAGCGCCTCTTTATTACCGAAGGCGGAATACAGCGCCGGACGCTCCACGCCGGTTGCTTTGGTTAAATCTGAGTAGGACGTGCCCTCATACCCTTTGCTCCAGAACACGCCCAGCGCTGCATCCAGCGCCTTATCTACATCGAATTCGCGATGACGTCCCATTACCTGACCTCAAAATTTCATAACGATCGATATTAAATCTCTTGACGGCATAAGTCTAATTACATAACGTTCATTACGTAATGGTCGTTATGAAATATCAAACTCCCCCTAACCGGGCAACTTATTTAAGGAAGGAGTGTTGTCATGCAGCAATCGTTAACGGGTAAAGTGGCGCTGGTGACCGGCGGATCGCGCGGTCTGGGCGCGGAAATCGCCGGGCAGCTGGCCGATCAGGGTGCGGATGTGGCGATTACCTATGTGGCGTCCAGCGCAAAAGCAGAGGCCGTGGTGGGAAAATTGCGGGCTAAAGGGGTACGCGCCGTCGCTATTCAGAGCGATCAGGCCGACACGGGCGCCGCTCAACCGCTGATCAAGGAGGTGCTTGCTCAGCTCGGCCAGCTCGATATTCTGGTGAATAACGCGGCTATCGCGGTTCAGGGCAAAACAGTGGACGATCCGGAGCTTGATACCGAAAATCTCGATCGGCAATGGCGCACTAACGTCATGGGGCCTGTTGCCGTAACCCGCGCCGCTGCGCAGGTACTGTCGCCGGAAGGCAGGATTATCTTTATCGGCTCGCTGCTGGGCGGCCATGTTCCCTTTGCTGGCGTCGCCGACTATGCCGGTACCAAAGCGGCTATTGTGGGCTATGCAAAAGGCGTGGCGCGGGATCTTGGCGCAAAAAACATTACGGTCAACGTTATTCAGCCCGGCGTGATGCCGACGGAAATGTCGCGTGAGGCGCTTGGAGAAACGGTGCCGGAATCGCTGATGGATCTCCATCCTATTCGCCGTATCGCCACGCTGGAAGAAGTCGCCGCTATGGTCACTTTCCTGGCGGGTCCGCAAGGCGGCTATATCACCGGCGGCGTTATAGATATTGCGGGCGGCCTGAGTATTTAATAACCCCCTTCTCAGCCGGAAAACTCTCCGGCTGATGCGTTACAGCCCTAAGCCGCGCTGAAGATCTGAACGGGTATCAATATCCAGCACGCACCCCTTATCCGCCAACATCACCGCCTGACACGGCGCGCTGTTGAGCACCGCGCGTGCGCCGCTGTCACCGCTCAGACTGGCGAGCGCGGAAAAGAACGCGCGCTGAAACCCCACCGGATGTCCAGGCACGCCTTCGACTTCTGCGCGAACCAGCGGCGCGCGATGCAGCGCATCCGCCACGGCCAGCAGGCTTTCCACGCTTAAAAACGGCATATCGCCCAGCGTAATCAGCCAGCCGTCGTACTCTGCTGTGGCGCTTACGCCCGCGGCGATCGAATCCCCGATGCCCGCGCTGCGGCAGATAACCGCTCGGCCAGCGGGAATCAGGGCATGGATTGCCGTATCTTCCGGCCGCGTCACCACGAAAACGTCGAGCCCTGTGGCAACGGCATGATCCAGCGTGTGCTGCAAAACCGGCTTGCCGTTCAGCGAGGCGAGCAGCTTATGCTCTCCGCCGCTCGCTTTAAAGCGGCGGCTGAAGCCGGCCGCCATCACCAGAATGGCGATTCTCATATCAAACTTCCCTGCTCCCACGGCTCTGCCTGAGTCGGCTCAACCGCCGCTACGCAGCCGTTTTTGTAGCGCACGATGTCCGCCATCACCGACAGCGCGATCTCCGACGGCGTTTTACTGCCGATATCGAGCCCGACTGGGGCGTGAATGCGGCTAATCTGCTCAGGCAGCAAATCGCCATACTCTCCCAGCCGCGCTTTTCTTCTCAGGCTGTTCTTTTTCGATCCCATCGCGCCGATATAGAACGCCGGCAGATTGACCGCTTCCATCATGGTGAGATCGTCAATGCGCGGATCGTGGGTAAGCGACAGGATCGCTGTCCCGGCATGGCAACCTTCCCGCTCCAGATAAACGGCGGGAAACTGCTTAATCAGCCTGACGTTCGCGTCCAGCAGAGCGGCCATATTCGCCAGCGCGTCGTCCCGGTGTTCGCACACGATGGTTTCGAAGCCGAGCGCGACGGCAAAATTGGCGCAGAACACCGCGACGCTGGAAAGCCCGCCGATAACCAGCCTGGGCGCGGTGGAGAGCGTCAGGGTAATGGCGGCGCCGTCGCGGTACGTCAGCGTGCTGTTGGTATAGGCAGCCGGCTCCAGCGCATGACAGGGATGCGGCAGAATAATTTTCTTTTTCACCGCCGTGGCGGCGACCAGCGCATCGTGCATTTTCTGCAAATAGGCGCGACTCTCAGCGCCAGGCGACAGCTTTTCCACCAGAATATCGAGTACGCCGCCGCACGGCAGCGCCCTGTCCGGCTCAAATCCGCCTTCGCCGTAGCGCACCACCTGGCTGGCGGCCGGGAAGGCGTTGCGATCGATGCGTTCGATAAAACTCTCTTCAACGCAGCCGCCTGAAAGCGAACCGCAGTGATGCCCCCCTTTGCGGATCATCATCATCGCGCCGGGCGGACGCGGCGACGATCCATAGGTAGAGAGCACCGTACAGAGCCATACCTCATGCGCGTCAACCCACTGCAATCCTGCTTTTAATACCTGCATATCAAGGTTGTGCATGACCTGGTGCCTCCGGCAACGGTTAAGCCAGAGCGCTTGCCCTGGCGGTAATTAAGTCGACAATGCCGCCTTAGCGTACGGCATGTCGGTGACGATCGCGGCGGCTCGCCAGCACGGCAAAGATAGCCGAGATAATTAGCAGCGCCAGGCCAAAGGCGAAGGGACTCCACCAACCCACTGCGTCAAACAGTTCGCCGCCCAGCGCCGCGCCCAGGGTGATCGCCAGCTGGATCACCGCTACCATCAGGCCGCCGCCCGCCTCCGCGTTTTCCGGCAGCGCCCTGCTCAGCCATAGCCCCCATGCGACTGGCGCAGGCGTGGAGATCAGGCCCCACGCGGCTAACAGCGCGCCCGTTATCAGCAGCGAATGTCCCTGCCAGATCAGCAGCGCAGCCAGCGCTGCCATCGCCAGCGGGATCAGGATCAGCCAGCGAAACAGATGTCGCTGCAGCAGCAGGCCAACCGACCAGGTTCCCAGCAGACCCGCTGCGCCCAACAGCAGCAACATACACGAAAGCTCGCTGACGCTGGCTCCCGTGACCGACTCCATAAACGGGCGCAGATAGGTGAAAATCGCAAACTGCCCCATAAACAGCGTCAGCAGCGCGGCCATGCCTGCCGCGACGTGCGGCAAGCCAAGCAGACGCAGCGGATTCGCGGTGTGGTTGTCGCCCTGCGCAGGCAGCGACGGAATCGCGCGCCACTGCCAGATAAAGGCGCCGACGGCCAGCGGCACGACGATAAAAAACGCCCCGCGCCAGCCGATATACTGGCCGAGAAAACTCCCCAGCGGCGCGGCGACGGTGGCCGCCAGCGCGTTGCCGCCGTTAATCAGCGCCAACCCTTTCGCCACGGCATGCGGCGGCGCGAGGCGCATAATGGTCGCCGTCGACATCGACCAGAATCCGCCGATCGCCACGCCGAGCAGCGCGCGTCCGACAATAAAAACTAGTCCGTCTGGCGCGAATGTGACAGTCAGGCCGGAAATTGTCAGTAAAAGCGTAAAGGCGATCAGCACTTTTTTACGGTCGAAACGACCGGTTAACGGCGTATTAAGCAGGCTGGTCAGCACCGCGAAAAAACCGCTGACGGAGATCGCCTGGCCCGCCTGCCCCTGGCTGATGCCCAGATCCTGCGCCACCGGCGTCAACAGACTGACGGGCATAAATTCCGAGGCGATCAGCACCACCACGCCAAGCGCCATAGAGAAGATAGCGCCCCAGGCAGCGTGGTGACGCGAGGCGGAGTGTGTTGTCATAGTCGTCATACGTTAATCCATAAGTTTCAATGCCGTAAGATGCTACCCAAACTGCCGGCATGAATTAACCTGGATAAACGGGATGTAATTGTGAATAAAATTCAGTAATAGACGAGGAGCGCCGTGCTAAAACCAGGTAGCGCCCCTCGGTATGGCCTAACGCATCTGCAAAATAATGGGGTTGCTGCTGGCGGGATCGGTGTGCTGACGCATCTCCGCTACCGCTTTCGTCTCTGTCTGCGCCCCGCTGTTGCCCCAGGAAGAGCGAATATAGTTGAGCACGTCCGCTGCCTCACGATCGGAAAGCTGTTTGCGGTATGGCGGCATCCGATAGGCGTCCGGCACGCCGTTGGCGACCACGCGGGCGGAGCCGTTCAGCACGATATTGATCGCCGAAGCGGCATCGACCTGCATCGAGGTGGCGCCTGCCAGCGGCGGGATCCAGGGCGCCTGCCCGCGTCCGTCGGCGCCATGGCAGCTACTGCAGCGCGCGATAAAGGTCTGCTCGCCGGGGTGGCGCGCGCCCTGTTCGCTTCTCGCCGCGTAATGCCAGCCGTTGCCGCTGTCGTTGCTGCCCGGCGGCAGCGACTTGAGGTAGTGCGCGATGGCGCGCAGATCGTCGTCACGCATAAACTGGGTGGAGTTGTTGAACGCATCCGTCATCGAGCCGAACACCACGCCGTGGGCGTTGCGTCCGGTTTTCAGGAAGGTTACCACCTCCTCTTCGCTCCAGCGGCTTATCCCGGTGCTGGCATCGCCGCGCAGGCTGGGCGCATACCAGCCGTCAAGCAGCGCGCCCGCCAGATAGTCCGGGCTGCGCGCATCCAGCGCTTTTTCGTTGAAGGCCAGGCCGCGCGGCGTATGGCAACTGCCGCAGTGGCCGGGGCCCTCCACCAGGTAGGCGCCGCGGTTCCAGAGCGCGTCGCGGTTCGCCACCATCTGCCAGGGTTCGCCGCTGGCGAAGGCGGCGCGCCACAGCGCCAGCGGCCAGCGCATATTGAGCGGCCAGGGGATCTCTGACGGCTGATTTTGCCGTGAAGCGGGCTGCACGCCGTGCATCATAAAAGCATAGAGCGCCCGGATATCCTCATCGCTCAGCTTCTGATAAGAGGGAAACGGCATAGCCGGATAGAGCCGATGTCCGTCCTGCGCCACGCCCTGACGCACCGCGCGATCGAAGTCAGCCAGCGAATAGCGGCCAATACCGCTCTCACGGTCGGGCGTAATATTGGTGGTATAGATTTTCCCGACCGGCGTCGCCATCGCCAGACCGCCGGAAAACGGCGCATTCTCCGGCGTAGTGTGGCAGGCGACGCAGTCGCTCAGACGCGCGACATATTCGCCGCGCTGAATAAGATCCGGCGGCACGGCGGTCCCGGCGTTCGCTTCATTGTCGAAAGGCGACGCTGGCGTACGCAGCATCCACAGCAGCGCGCCCACCACGATAGTGAGCGCTGTAATCAGCAGCAGGCAGAGCCTTTTCCTGGTCATGATGTTTTCCTTACGAACCTGCGGCTCAGGTAAAGTTGTAGCGTGAAAGCGGCATAGAGCGGATACGCTGACCGGTCAGTCTGGAGACCGCATTCGCCACCGCGGGCGGCACGGCGGGCAGCGGCGGTTCGCCGATGCCACCCATTTGGGCGCCGCTCTCGATAATGCGTACCTCGACCTGCGCCATGCGCGACGCTGGCAGGATCGGATAGAGATCGAAATTACGCGCTACGGGCTGCCCCTTCTCAAACTGCGCCTCTTCCAGCAGAACCTGCGACAGCCCCAGCGCGACCGCGCCGTTGACCTGAGCCTCGACGATGGCCGGATTAACGATGCTGCCGGGATCAATCGCTTCCCAGATCCGGTGCACCCTAACCTGCCCGTTCTCAATTGAGACTTCCGCAATCGCCGCCGCCTCGGTGCCGAACGGCGACGCCATCGCCACGCCGCGGGCGCGCCGGCTGCCATCTTCGGCGGTATAGGGGCCCGGTTTCCAGCCGCCAGAGAGATCGGCCACCGCGTGAAGCAGCGTCGTCAGACGCGCATTGCCCTTCAGCAGCCGCAGACGCAGCTCAAAGGGATCGAGCCTGCCGTGGTCCGCGATCTCGTCGAGAAAGCTCTCGTAGAGGAAGTCGTTCATCGAGTTGCCGACCGAACGCCAATAGCCCAGCTTCACCGGCCCTTTTTTATAGATCTGCGCGATGCGCAGGTGAGGAATGTCATAGGATTTGCCGGTCAACCCCTCGGTGGCGGTGGGATCGAGCTTATCGCCCTGTTTGCCGGAGATGCCTTCGGTCGGGCCTTCGCAGATGCTGACCGCTTCCAGCGCCAGCGGATAGCCCTCGTTATCCAGTCCGGCGCGGAAGCGCACCGCCGCCATCGGGCGATGGGTGTCGCGCAGAAACTCCTCTTCGCGGCTCCAGATCAGCTTAACCGGACGGCCGACCGCCTTTGCCAGCTCAACCGCCTGCGGCCAGGCCATCGCGCCGTCATAAACAAAGTGTCGCCCGAAAAATCCGCCCAGCAACGGGGAGTGAATCAGGATTTTGCTGGCGTCGAGCCCGGTGCGCTTCGCCACCTCGCCCTGAAACATCTCCGGCGCCTGGTTAGGGATCCACAGATCCAGCGTGCCGTCGCCGTTAAAGCGCGCCAGCGCCGAAGGCGGCTCCAGCTGAGCATGATTAAGATACTGACTGTGGTAGGTGGCGCTGAGAGTGGTTTTGGCTGCGGACATGCCCGCAGCCAGGTCGCCTTTGACCTCCGCCTCCTGGCCGTCGCCCGGTTCGTTCGCCAGCGTGCGGGCGAAATCGTCGGAGGAAAAATCCGGCGGCATTAACTCAGCGTCGGCAGGCGCCAGCCATTCGACCTGGAGCGCCTCAACCGCGCGTTTCGCCTGCCACCAACGCTCGGCGACCACCGCCACCGCGTCCGGCAGCCGGTGCACCGAGTGCACGCCCTTCATCGCCCTGACCTGCGGCTCGTTGCGCCATGCGCCCGGCGTCATGCCAAAACGCGGCGCGTGCTGCACCGCCGCATGCAGCATATCGTCGACGCGGCAGTCGATGGTGTAAACCGCCTGCCCGGTTGATTTCTCCCAGGCATCCAGGCGCTTGACGGGCTTGCCGATCCAGCGGAACTGCGCGGGATCTTTCAGGCTGACCGCGTCCGCAGGCGGAACCGGCAGATCGCGCGCGCGGCTGGCCAGCTCGCCGTAGGTCAGCGTCCGTCCTGAAGCGTCGTGTATCACCTTCCCCGGCTCGGTGCGCAGCGAGGCGAGCGGCACTGACAGCGCGCTTGCCGCCGCCTGCAGCAGCATATGGCGCGCCAGCGCGCCGAGGCGGCGCATGGTGGTGTAGCTGGTACGCACCGACTGACTGCCGCCGGTGATGCGCATGCCGCTGTCCATGACCTTGTACTCGTCGCCGGCCGGTGCGTTCTCAACGATAAAGGTGGCGGGATCGGCATCCAGCTCTTCGCCGACGATCTGCGCCATAGCGGTAAAAATCCCCTGTCCGCCTTCGATAAACGGTGATAGAAAACGCACGCTGCTGTCTGGACGGATCTCAAGAAAGGCGGGCACGCGCGTGCCGGGCGGCAGGCTCTGCTGCGCCGCCTGGGCGCGCGGCTGGCCTAATGGCAGGCCAATGCCCAGCACCAGCGCCCCCGCTACGCTGCCCGACGCCAGTAAAAAGCGGCGGCGCGACAGGTTGGCGGGGTCTTCGCCGCGGGGAAATTCGGATGATGCGGACTGTTCTCTCACCGATCGCCTCCCTGGCCCGCCACCTCGTGGATGGCCGCGCTAATGGCGTTATAAGTGCCGCAGCGGCAAAGATTTACCATGGCCGCTGCGATCTCCTGGTCTGAGGGATGCGCGTTCTGCCTGAGCAGCGCGGTTGCCGCCATCACCTGTCCCGACTGGCAGTAGCCGCACTGCGGCACCTGATGCTTCACCCAGGCCGCCACCACGCGCTTACCCACATCGTCGCTCTCAATCGCTTCAATGGTGGTGATCTGCTTTCCGGCGACTTTATCGATCGGGGTCACGCAGGATCGTACTACCTGCCCGTCGATCATCACCGAACAGGCGCCGCACTGCGCCAGACCGCAGCCATATTTCGTTCCCGTCATGCCCAGGTCGTCGCGTATTACCCAGAGTAACGGCGTGTCCCCTTCGGCATCGACCTGAACGGTCTTATTATTTATCTGAATATCCATAACGCTCCGGTCTTAATCGCTTTTGCTTTCGCCCTATCCTTACAGAGAAGAGTGGAATGATTAACCGGCTCTCACCGCATACGCTGCTGAATAAAATTCATTAATTAATGAAACGCCCGCACAGCGCCATTTAACAGCGCATTGCGGGTTTTAATGATCTGTGCGATTAGCGAAATGGCGTTGGATTCCCTCTCCTGACCAGGCTAATTTTCCAGTCTCTGTGAATTAAAATCATAAATAAGGACGGGATAAGATGAATGATATTCAGGCATTTATTGCTGTGGCGCGCGAGCAGAGTTTTACCAAAGCAGCGGCAGGCCTGGGTGTGAGTCCGTCTGCGCTCAGCCATACCATTCGCAATCTGGAAGAGCGTATCGGCGTGCGCCTGCTGGCGCGCACCACACGCAACGTCGCGCCGACCGAAGCGGGCGAACGTTTATTGCAGTCCGTGGCGCCGTTATTCGAACAGATCAACAGCGAAATTGCGCGCATTGGCGAATTACGCAATACCCCGGCTGGCAATATACGCATTACCTGTTCCGACGATGCCGCCGAGATCCTGTTGCGCCCTGCGCTGCCCGCCTTTTTTGCCAGCTATCCCGATATCAGCGTGGAAATCTGCATCGACTACGGCTTTACCAATATCGTCACCGAACGTTTCGATGCCGGCATTCGGCTGGGAGAGTCGATCAGCCGCGATATGATTGCGGTGCGCCTCGGGCCCGACTGGCGGCTCGCGGTGGTCGGCACCCCCGCCTATTTTCAGGCGCATCCGGTTCCGGTGGTTCCGCAGGATCTTACGGCGCACCGCTGCATCAATATTCGCCACTCGCCGGGCGGCAGCGTCTACGCGTGGGAGTTTGAAAAAGCGGGCCGCAAGTTAACGATTCGGGTAAACGGTCCGCTGCTATCCAACAGCATTATCCATGTGCTGAACGGCGCACTGGACGGCATTGGCCTGGCCTGTGTGCCGGAGCATATGGCGCGGCCCCATATTGAGGCGGGCCGCCTGATTGAAGTGCTCGCCGACTGGAGCCCACTGTTCGAAGGCTATCACCTTTACTATCCCAACCGACGCAACACCTCTTCCGCCTTCGCCGCTTTTGTAGAGGCTATCCGATACCGCGGCTGACGCTGCCTTAAAAAGAGAAAGTATTGCGCGTAAAGCTCACTATCGACGAATGAGCGGCAAAGGACCTCAGGAAAACCCCATTGGGTTCAGCAAATGGGTCACCAAAGGCCGTACGGATATTTTTTACCTTTAATAAAATTCTCCGTATCTTTGCCGTACTCATAGCCGTGAGAAAATCGCGTTATTCCTTTGCAAATAACCAGTTTATCCCCTGATACGGTTTTCTGGACTGAAGGGATGATGCGATAATTAGGCTCTCCCCGAGCAACGCCACTTACCCAAACGGCCGCTTTTCCCTCCGGAGCCAGGCCAATTTGCACAGCATGATAATACTCATCCCTCTTCTGGTAATCCCTGTCGCTCGGTATGAGCATTTTGTCCACAATGGTTTTTGGAAGAGTCAGCACCGTCTCATATACTTTTTTATCGATAATCGAATCCCAACAAAAAATAATATGCCTGGGTGGACGTTTAACGTAATTCCAGTGGCCGTTAAGTGTCCGTGCGCTATCGTTCCACTCACCGACGACTCCATTAAGCGTTCTTGTACTGTCGAGCGTATTGAACTCATAAACCTGACCATCTGCGTCCTGAACAACAGCGTACGTCACCACTGCTGGTAAAGCTTTTGGGGTAAAAAAATTAAACCACCACTCTTTGGGCGTGTCGGTTTGAGCAACGTTACCAGGCAAAGATTTTCCCTGGCAGGCAGTCAGAGCCAGTAACGGCAGAAGCAAGGCTGCGCGGATTATTTCCATATTTTATTTCCGTCCATATCGTAAACCGTACGCTGCCAGCGCTCGTCTGGCCGGTTGGTGAACATTACCAGTTTTGCCGGCCTGACCGCGCCGCTGATCCTCTTCTGTTCATCTCTTACCACGCTGTTCCAGTTAGCCGAGCAGTGGATATATTTTTCAGCCAGCATCAGAATTTCCGGGGTAGTAAAGCCGATGGCAGGCCGACCGCTTCGGGCGGCTCGGCCCATTACTATCGCTTTTTCACACAGGCTGTTCAGTTCAGGCGGAAGCGACAGATTGTTGTCTTTTGGCAAAATGGGATCGAAGATGACGCCTGCATCCTGCGCCGCATCCAGCATGACCCGTAATGCCACCTTCGACCAGTCGTTACGGGTGGGCCGATCGATAACCAGCGCGGCGGCGCTGCGTTTCTGCAAAGCCCCGTAACGGTCAGCGGGCATCCTGTCGTCATGCCAGGTATCAATATTCACCTCCACCGCATTAAGCAGCGGCGCTATCGCCGGATAGCCCTCCATCACCTCAAGTTGCTCACACGTCTGTTGGTAAACCCGCGTTTCCGTATCGGGGGTAGAAAGCGACACCGTTTCGAACACAGGGCGGGTAAGGAAACAGGCTTCGTGCTCGTCGGGGTTGTAACCGCCGCCGATATCGGAGTGCGCGCCGGGCAGAGCCAGCTCCGGCCACGCCGGTTTTACGCTGTTCAGGGCGAAGTTGAACCGGCATTCGTGCTGCGCGGTGATATGAAACACCCTTTCCGCGACGCCCGGACGCAGCGCCAGATTGACATCGCCGCTATCTGCGCTGTGGGGATTAAGGCCGTTAACCGGCGTGCCGATGGCCGCCACCGTATCGAATATACCCAGAAAGCGGGTTTTACCGCCAGGCGTACCGGAAAATGCAATGCCATCCAGTCCAGCATTAATCGCAGTGACTATAGCGCTATCCTGACTGAATATTCGGTTGGCAAAATGGCGTGCCGCCGCTGCACCGCGGCTGAAGCCAAAAATATCAAACTGTAATTCCCTGACGACCATAACGTTAGTTTCGGATGGCTTGGCTAAATAGTCTTTAATCGCCGAAGCCAATGCCGCAATAGCTTTGTCCGTTTTTCTCACCACGCCAGTATCACCCCGGCCTATGCTCATCCCGTAAGTGCTGTCGCCTGCATTGGTTTCCGTACCAATACCTTCTATATAAATTGTTTGCTGTCCCTGTTCAGCATGTGAAGGAAAATCAGTAGAGTAAAGCGTATTGAGCCAGTGAACGTTGCTGTAATACCCCAGATAGCTTCCCGCTGCGGTACCGCTTACCCCGTGATTTTGCTGGATACACTGTTCTAATGCAGACGTAGACTCTGCATCATTCATCCCGAAATGCTCACCAGTACAGGCACCCTGGCGAGCGGCGGTATTCGCTGCATTGTTTCCTGTACCGTCAAAAAAAACGCCGATGGTCAAGGTTATTTCCCGTTTCTTCTTCGCCGCCTGAGCACGCTGTTCCGGTTCTGACTGCCGTGCTTTTCGCTTCGCAGTGTCTGCCCGTTCAGCTACACGACCGGCGTTACAATCGCTTTCGTAGGTGTGTGTCTGGACTGACGGGATGAACCGTGCGCGACATGGGCAAGAACTATAGCTATCTAATGAGCCTGCCCACTCCTTTGTTGCACCATTGACTGAATAAGTATCCCCCATTCCACCGCATATGCGAAACCGCCCTTCATGTTTCCCACAGGTGACCGGGTCGCCTTCCCTGACTTGCTGCCTGACGACACCGCCCGTTTCATAGGTGTCGTCAGGTGCGCCGGAAAGTATGCGCCCCCCACAGGTAGTTTTATCCAGGTGATACAGAAAAAATCCCGTTGTCATAATCCCTCATGAACTCTATGGTTATAAAACCATCGCATCATACCTTAATGCTGACTTAACCAAAATCTACACATCTGGTTGTCGCTATAGCACATCTCTCAGGCGTCCAGCTGCGCCTGAATCCACTGCAAAAAGTAACTGACGCGCGGGAACTGCGCATAGCCGCGCGGATAAACCAGGTGATGGGCGCTGACCGGCAGGCTCATGGCGTCGTCAAATACCCTGACCAGTTTGCCGCTGCGAAGATAGTCGGCGGCCAGCAGTTCGCTTTCGAAGATCAGCCCGTGGCCGAGCATCGCCGCCTCCAGGCTCATATAGGATCGGTCGAAGCGAAACAGCCACTCCTGAGTCGGCTGCGGCAATTGCTGCGTGGCGAACCACTGCGGCCACTGAATTAACGGCGATTCGGAAAGGATCAGCGCGTGGTTATTTAATTCGTCCGGCGAGCGCAGCGGATATTTATCCAGATAGTCGGGCGACGCCAGCACCGACATTTTTTCATGGCGAATTGTTTTTATTTCAAACGCCTTCCATTCCGGAAATCCATGGCGCACCGCAATATCGATATTATCGCGGCTGAAGGATAAGTTCTCATAGGAGCAGGAGAGCGAAACCTGTATGTCCGGGTGCGCTTCGCGAAACTGATGAATACGCGGCAGCAGCCATAACAGCCCAAAACTGGGCGCGCAGTGAATGCGCAGCGCGCTGCGATCTTTCTCATTGCGCAGCCGCGCTGTCGCCTGCGTCAGGCTGAGGATCAGCGGCCGAATCTCCGCTAAATAGCGCTCGCCCGCCAGGGTTAACGCTACCCCTTTCGCCGAGCGGTGAAACAGAATCGAGCCCAGCTCTTTTTCCAGTTTCGCCAGCTGGTGGCTCGCCGCCGAGGGGGTGATATTTAATTTTTCCGCCGCGCGCGCCACGTTTCCTGATTGCGCCACTTCCTCAAAGACGCGCAGCGATTTTAATGAAGGAAGTTGGCTGACTGGCTTTTCCATAACTATTCCCGCTCACGGTTTTGTGATTTATGTCCGTTTTAAACATTGAAAATTGTTAACTGCATCAAACCAACAATTTCATTCAGCATCAAATGAATTTTTTTGCATTGCCACTTTGCGCGCTATTTCTGATGCTGAGGATGAACCCTGCCGGTAGCGATACCGAACCCTATAAAAAAAGAATCTGGAGTCAGTTATGTTGCTGAAAGAGAAAGTTGCGATTATTACGGGCGCCGCGTCTCAGCGCGGTATTGGACGCGCTACGGCCGCCTGTTTCGCTCACCACGGCGCGCGCGTGGTAGTGCTCGATCTTGATGAAGCGGCAGCGCAGCGCACCGCGCTGGAGCTGGGATCCGGCCATCTGGGCCTTGCGGCCAACGTCACCGACGCCGAGGCGATTCAGCGCGCCGTCGCTGAGGTCCTGAAGGAGTATGGCCGCATCGACGTACTGGTGAATAACGCCGGCATTACGCAGCCGGTGAAAACGTTGGAAATCGGCCTCGAAGACTACAACCGTATACTGGATGTCAACCTGCGCGGCACGCTGCTGATGTCGCAGGCGGTGATCCCTGTGATGCAGCGTCAGGGCGGCGGCAGCATCGTCTGTCTCTCGTCGGTATCGGCGCAGCGCGGCGGCGGCATCTTCGGCGGTCCGCACTACAGCGCCGCGAAGGCGGGCGTCCTGGGCCTGACCAAAGCGATGGCGCGCGAGTTCGGGCCGGATCAGATCCGCGTCAACGCCCTGACGCCCGGCCTGATCCAGACCGATATCACCGGCGGACTGCTGCACGACGAGCGCCGTCACGCCATTATTGATTCGATTCCCCTCGGACGTCTCGGCGCCGCTGACGACGTGGCGCACGCCGCGCTGTTTCTCGCCAGCGATCTCTCCAGCTACCTCACCGGCGTCACCTTAGACGTGAACGGCGGCATGCTGATCCACTGATCGTCCCCCTTTTCTCCAGCAGCCAGGCTGCTGGTTCACTCCCGGAGTGATAATCATGACAACGCTGAATATCGGTGCGGCGGTCGCTGCGCGCGACGGCGCCTATCGCAAAATCGCCTGGCGCCTGATGCCGTTCTTAATGTTGTGTTACCTCTGCGCCTATCTGGATCGCGTCAACGTCGGCTTCGCCAAGCTGCAAATGATGGACGATCTCTCGCTGAGCGAAACGGTCTACGGCCTCGGCGCCGGGATCTTTTTTCTCGGTTACTTTTTCTTTGAGGTGCCCAGCAACCTGATCCTGCATCGCGTCGGCGCGCGCCGCTGGATCGCCCGCATTATGATCACCTGGGGCCTGATCTCCGGCGCCTTCGCCTTTGTCGAGACTGCCTGGCAGTTCTATCTGCTGCGATTCCTGCTAGGCGTGGCCGAAGCCGGACTGGCGCCCGGGTTGCTGCTCTATCTCACCTACTGGTTTCCCGCTCACCGCCGGGCGCGCATGACGGTGCTCTGGTTCGTCGCCATTCCGCTTTCCGGCATGATCGGCGGCCCGCTCTCCGGCTGGATTATGGAAACCTTCGCCGGATCGCACGGCTGGGCCGGCTGGCAGTGGATGTTCATGCTGGAGGCGATCCCGACCATTCTGATGGGGTTTGTGGTGCTGGTGGTGCTGAAAGATCGCGTCGAACAGGCGAGCTGGCTCGATGAAGGCGAAAAACGCATGGTGCGCGCCGATCTGGATGAGGATAACCAGCAAAAGTCGCATCACGGCACTATTAAAGAGTTTGTGGCGGACAAACGCCTCTGGACGCTGGCGGCGATCTACTTTTGCGTGGTGATGGGTCAGTACGCCCTGACCTTCTGGCTGCCGACGCTGGTAAGAAATGCCGGCATCCGCGAGCCGCTGCATATCGGCCTGCTCACCAGTCTGCCCTATCTGTGCGCCATCGTGTTTATGCTGATGGCGGGCCGCAGCGGCGATCGCCATCGCGAGCGGCGCTGGCACCTTATCGTACCGATGGTGCTCGGCATGGCGGGCCTGACGATGGCGACCCTGCTGGGCCACAGCGTCACGCTGTCGCTGCTCTTTCTCTGCCTGGCGGCGGCGGGGATTCTCTCCGCCTCGTCGCTGTTCTGGATGCTGCCGACCAATCTGCTGGGCGGCGTCTCTGCCGCCGCGGGCATCGCGGCGGTGAACTGCATCGCCAATCTCGCCGGCTTTTTTTCGCCCTGGCTTATCGGCTCGATTACCACGCTGACCGGCTCGCCCGCGTCGGGCATGTACTTTATCGCTGCGGTTCTGCTGCTCGGCGCGCTCTGCGTGCTGCGTATTCGGGCAGCGGATGTTAATCGTTAATCAGGAGGTTCTATGCATACCCTTACTTCGTCGGCGCCGCTGACCCTACGACAGCGCGCCACGCGCATTCGACGCCATGCGCTGCTGATGGGCCAGGTTCAGGGCCAGGGCTATATCGGTCAGGCGCTGGGCGCCGCCGATCTGCTCGCCGTGAGCTATTTCCACGCGCTGAACTATCGCGCCGGGGATCCCGAATGGGAAGGTCGCGATCGTTTCTATCTCTCTATCGGCCACTACGCTATCGCCCTCTATGCGGCGTTGCTAGAGGCGGGCGTCATTCCCGAAGCGGAGCGTGAAACCTACGGCAGCGACGAGAGCCGTCTGCCAATGTCGGGCATGGCGGCCTATACGCCCGGTATGGAGATCACCGGCGGCTCGCTCGGCCACGGCCTGGGCATTGCGGTTGGCGCCTGCCTGGGGCTGAAGCGTAAGGGCTCGAGGTCGTGGGTCTATAACCTGCTTTCCGACGGGGAGCTGAATGAGGGATCGACCTGGGAGGCCGCCATGTCGGCGTCACACTGGCGGCTCGATAATCTGATTGCGATTATCGACGTCAATAACCAGCAGGCGGATGGCCACAGCAGCGAGATTCTGGCGTTTGAGCCCATCGTCGAGCGCTGGCAGGCTTTCGGCTGGTATGCGCAGCGGGTGGACGGCAACGATATCGATGCGCTGGTCGCCGCCTTTGACGCCGCGCGCGACTGGTCGCAAGCGCAGCCGCGCGTAATTATTTGCGATACCCGAATGGGCAAAGGCGTGCCTTTCCTGGAAACCCGGGAGAAAACCCATTTTATCCGCGTCGACGCCGATGAGTGGGATAAAGCCCTTACTGCGCTGGAACAGGGAGAATAAGATGAGTACTTCAACGGTAAAAAAACGCCTGACAACCTCGGCGATGATCGCCTCGATTGCCGCCGAGGGCCAGCCGACGGAAGCTGCGCCTTTTGGCCATGCGCTGGTCGAGCTGGCGCGCCAGCGGCAGGATATCGTCGGTTTAACCGCCGACCTGAGTAAATATACCGATCTGCACCTCTTCGCCGACGCCTTTCCTGACCGTTTCTTTCAGATGGGCATGGCGGAGCAGCTGCTGATGAGCGCAGCCGCCGGCATGGCGCGCGAAGGCTTTACGCCGTTCGTCACCACCTACGCGGTGTTCGCCTCGCGCCGCGCCTATGACTTTATCTGCATGGCGATCGCCGAAGAGAATCTGAACGTGAAAATCGCCTGCGCCCTGCCCGGGCTCACCACCGGCTACGGTCCGAGCCATCAGGCGACCGAGGATCTGGCGATATTTCGCGGCATGCCTAACCTGACGATTATCGATCCCTGCGATTCGCGGGAAATCAGCCAGGTGGTGCCGGCCATCGCCGACCATCAGGGGCCGGTCTATATGCGCCTGCTGCGCGGCAAGGTGCCGCTGGTGCTGGATAAGTATGACTATCGCTATCAGCACGGCAAAGCGCAGCGGCTGCGCTCAGGCAAACATGCGGTGATTATCAGCAGCGGCTTAATGACGATGCGCGCGCTGGAGGCGGCTGAACAGCTGGAGAGCCGCGGCATTGAGGTCGGCGTGGTGCACTCGCCGGTGATCAAGCCGCTGGACGAAGCGACGATACTGCGCGAGGCCGGCGAAGCGGTCAGCGCGGGACGGCTGGTGATTACGGCGGAAAACCACTCGATTACCGGTGGGCTGGGCGAAGCCATCGCGGCAACGCTGCTGCGCCACGGCGTGACGCCCCGTTTCCGGCAGATCGCCCTGCCCGATGCCTTTCTCGACGCGGGCGCGCTGCCAACGCTGCACGATCGCTACGGCATTTCGACTCAGGCAATGGTGACGCAGATTACGGCGTGGCTGGAGCATGGCATCTGACAGATGGCAACTATCCGGAAGCCCTGCGCTTCCGGACGGATAAGCCCGCCGTCTTATCTGTAGAGCCAGATGTATTTGCACAGATGCTGATGGTGGATATTATAGATAAGCTTTATGTATGCTGTAACTAAATTAGACGTTATCTTCTCCCTGTTCACTATAGCGTCTGTTATCTGTCTTATCGACGGTGCACAGGCTGCTACGCCAGTCGAATTTTTGCAGCCTGACGCGCAGAGTTGAGCGCCGCAGTTGCGTTTCTGTCGCAGCGACGCGATGCTGCCCGCTGTCGATTCCACCAGCAGGAGAGCGAAGATGGACAATCCACTCCGCCGTGCGTTAAGGATAGCCTTTCCTTTAATTCAGGCCCCAATGGCGGGCGTCTCTACTCCCGAACTGGCCGCTGCGGTGAGCAATGCCGGCGCGCTAGGCTCGATCAGCCTGGGCGCCTCAAACCAGGAGCAGGCCAGCGCCATGCTGAGCCGATTGCGGCAGCTCACCGCAGCGCCGGTAAACGTGAATCTCTTTTGTCATGCCCCGCCGCAGCGCAATGCCGAACGCGAACGCGCCTGGCTGGAGCGCTTTGCGCCGCTGTTTGCGCAGTATGGCGCCCCGCCGCCGCCCGCGCTGACCGAGATCTATCCGACGTTCGACGCCGCCTCCCCGCTGCTTGAGCCGCTCCTTGAGGCTGCGCCCGCCGCGGTAAGTTTTCATTTCGGCCTGCCGGAGCAGTCGGTTATCGAGCGGCTGAAAAAGCAAGGTATGGTGACACTGGCAAGCGCCACCTCCGTTGAGGAAGCGCGCCTGGTCGCCGCCGCAGGCATCGATTTCGTGGTGGCGCAGGGTTTTGAGGCGGGCGGCCATCGCGGCATTTTCGATCCTGAACAGGCGGATGCGCAGATGAACACGCGGACGCTGGTACAGACAATCCGCAATGCGTGCGATCTTCCCGTTATCGCCGCAGGCGGCATGATGGACGGCAGCGACATCGCCGCGATGATGAAGCTCGGCGCAGCCGGCGTACAGCTGGGAACAGCCTTTCTACTCTGCCCCGAGTCGGCCGCCAACGCCGCCTGGCGCGCGGCGCTGAAAAGCGACGCGGCCAGGGAGACCGAAATGACCGCCGCGATTTCCGGCCGGCCGGCGCGCTGCCTGAGCAACGCCTTTTGCCACGCGACGCGCGACGCGCCGCGGGAGGCGATCCCGGACTATCCGCTGGCCTATTCGCTGGGCAAAGCGCTCGCCGCCGCGGCTGCGGCGCAGGGCGAGCACGGCTTTGGCGCGCAGTGGGCAGGCCAGGGCGCACCGCGCGCGCGGGAAATGGCGGCGACGGAGCTGGTTAACACTCTGATCGCGGAGTATCGCGCGGCGCAGTAGCCCGCGTCGGTCGCCCTTTTAGCGCGCGGGCTCCGCCAGCAGCATCAGCAGCGGCACCAGCGACAGCCCGTCGGGTATCTCGCCGTCAGCGATCAGCTGCCGGATTTCGGTGCGGGTAAACCAGCCGGTGGTCATTACCTCATCCTGATCGTCGTCCATGCCGACGAATTCCAGATCGGTGGCGACAAAGGTAATAAACAGCTGATCGCTGCTGCCGTAGGAGGGGTTGTAGCGGATAAGCTCGCTAATGGAGCTGGCGCGATAGCCGCTCTCTTCCTGCAGTTCGCGCCGCGCGGCGCAGGCGGGCGTCTCATCGACGTCGACACCGCCGGAGGGAATGGCCCACACCACGCGATCGATCAGATAACGATAGTGCCGGATCAGCAGGATCTTCTCCTGCTGCATCGCCACAATGCCGACCGCAGGACGCTCATGATGCACGGCGTAGAAATCCCGTGGCTCTCCTTCGCTGAGTGCGATACGCGCTTTACGCACGCTAAACCAGGGGTTTTGCAGCAGGGTCTGCACTTCATGAATATCCGACTCGGTGAGCTGTTTTTTCACGTTTATCTCCCGTCGATAAAGGTAAAACAGACTACCTTAGTGCCCCACCGTTTTGGAAAAAAGATTCACTACCAGCACGCCGGCGATGATCAGCGCGAGGCCGATGATAGCGGGCAGATCGAGCTTCTGCTTGAACACTACCCAGCCGACGGCGGAAATCAGCACGATGCCGACGCCCGACCAGATCGCGTAGGCGATGCCGGTCGGCATGGTGCGCAGCACCAGCGTCAGGAAATAGAAAGCGATGACATAACCCACCAGCGTTACCACCGCGGGCCAGAGCCGGGTAAAGGACTCCGAAGCCTTGAGGCTGCTGGTCGCGATCACTTCCGCCACGATGGCGATAAACAGATAAACGTAAGTCATAACATCCCTAAAAGGCGCGAAGATTGTCCGGCAGCCGCGCCGGTTCAGACAGCACAAAAGCGCTATTTTAGGCGATGGCCAACAGGAAAGGGAAACGGCGGCAGACCGGTTTGACCTGAATCAATAAACGGCAAACCCGTTGATTTGCCGTTTAGGGCGTTATCTGCACTGGCTGGCGCAGTTCTGCACGCAGATCTGCGTCTGGCTGCTGCAGGAGCCGTTGCCGCGCGTATTGCAGTGCGAGCGCTCGACGTAGCAGTTCTGCTGACAGCTGGCGAGGTCGCATTTCGCCGCTACCGGCGTCAGCTGAGCGATGGGCGCCCGTCCGCTAAACAGCGCCGACGACGCCGTCGGCTGAGCGCTAGCGCTCTGTCCCAGCAGTAAAGCGGTGAGCAACAGTATGATGTAACGACTTTTCATTTTTAACTCTCCCCGGATCCGATACCGGCTAAGTATGGCTGGCGAACGGGCAAACGTCTGCGCCGCGCACGTAAAAGCGCCCGGCGGTCACACTTCAGCTGTCAGCCTGAAATAAAAGATTCACCTGACCGCCAAAGCACCAAAATGAAGCATTTCTATAGCTTCAGTGCCTGCTGCTGGCGCGCCCTCGCTGCGCTGAACGTGTCAAAGGCCCGGCTGACGCGCGCTGCCGGGTTGGTACAAAAGTTGCAGCCTCTACTGCATCGATAAGGAGAAAGATATGAAAGCGATTGTAATTGGCGGCGGCATTGGCGGCATGAGCGCGGCGCTCGCGCTGGAAAAAGCGGGCATCGAAACAGAAGTGTTTGAAGCGGTAAAAGAGATGAAGCCGGTGGGCGCCGCAATCTCGGTCTGGCCGAACGGCGTGAAGTGCCTGAACGCGCTGGGACTGAAAGCGCAGCTGCGCGCCCTGAGCGGCAATATGGCCTTTATGGCCTATCAGGATTTCGCCAGCGGCGCGACCCTGACGCGTTTCAGTATGGAACCGCTGGTGCGCCAGGTCGGAGAATATCCCTCGCCGGTGGCGCGCGCCGAACTACAGGCGATGCTGATCGACAATTACGGACGCGAACGCGTCAGCTTCGGTAAACGCGTAGCGCAGGTCGAACAGCATGAGCACGGCGTCACCGCCCTCTTCGAAGACGGCACCACCGCGCAGGGCGATCTGCTGATCGCCGCCGACGGCGCGCATTCGGTTATCCGTCAGAGCGTGCTGGGCGAAAAAGTCGAACGCCGCTATGCCGGCTACGTCAACTGGAACGGCCTGGTGGAAATCGATGCGGCGCTGGCGCCCGACGATCAGTGGACCACCTTCGTCGGCGAAGGCAAACGCGTCTCGCTGATGCCGGTGAGCGGCAACCGCTTCTACTTCTTTTTTGACGTGCCTTTGCCGAAAGGCCTCGCGGAAGACCGCAGCACGGTAAAAGCGGACCTGCGCCGCTACTTCCAGGGCTGGGCGCAGCCGGTACAGCGCCTTATCGACGCCATCGATCCAGCCACCACCAACCGCGTCGAAATCCACGATATCGATCCCTTTAGCCGCTTCGTCAGCGGCCGCGTCGCGCTGCTGGGCGATGCGGCGCACAGCACCACGCCGGACATTGGTCAGGGCGGCTGCGCGGCGATGGAGGATGCGCTGGTGCTGGCCGCCTCTCTCGCCGCCCACTCGCTGGGCATTGCGGATGCGCTGCGGCGCTATGAGGCGCGACGCGTAAGCCGTACCCGCGATCTGGTGCTGAAGGCGCGCAAGCGCTGCGATGTGACCCACGGCAAAGATCCCGCGGCGACCGCGGCCTGGTATCAGGAACTGCGTCAGGAAACCGGCGAACGCGTGCTGGCAGGCATGTGCGAAACCATTGAGGGCGGTCCGCTGGGATAAAAAAGCGGGCATTGCGCCCGCTGAGAATTAGTCGGCCAGGCCGCGATTTTTCAGCATCGGCTCAAGCTGCGGTTCGCCGCCGCGCCAGTTTTCATAGAGCTGCTTCAAATCGCTGCTGTTGCCGCGCGACAGGATCATCTGGCGGAAGCGGTCGCCGTTCTCGCGCGACAGCCCGCCATTCTCTACAAACCACTGATAGCCGTCGTCCGCCAGCATCTGCGTCCAGATATAGGCGTAATAACCGGCCGCGTAGCCGCCGCCCCAGATATGCTGGAAATAGCTGGAGCGATAGCGCGGCGGCACGGCCGTCAGCGCCAGGTTGTCGCTCTGCAGCGCCTGCTGCTCAAAACCCTCTACCGACTGCGGCGTCTCGCCAGCGTTGATGCTGTGCCAGTGCAGATCCAACAGCGCGGCAGCCAGCAGCTCGCTCATGTCGTAGCCTTTGTTGAAGCGGCTGGCGCGCACGATCTTCTGGTGCAGCGCCTCCGGCATCGCCTCGCCGCTCTGGTAGTGACGCGCATAGTTAAGGAACACCAGCGGCTCGCTCGCCCAGTGCTCGTTGAACTGCGAGGGAAACTCGACGAAGTCGCGCGGCGTGGCGGTGCCCGAAAGGCTCGGATAGCGCTGGGTGGCGAACAGCCCATGCAGCGTATGGCCGAACTCATGGAACAGGGTGATTACCTCGTCCCAGCTGAGCAGCGCCGGTTCGCCTTCCGGCGGTCGGGTGTAGTTGCAGACGTTGTAGATCACCGGCCGCGTCGCCAGCAGTCTCGACTGGTTAACGAGATTGCTCATCCACGCGCCGCCGCCTTTATTGTCGCGCTTAAAGTAGTCGGTATAGAACAGCGCCAGCGGCGCGTCGTCGACATCGAAGATCTCATAGACGCGCACGTCTGGATGGTAGACCGGCAGATCGTGACGCTCGCTGACGCGAATGCCGTAAAGCTGGTTCGCCGCCCAGAACACCCCTTTCTCCAGCACGTTGTTAAGTTCGAAATAGGGACGGATCTCGCTTTCATCGAGATCGTACTGCGCTTTGCGCACCTGCTCGGCATAGAAGCTCCAGTCCCAGGCGGCCAGAGTAAAATCGCCCTGCTGCTGGTCGATGGTCTGCTGGATGGCGGCCGCTTCGCGTTCGGCGCGCGCCCGCGCGGCCGGAACGATATGGCGCATAAAGGCGAACGCTGCGTCGGGGGTTTTCGCCATCTGATCCTGCAGCTGCCATTCAGCGAAGCTGGCGAAGCCGAGCAGCTGCGCCTGCTGCGCCCGCACCTGGGCCAGCTCCAGCACCAGCGCGCGGGTATCGTTTTCGTCGCCCTTCTCGCTGCGGCCGACCGAGGCGGCGAACAGCGCCTGGCGCGTCGCGCGCGAACCCAATGCCTGCAGCGCCGGCTGCTGGGTGGTATTTTGCAGCACCAGCAGCCAGGCGTTCTCCAGCCCGCGCGCCTGCGCTGCCGCCTGCGCCACCGCGAGATCGGCCGGACTCAGGCCCGCCAGCGCCTCGGCCTGCTGCACCACCAGCCCGCCCGCTTTGGTCGCGGCCAGCAGCTTATTGGTAAAGCGCGTGCTGAGGCGTGCCGCCTGCTGGTTGAGCGCCTTGAGCCGCTGTTTGGCCTCTTCCTCCAGACTGGCGCCCGACAGCTGATAGTGCTGCCAGGTCACCTCCACCAGCCGCAGCGATTCAGGATCGAGCGCCAGCGTCTCACGCTGCTGGTAGACAGCGTCAAGACGGGCGAACAGCGCGCTGTTCAGGACGATCTCGTCATTAAGCGCGGTCAGCTGCGGCGCGATCTCTTCATCAACCTGCTGCAGATAATCGCTGGTATTCGCTGAGGTCATGGCGCCGAAAACCAGATTGACGCGTTCAAGCAGCTGTCCGCTGCGCTCCAGCGCCTCAAAGGTGTTGGCGAAGGTGGGCGCCTCGGGATTTTGCGCAATCGCCTGCACCTCTTTGCGCTTCTCCTCGATGCCCGCCAGCAGCGCGGGCAGAAAGTCCGCTTCCTGGATCTGATCAAACGGCGGCGCCTGCCAGGGCAGCGTGCTTACCTGAAAAAACGGATTTTGTCTGACGTTCATGCCTCGCTCCTGATTACCGTGCAAAGATTTATCCTGGCAGGTTGCCGCGCTCGCAACAACTCAGCTCTGCGCTTTCGCCTCGTCGCGCCGCCATACCGCGCGTCCGTTAACCCAGGTCTCGGCGATGTTGCGATCGTCGCCCAGCGTCATCAGTACGAACAGCCGCTCCCAGATATCCTTACTGTTGCTGATGCGCAGCCGCTGCAGCGGCGAGACGGCCAGATCCAGCACCACGAAATCCGCCTCTTTGCCCGGCGTGAAGTTGCCGATGTGCGGGTGCAGATCGAGCGCGTGCGCGCCGCCAAGCGTGGCGTGGTAGAACGCCTCCGCCGCGCTGAGCCGATACTGCTGCAGCTGCCCGACCTTGTAGGCCTCGCCGAGCGTCTGCAGCATATTGAAGGTGGTGCCCGCGCCGACGTCGGTGCCGATGCCGATCCTGACCTGCTGCTGCCAGCTGCGCTTGAGGTTAAACAGCCCGCTGCCGAGAAACAGGTTCGAGGTTGGGCAAAAAGCAATGGCAGAATCGGTATCATGCAGACACTGCCACTCATGATCCTCCAGATGCAGACAGTGCGCGAACAGGCTGCGTCGTCCTGTGAGCTGATAGCGATGATAAACGTCAAGATAGCCGTCGTGCTGCGTAAACAGCGACTTCACCCAGGCGACCTCCTGCGGATTTTCGCTCAGGTGAGTATGCAGCCAGACGTCGGGATATTCCTGACGCAGCTGACGCACCTTTTCGAGCAGCGCCGGCGTCGAAGTGGGGGCAAAGCGCGGCGTCAGCGCGTAGCTGAGCCGACCGCGCCCGTGCCAGCGTTCGATCAGCGCCCGCGTGTCGGCATAGCTCTGCTCCGGCGTCTCCAGCAGCGCCTCCGGCGCGTGGCGATCCATCATCACCTTGCCGGCGATCAGCCGCATCGCGAGCGCGTCGGCGGCGCTGAACAGCGCCTCCACCGACTGCGGATGCACCGTACCGAACACCAGCGCGCTGGTGGTGCCGTTCGCCAGCAGCTGCTGCAGAAAAAAAGCGGACATGGCGGCGGCGTGATCGGCGCAGTGATACTGGCTTTCCACCGGAAAGGTATAGTGGCTGAGCCACTGAAGCAGCTGCTCGCCGTAGGCGCCGATCATCTCGGTCTGCGGATAGTGAATATGGGTGTCGACAAAGCCCGGTACAATCAGGCGGCCGCGCAGATCGATAACATCGTCTGGCGCATGCGGCAGCGTTTCCCAGGCATGCAGCCCGACGATGCGCCCTGCCTCCAGCAGCAGCACGCCATCGTCGATATAGCGCGCCTGCGCCATAATCTCCTCGGGCTGCCGCGCCACATCGGTAAAGTCAAAAAAGCTGGCGCGAATGGCCGTAAGGGTTGATGACATACATTTCCTTTATTCCGCGCACGGACAGGGTTAGCGATCAGAAGAAAACGTTAAATTGCAACCTGCATGCCAGAACACAATGACTATTCAATATGTTATGTGAAAAAGGCATTTTTCCCACGGCGGTAAAAACGGTATCGTATGCGCAACCGGTTGCCTCTCTGACAGGCAAACTGCGCTTAAAAAATGCCGCGGATGACGCGCGCGCGTCTGCCCGTCTTTGGTGCAGCGCGCGCCACAATGGCGCAGCGGAACGCCTGAAAAATGCCTTTACAGCTCGCGCGCGCTTTTGTCGCGCAGCGGCGCCGCTGAAGTGGTATGGTGAAACCAGGTCAACTGAAAAACATGTTAAGGAACAGTGAGATGATTATTTTTGTTACCGGCGCGACGGCCGGTTTTGGTCAAAGTATCACCCGCCGATTCATCGAAACAGGTCACAAAGTGATTGCCAGCGGCCGCCGCGCCGAGCGCCTGCAGGCGCTGAAAGAGGAGCTGGGCGAGAACCTCTACACCCTACAGCTTGACGTGCGCAACCGCGCCGCGATCGAGGAAGCGGTCGCCTCGCTGCCCGCCGAATGGCGCAATATTGACGTGCTGGTCAATAACGCCGGCCTGGCGCTCGGCATCGAGCCGGCGCATCGCGCCAGCGTCGAAGACTGGGAAAATATGATCGACACCAATACCAAGGGGCTGGTCTTTATGACCCGCGCCCTGCTGCCGGATATGGTGGAGCGCGACGTCGGCCACATTATCAATATCGGCTCCGTCGCCGGCAACTGGCCTTACGCGGGCGGCAACGTCTACGGCGCCACTAAAGCCTTCGTGCGCCAGTTCAGCCTCAACCTGCGTACCGACCTGCACGGCACCGCGCTGCGCGTAACCGATATCGAACCTGGCCTGGTCGGCGGCACAGAATTCTCTAACGTGCGCTTCAAAGGCGACGATGAAAAAGCGGATAAGGTTTACGAAGGCGCGACGGCGCTGACGGCGGAAGATGTCACCGAGGCGGTGTACTGGGTTGCGACGCTGCCGAAGCACGTCAATATCAACACCCTGGAGATGATGCCGGTGAGCCAGACGCAGGCCGGCCTGAAAGTGCACAAGCCCTGACGCCCCGGAGGCCAGCCTGTCGGGCTGGTCTCCTCTCAGGCGCGCCCCCAGCCCGCCACGATAATTAACATGCCGCAAAACGCCACCAGCGCCCCGCTCCAGTCCCATGCGCTGAGCTTTACGCCGTCCACCACGCGCAGCCACAGCAGCGCGGTCAGCACGTAAACGCCGCCGTAGGCCGCATAGACGCGCCCGCTCGCCGCCGGATGCAGAGTCAGCAGCCAGACGAAGGCCGTCAGGCTTAGCGCGGCAGGCAATAACAGCCAGACGGAGCCGTTCTTTTTCAGCCAGAGCCAGGGTAAAAAGCAGCCGACAATCTCTGCGATGGCGGTGAGAAAAAAGAGCAACGCGGTTTTGATCAGCATGGGATCCTCTCGCAAAGATAAACAGATCGCCCACCACTGGTGAGCAAATAAAGCGCGATGATATACTAAGCCCTGTCTGCCGCAACCCTGAACCATCCCTGCGCGCCAGGCATTAACCGAAGGAAAAGATGATGAAAAAATTGTTTCCGACCCTGTTCGCCGCGCTGCTGGCCGGCGGCGCGATGCTGACCGCCGTGCAGGCCAGCGCCAATACCAGCCGCCTGATTATTGAAGACGGCAACAACGCCGCCAGTAATGAAGCCGCGCGCCAGAGCAAAGAGCAATGGAATGACACGCAACACCTGCGCCATAAGGTGAACACCCGCGTAGAAAAAGAGTTCGATAAAGCGGATCGCGCCTTCGACACCCGCGACGCCTGCGAAAAGAGCTACAACGTTAACGCTTACTGGGAAGCCAATACCCTGCGCTGTCTCGATCGCCGCACCGGCCGACCGGTCGCGCCCTGATTTTTTCTACGGACTGCTATAGTCAGTAAGGTTCACTACGCTAAAGGAGAAGATGATGAAGAAACAGACCGGAATGTTAATCGCAACTTTACTGGCGCTGCCGATGCTGGCGCACGCCTCCTGCGAGTCCGTTAAAGCGGACATCAGCCAGAAAATTATTCAGAACGGCGTCCCGGAATCGGGTTTTTCGCTGGATATCGTGCCTAACGATCAGGTCGACCAGGCGGGCGGCCAGGTGGTGGGCCATTGCGAAAACGACACACAGAAAATTGTTTATAAGCGCGTGGGACGCGGCGATGAAGGCAGCGTGCCAGACAGCGCAGGCAGCTCGCAGGATGCGCCTGCGCAGTAAGCTTACTCTGCTGACGAAGCCGGCCATCTCATCCGCGTCGGCACTCAATAAGGGCGACGCTGTCGCCCTTTTCTATTCTGCCTGCTCCGGCCGCTGTCGCGGCATCATCCACGCCACCCCCAGCGCAAACAGCGCGATGACCAGCGCCACCACAAATACCCAGTGCAGCGAGGCGGCGATCGCCTGCACCATATGCCGCAGCGTCTCGCTGGAGAGCGCCTCGCGCGAGGGACCCGACATAACCTGCTGCACCGGATCGGCGGCGTGCGGCAGCCGCTGCGCCAGGTTCAGGTTTAGCACGGCGCCCATCAGCGCGGTGCCGATAGCCGATCCCATCATGCGGCTGAACATAATCGACGCGGTGCAGATGCCGCGAATATCGTAGTGCGCATGGTTTTGCACCGACACCAGAAAGGTGGTGCTGGTCATCCCCATGCCGGTGCCGATAACAAAGGCGGTCGCGCCCGCCTGCCAGATTGCGCTCTCCGCGCGCAGCAGCAGCAGCAACGCGCTGCCCGCCACCAGCAGCAGCGCGCCGAGCTGGGCGGTAAAACGGTAAGAGGTGCGCAGCATCAGCCGTCCGCTCAGCGTGCTGGCGAGCGGCCAGCCGATCGACATCATCGCCAGCGCGCTGCCCGCCTGCAGCGGCGTGCCGCCGGTGATGCCCTGGATCCAGGTAGGCAGAAAGGCGCTGATCCCCATCATGGCCGCGCCGATAATCAGATTTCCGGCGTTGCCGGCGATAATCAGACGGCTACGCCAGATTTCCAGCGGAAACAGCGGCGCATCGGCGCGCAGCTCATGCCTTTTTAACTGCCAGCCGGCGAACAGCGCCAGAATCAGAAAGGCGACCAGCCAGTAGCCGAGCCACTCCGCCTGCAGCAGCGCCATCAGCAGCGCGCTGACGCAGAGGGTCAGCCAGAGGCTGCCCGTGACGTTCAGCGGCTGCGGCTTTTCGTCGACGCAGTGGGCCGGCAGAAAGCGCGCCAGCATCGCCATGCTGATTAACCCTATCGGCAGATTGACCCAGAAGATCAGCGACCAGCTAAAGTGCTGCACCAGCCAGGCGCCGGTCAGCGGACCGACGATCGCCGCCACGCCCCAGACGCTGGAGAGCCAGCCCTGCACGCTGGCGCGCTCGCGCGGCGAATAGATATCGGCCACGATAGTAGAGCTGAGCGGCATAATCGCGCCGGCGCCCAGCCCCTGAAAGGCGCGGAACAGGATGAGCCACAGCATGCTGTGAGCGAAGCCGCAGAGCACGGAGCCGATCAGAAACAGCGAGGTGCCGATGAAAAACATCTTGCGCCGTCCCCACATATCCGCCAGACGGCCATAGAGCGGCACGCTCACCGCCTGCGTCAGCAGATAAACAGAGAAAACCCAGCCAAACTGTGAAAAACCGCCCAGGTCGACAATGATGGTCGGCATCGCCGTGGCGACGATGGTCACCTCGATAGCGGCCATAAACATCGCCAGCATACAGGCGAAGAGGATCCAGCCGCGGTGGCTGACCTGCAGGTGTGCGCTCTCAGTCATACATCTCCCTTTTGTTATTCAGCAAGGCTAGCCTAAATTCGCGTTGCCGCTGTGCCCGGCGTGCGCCATTTGTGTGACGGCGTCACGTTAACCCGCGAAAAATAGTTAATTTCCTGCTGAAACCAGATGCCACGCGGCTCTACCCGCTGTTTCAGCGATTTCTATCTGTCTGATTTTGCCGATAAAAAGTAGCGTCGCCCCTTTTACGCTGCTATAGGCTTAATAGCTTTTTATCCATACCTGAAAAAAATGGGCGGCGTGCAATCCGCCTGCACAACAAACAACAGGGAGATCGAGAATGCAAAATGGTTCACTGGTCAGACGCGCCGGACTCGCGCTGCTGGCCATCGTGTGTGTGCTGGCGCTGCTGGTCTGGGGCCTGGGGATCGATACGCTGCGCGCGCGCCGCGTCGACCTCATCTACCTCGGTCAGCAGCATCTCTTTCTGGTTTTCTGGTCGATGCTGTTCGCGCTGCTGGTCGGTATTCCCAGCGGCATCCTGCTGAGTCGTCCTTTTGCCCGCCGCTGGGCCGAATATGCGATGCAGATCTTCAACGTCGGCAATACGCTGCCGCCGCTGGCGGTGCTGGCGCTGGCGATGGTCGTACTGGGGATTGGCGAAAAACCGGCGCTGTTCGCCCTGTTCCTCGCCTCACTGCTGCCGATTGTGCGCAACACCTATTCCGGACTGAGCGCGGTGCCGCCTTCCCTGATTGAGGCGGCGAACGGTATCGGCATGACCAAATTTCAGCGCCTGCGTCAGGTTGAATTGCCCAACGCGTATCCGGTCATGCTGGCCGGCATTCGTATCGCCACCGCCATTAACGTCGGTACCGCACCGCTGGCGTTTCTGATCGGCGCCAGTAGCTACGGCGAGCTGATTTTCCCCGGCATTTACCTTAACGATTTTCCCACGCTGATCCTCGGCGCGGTCGCCACGGCGCTGTTCGCGCTGCTGCTCGACATGCTGCTGGCGGCGCTGGGCCGCTTTCTCAGCCCGCATGCGGCTTAACAGGGAGAATGATAATGACGACGCTGACGCGCTGGTTCAGACGCACCGCTGTGACTCTCGCCGCGACGCTGGCATTCAGCCAGGCGGCGCAGGCTGCCGCCCCGCTGGTGATGGCGACCAAAAGCTTTACCGAACAGCATATTCTTTCTGCCATGACGGTGATGTGGCTGCAGAAGAAAGGCTTTCAGGTGATCCCTAAACGTAATATCGCCACCACCATCGGCCGCAACGCCATGCTCAATAAACAGGTGGATATGACCTGGGAGTATACCGGTACCTCGCTGATCATCTTCAACCATATTAACAAGCCGATGTCCTCTGACGAGGCGTATCAGACGGTGAAAGCCCTCGACGGCAAGCTGGGACTGGTCTGGCTCGACCCGGCCCCGATGAACAATACCTATGCGTTCGCCATGCAGCGCACGCGCGCCGAGAAAGAAGGCATCAGCAGCATGTCGCAGCTGGTGGCGAAAATCGAACAGGTGCGCCAGCGCGACCCCGACCATAACTGGCGGCTGGGGCTGGATCTGGAATTTTCCGGCCGCTCCGACGGCATGAAGCCGCTGCAGACCACCTATAACCTGACGCTGGATCGGCCGCAGATTCGGCAGATGGATCCCGGCCTGGTCTACAACGCGGTGCGCGATGGCTTTGTCGATGCGGGCCTGGTCTATACCACCGACGGACGCGTCAAGGGTTTCGATCTCAAGGTGCTGGAGGATGACAAGCACTTCTTCCCCAGTTACAACGTCACGCCAGTGGTGCGCAAGGATGTGCTCGACAGCCATCCAGGCCTGGCTGAAGCGCTGAATCAGCTTTCACCGCTGCTGACCAGCGAGGCAGTTACCGAACTGAACAAGCGCGTCGACATCGATCATCAGTCGCCTGAGCAGGTTGCGCGCGACTTTCTCAACGCTAAAAAGATGCTGTAAGGCGGCCATATGGATACCTTTCACTACATTATCAACAACTGGAGCAGCCTGCTGGCGCTGACCTGGCAGCATACCTGGCTGGTGCTGGTAGCGGTCGGCTGCGCTATCGTCGCCGGCGTGCCGCTGGGCGTGCTGATCGTGCGCGTCAGATGGCTGGCCGCGCCGGTGCTGGGCATCGCCACCGTGGTGCTGACCATTCCGACTATCGCTCTCTTCGGCCTGATGATACCGCTCTTTTCGCTGATCGGTCAGGGCATCGGCGCGCTGCCCGCCATTACCGCAGTATTCCTCTATTCGCTGCTGCCGATTGTGCGCAACACCCATACCGCGCTGGAAAATCTGCCGGACGGCCTGCGCGAGGCGGGACGCGGCATCGGCATGACCTTCTGGCAGCGGCTGCGCTGGGTAGAGATCCCTATGGCGCTGCCGGTGATTTTCGGCGGCATTCGCACCGCCGTGGTGATGAATGTCGGCGTGATGGCGATCGCCGCGGTGATTGGCGCCGGCGGCCTTGGCCTGCTGCTGCTCGACGGTATCAGCGGCAGCGATATTCGTATGCTAATCGCTGGCGCGCTGATGATCTGCCTGCTGGCCATTATTCTCGACTGGCTGCTGCACCGTCTGCAGTCGGCGCTGACTCCTAAGGGGATTCGATAATGATAAAACTGGAAAACCTGACGAAAACCTTTACCCAGAAAAACGGCACCAGCATGACCGCCGTCGATAACGTCAGCCTGCATGTGCCACAGGGCGAAATGTGCGTGCTGCTCGGCCCGTCGGGCTGCGGCAAGACCACCACGCTGAAGATGATCAATCGCCTTATCCCCAGCACCAGCGGCAAGATATACATTAACGGCGAGGATACCAGCACCCAGGATACCGTTACCCTGCGCCGTAATATCGGCTATGTGATCCAGCAGATCGGCCTGTTCCCCAATATGACGATTGAAGAGAACATTACCGTGGTGCCGCGCATGCTGGGCTGGGACAAGAAACGGTGCCGCGAACGCGCCACCGAGCTGATGAGCATGGTGGCGCTCGATCCCGCCAAATTTCTCCACCGCTACCCGCGCGAAATGTCGGGCGGCCAGCAGCAGCGTATTGGCGTGATCCGCGCGCTGGCGGCGGATCCGCCGGTGCTGTTGATGGATGAGCCGTTCGGCGCCGTCGACCCGATTAACCGCGAGGCGATCCAGAACGAGTTTCTTGATATGCAGCGTCAGCTGAAGAAAACCGTGATGCTGGTCAGCCACGATATTGATGAAGCGCTCAAGCTCGGCGACCGCATCGCGGTGTTTGGTCAGGGGAAAATCGTGCAGTGCGCCAGCCCGGATGAGCTGCTGGCCAGCCCGAAAAATGATTTCGTCGGCTCTTTTGTTGGCCAGGACCGCACGCTGAAGCGCCTGCTGCTGGTGCAGGCGGGCGACGTCACCGATCAGCAGCCCACCATCACCGTAAAGCGCGCCACGCCGCTGGCGGAGGCGTTCGCCCTGATGGATGAAAACGATATGCGTTCGGTGACCGTGGTGGATAACGACGGCAAACCGCTCGGCTTCGTCAAGCGCCGCGAAGCGCGCCACGCCAGCGGCAACTGCGACTCCTTGCTGCACACCTTCCGGGTAACCGCCAGGGCGGAAGAGAACCTGCGCGTGGTGCTCTCTAAGCTCTATGAGCACAACACCGTCTGGATGCCGATTGTTGATGAAGATGGCCGCTACAGCGGAGAGATTTCGCAGGATTATATCGCCGACTACCTCAGTTCCGGCCGCACGCGCCGCCGCCTGAATCCATAACTTTCCTGCAACCGCCTGCGGAGGCGAGCGGCACCGGCGCATACCTCATGGCGCCGGGGCCGTACTCTTTTCTACAGCCCTTTTTCCACCGCTTCGCCCTGCGGCAAAGCAACAGCGCGCGGCTCGCTGGGCAGCACCAGATTCAGCAGGATCGCCAGCACGCCGCCGGTGGTGACCGCATGGCCAAAAATCTGACTCACCAGCGGCGGGAACTGCTTCAGCACGTCCGGCACCGCTTCGACGCCCAGCCCCAGACCAAAAGAGACCGCTACAATCAGCATCTCGCGACGCCCCAGCGGGGTTTGGGTCATCACGCGGATCCCGGCGGCCACCACGCTGCCGAACATCACCAGCGTTGCCCCGCCCAGCACCGGCGGCGGGATCTGCTGCATCAGCGCGCCCACGGCGGGAAACAGCCCGAGCAGCGCCAGCATCGCTCCCATCACCATGCCGACATAGCGGCTCGCCACGCCGGTCATCTGAATCACGCCGTTATTCTGCGCAAAGGTGGTGTTGGGAAACGCAGAGAAAACCGCCGCCAGCACGCAACTCACGCCGTCGGCGCAGATGCCGCCCTGCAGACGACGCTGAAACTGCGGGCCGCTGATCGGCTGCTGCGACAGCATACAGTTGGCGGTCAGGTCGCCCACCGCCTCAATCACTGAAATCACCGACACTAGCGCGATCGGCAAAAAAATGGTCCAGTCGAAGGCGAAGCCGAAACGGAAAAAGCCCGGCAGCGCCAGCCAGCCCGTCTCCGGTAGCGGCTTCAGCACCAGCGTGCCGCTTAGCGCCGCGGCGAGGCAGCCAACGGCAATACCGGCGATCACCGCGATCAGCCGCGCCCAGCGATTGCGCATCCGGTTCAGCGCGATAATCACCAGCAGCGTCAGGGCGCCGAGCGCCAGGTTGCCGGGCGCGCCGAAATTCACAGCGTTATGCCCGCCCGCCCAGTCGGTGATACTCACCTTAATCAGGCTGATGCCGATCAGCGTTATCACTGTGCCGGTCACGACCGGCGTCAGCACGCGGCGCAGCTGCGCAACGCAGCGGCTAATCAGCAGCGGGATCAGCGCGGCGACCAGCGTACAGCCGAAGATCATCGCCATAATATCCTCCGGCGAACCACCGCGGCTTTTGACGATCATCCCACCGGAAAGGATGACGCCGAGAAAGGCGAAGCTGGTGCCCTGCAGGCAGATCATACCCGCGCCAATCCCCGCCACCCGCCGCGCCTGAAGAAAGGTGCCCATACCGGAAACCAGCAGCGACATGCTAATCAGATAGGGAATATAGGCCTGCAGTCCCAGCACCGAGCCGATGATCAGCGGCGGCGTGATAATGCCGACCACGCTGGCCAGCAGATGCTGTAGCGCGGCGAAAAACGCGGGCGCTGGCCTGATGCGCTCGTCCAGCCCGTACAGCAATGCTTTCTCTTCTGAATGCGACATAATCGTGCTCCGGCAGTCTTGTGATTAACGCTGTTAATGCATTTATCACGCCACGCGCGCGGGCAGCGAAAGGCTGAAAAGATAACTCTTTGATCAAGAAGGAGTTAAAAACCGGAAGCGCTGCGCCGAATCCTGAAACCATCGATTCACCCGCAGCGGCTTTGCAGCATAATGTTTCATTCTCAGGCGATCTTTGCACCTGAATCGGGCAGTGCGGCGATGCCCATCGAAGAGAGATCGAGATAACCGGCCAGGTCGCGCTGTTCGGCGCGCGGCAGATAGGGCAACTCCCCCAACAGCGGCGCATCGATGCTGTCGCGCAGCACGTCGATCAGTTCGGCATAGTGCGCCAGGCCGGGGTTAATGCGGTTTGCGACCCAGCCGGCCAGCGGCAGGCCGTCATGCGCGATCGCCTCGGCGGTCAACAGCGCATGGCTGAGACAGCCCTGCTTGATGCCCACCACCAGCACCACGGGAATCTGGTGCTGCGCGACCCAGCCGGAGAGCGGCTTCGCATCGTTCATCAGGCTGCGCCAGCCGCCGGTGCCTTCGACCACGACGCAGTCGGCCTGCTGCTCCAGACGTTGCAGGCTTTGACTCAACAGCGGATAGTCCATGGGCCTGCGTGGCCGAATGCTGACTTCATCTTCTTCGTAAATCAACGGGTTGATTGCGTCGTATGGCAGGGTAACTGTCGAACTGCTCTGCAACACCAGCGCATCTTTACTGCGCAGGCCCTCCGCGCTGCGCACGGCGTTTCGAGCAACCGGTTTGAAACCGACTGCGCTCAGGCCAGCGCGGGCGAGATACTGCAGAAGCGCGCGCGAAACAACGGTCTTCCCTACAGCGGTGTCAGTGCCGGTAATGAACAGATTTTTCACCCCACTCCTCCTCAACGTAACGGTTTTGTTTTACAAAAAAGCAAAACCTATTGTAAGGAGTGCGGGCAGCAGGCGGCTTGCGTTAGCGCAAAGTTCAGTCGCGCTTAACCTTGTAACAGCTTCACCAGCAGATAGCCGCTGTAGAGGGCGTCTTTGATCAGGGCTGCCGCGCCGAGGGTGCCCGGCTCGCGGAACTCCGTGGGCGCAAGCTGAATCGCTTCGCTGTAGGCGGGCAGCGCCTGCTGGCGGATGGTGCTGCTGACGGCGGGAAAAAGCACTTCAGCGGCCTCGTTAAGCGGCGAGCCGATCAGAATATGCTGCGGGTTGAAGATATTGACCATCATCGCCAGCATCCGTCCGACATGATGCCCAACGCCCGCAATGGCGTCGCGCGCCAGCCGATCGCCCTGCTGGGCCGCCACACAGAGCGTCTCCAGCGTCAACGGCTGCTGGTGGAGCACGCTGTCGGGCTGAGCGGCAAGACGCTGCGCCGCCAGCGCCAGCAGGCTGCCGGTGCTGGCGACCGTCTCCAGGCAGCCGTGATTGCCGCAGTAGCACTGCTGACCGTAGGGATCGATCTGAGTATGTCCAATCTCCACCAGCGCCCGCCCGCTTTTGTGCAACAGCTGACCGCCGCTAATCACGCCTGCGCCGACGGTGTCGTCAATCACAATCTGGATCACGTCCTGCGCGCCGCGCGACGCGCCGAACAGCGACTCCGCCAGCGTCCAGGCGGAGATATCGTGCTGAACGAAAACTGGCACGCCGGTGCGCTGCGCCAGCGTATCGCCCAGCGGTATCTCGCGCGCATCGTAGCCCGGCAGCCGGTGCACCACGCCCGAGGCGGCGTTAATCAGCCCGGGCAGCGTAATGGCAATCGCCGTCAGCCGTTCCAGCTTGCGCTGGTGGCGCATAAAAAAGGCGTCGACACGATCGATCAGCGAGGTCAGCAGCGGCTGCTGCGCTTCATCAGGCAGCGGCGAAGACTCCTCTACCAGCGCGCGGCTGCTGAGATCGCGCAGCGTCAGGGTCAGCGCGCCATGATGCAGGCGCACCGCGAGATAGTGCCAGGCGAGCGTGTCGAGGATCAGGCCGATGGCCGGTCGGCCGCGCGAGCCCGGCTCCTGAAATTCCGTCTCCTGCACCAGATGAGCGTCGAGCATTTCACGCACGATCTTGGTGATGCTGGCGGGCGCCAGCTGCGCCAGTCGGGAAAGTTCGATACGCGAAATCGGACCGTAGAGATCGATCAGGCGGTAAACAACGCCTGCATTAGTCTGTTTGATCTGGTCAATATGGCCAGGCTGACTATCCAGCTTCACGCCCTGTGCTCCCGGTTATTTTCGCGCTTCTAAATAAACAGCGACTATGGTGAGGCAGATTGCGTCTGAGCGTCAAATATTTGATTTGAAATGTGATTTACAGCACATAAAAACCAGACTTTGCTTAAGGTCTGGCCCTTATTTTTGCGCTTCTGGCGACAGAAGCCGCATCATATTGCGCATCTGCATCGACGGCTCGCGCTCGCCCGACCAGACCAGCCACACTTCCGACAGCGCATCCTCCTCCTTCAGCGGCAGCCAGACCACATCGGCCAGGCGCGCGCGCGCGAAGGACGCCGGCAAAATCGATACGCCGAGGCCGGTGGCCACCAGCCCGAGGATAGTCATCGCCTCGCCCACCTCCTGCATGATGTAGGGCGTGATCTGATAGCGGCGCAGCAGGCTGAGGATTTCGCCGTGCAGCGCCGTGCCGCCCTGCGGATCGAAGAAAACGAAAGGCTCGTTCGCCAGGGCGCTGACAGAGATGGTTTCCGCGTCCGCCAGCGGGTGCGCCCAGTGCACCACCGCATGCAGCGGTTCGCGCAGCAGCAGCTGATGACGCAAATCGGGCGGCAGCGCGGTGTTGCGCATCACCCCCAGATCGAGTCGTCCCTCATGCAGCGGCGCAAGCTGCTGCCGGGTGTTGATCTCCTGCATCTGGATATGCACCTGCGGCCAGCGCTGGCGAAACTGATAGAGCGCGTCTGAAACCAGACCGGTAAAGGGCGCGGAAGAAGTAAAGCCGATGCGCAGCTCGCCCTCTTCGCCGCGCTCCAGCCGCGCCGCGCGACTGGCCGCCTGCTCGACCTGCTGCAAAATCGCCCGCGCGTCGTTAAGGAACTGTTGCCCGGCCGGCGTGAGCTGAACGCTGCGATTGGTGCGGGTAAACAGCTTCGCGTCAATCTCCTGCTCCAGCTGCATGATCTGCTGGCTGAGCGGCGGCTGAGAGATGTTGAGCCGCTGTGCGGCGCGGCCAAAATGGAGCTCTTCGGCGACCGCGAGAAAGTAGCGCAGGTGTCGCAGTTCAATATTCATATTTTAAACATATCAATTGAGATTATTAATATATTAGACAACCTATTAGCGCTTTCCTAGAGTAGACCTACTCTTTTCAGCTGAGGATTCAACGTGCGTCGCTCTTCTCAGGCGGTTACGCTCGACGACGGCGAGTTAGCCGATTCGACGGCGGTCTCACCCGCGGCATCATCCGTATGGATCAAACGCGGCACGCCGCAGTTTATGCGCGTTACGCTGGCGCTCTTTTCCGCCGGTCTGGCAACCTTCGCGCTGCTCTACTGCGTACAGCCTATCCTGCCGGTGCTGTCGGCGCAGTTCGGCGTATCGCCCGCCGAGAGCAGTATTTCACTCTCGATCGCCACCGGGCTGATGGCGCTAGGGCTGCTGGTGACCGGCCCGCTTTCCGACGCCGTGGGTCGCAAGAACGTGATGGTGACGGCGCTGATGCTGGCGGCGATTTGCACCCTGATTTCCGCCACCATGAACAGCTGGCAGGGCATTTTGCTGATGCGCGCCCTCACCGGCCTCTCGCTCAGCGGCGTGGCCGCCGTGGGCATGACCTACCTCAGCGAAGAGATCCATCCCAGCGTAATCGCGTTTTCTATGGGGCTCTATATCAGCGGCAACTCCATCGGCGGCATGAGCGGCCGCTTGCTGAGCGGCGTGCTGACCGACTTCTTTTCCTGGCGCGTCGCCACCGCGGCAATTGGCTGCTGCGCCCTCGCTTCGGCGCTGATGTTCTGGCGCATTCTGCCTGCGTCACGCCATTTTCGTCCGGCGTCGCTGAAGCCGCGCAGCCTGATGATTAACTTTCGCCTGCACTGGCGCGACGCTGGACTGCCGCTGCTGTTCGCCGAAGGCTTTCTGCTGATGGGCGCCTTCGTCACGCTGTTCAACTATATCGGCTACCGTCTGCTCGGCGCGCCTTACCATCTCAGCCAGGCGGTCGTCGGCCTGCTCTCTGTAGTCTATCTGACCGGATCCTGGAGTTCGCCGAAGGCGGGCGTGCTGACGATGAAGCTGGGACGCGGTCCGGTGCTGCTCGGCGCGACGGCGCTGATGCTGGCGGGCCTGCTGCTGACCGCACTGAGCGCGGTGTGGTGGATTTTCGTCGGAATGATGCTGTTTACCGCCGGCTTCTTCGCTGCTCACGCGGTCGCCAGCGGCTGGATAGGCCCGCGCGCGCGTCGTGCCAAAGGTCAGGCATCGTCGCTCTATCTTTTCAGCTACTATGTTGGCTCCAGCGTAGCCGGTACGCTTGGCGGCCTGTTCTGGCACAGCTACGGCTGGCCTGGCATTACCCTCTTTATCTCCGCGCTGCTGCTGCTCGCCCTGCTGGTAGGCTGGCGTTTGCAGCAAAAACAGCTCTGACGCCGCATGGCGCTCACTAAAAAGGACGCAGCTGCGTCCTTTTTCGCCTGTTGCCCCTGAGTCTGCTGACTAATTAGGGCCATAAAAAACAAAGTCGCCAATCCTCGCTATAATCCCTCTCACTCCAACAATAAATGTACTTTTTTTTACAGCAATGAGGATGTCCCAATGGGCCATTACTACTACGTTTCTAAAATTTCTGGCTATAACGATAACCATGTGGTGCACGCCGCAGGCTGCCAGTATCTTCCCCCGCTAGAATCCCGCCTGTTTCTTGGCACTTTTTACACCGCTAACGCCGCGATTCAGCAGGCACGCAAGTATTACCCCGGATCGCTGGGTTGCGAAGCGTGCTGTCCGCTGCCGGTAAAAAAAAACCTGAGGGCACAGAATAGCGTGGCACTAAAGCATATCGCCTGACTCTGATTATGCTGGCCTCGCCGCGGAGGTCAGCAAAGCGTTGCGCCGTTGCGCCAGTTTGTTAAGATTTCTCCTCTCTTTCCAGTAAGGTAGAGCTCTTCTTCCTGATGCCTGAGCAAACTATGCGCGAAAAATATGCCGCTTCACAAATTGCCCTTCACTGGCTGACCTTTCTGCTGGTGGCGCTGGCTTACGCCACTATCGAACTGCGCGGCTTTGCGGAGCGCGGCTCCTGGCAGGGCTACGCAATGATTATTACCCACTTCAGCGCAGGCTTTACCGTCCTGCTGCTGATGCTGGCGCGTCTTTTTTTGCGCACGCGCCATCGCACGCCGTCGATCACGCCGCCTATCGCCCGCAGGCAAACCGGCCTGGCGCATCTGGTGCATACGCTGATCTATGCGCTGTTTATCACCCTGCCGATTCTGGGCCTCACCTCGCGCTATCTGCGCGGGCGCGACTGGTGGCTGTTCGGCATACCGATGCCGGTGGCGAGCGAACCCAATTTCGATCTCTCCGACAGCCTGATCGACTGGCATGAAACGCTGGCCCCGCTGGGATACTGGCTGATAGGGCTGCATGCCGCGGGCGCGCTGTTTCATCACTATTTTCTCAAGGACAATACGCTGAAACGGATGATGCCGGGCAAAACGCCGCGCGGATAACCCTTGTTTATCGCCCGCAGGCCGGGCGATAAAAAACTTTCAGGAATAAAACTGCGTTTCACCGTTCCCCTTACCGTGCAATTCCCTCACAATGGTCAATAATTGTGACGCAAGTCACTTTCGTGGATGTGAAAACCGCATCTTTTTGCCGCTGCTCTGACTGATTTTATTTTCATGCAATCAACTACTGTATCCCGTAAAACGGCCTGGCTACGCGTGGTGCTGCTGGCTATCGCCGCCTTTGTTTTCAATACCACCGAATTCGTGCCTGTCGGCCTGCTTTCCGATATCGGCGCCAGCTTCAGCATGAAAAGCGCCGACGTAGGCATTATGCTCACTATCTACGCCTGGGTCGTGGCGCTGCTTTCGCTGCCGCTGATGCTGCTGACGCGCAATATCGAGCGGCGCATCCTGCTATCGGCGCTGTTCCTGATTTTTATCGTGAGCCATGTGCTGTCGACCTTCGCCTGGAGCTTCGCCTCGCTGGTGCTGTCGCGCATCGGCATCGCCCTGGCGCATGCGGTGTTCTGGTCGATCACCGCCTCGCTGGCGATTCGCGTCGCGCCCGCCGGTAAAAAGACCCAGGCGTTAAGCATGCTGGCGACCGGCACCGCGCTGGCGATGGTGCTGGGCGTGCCGATTGGCCGCGTGGTAGGACAATATCTGGGCTGGCGCACCACCTTCGGCATGATTGGCGCCTCCGCGCTGGTGCTGATGGTGCTGCTGGCGCGTATCCTGCCGCGTCTGCCGAGCGAACACACCGGCTCGCTGAGCAGCGTGCCGATGCTGTTTCGCCGACCGGCGCTGGTGAGTATGTATCTGCTGGTGACGCTGGTGGTGACCGCGCACTACACCGCCTACAGCTATATCGAGCCGTTTATGCAGTTTGTGGCGAATGCGGATGAGAACTTTACCACGCTGCTGCTGCTGCTGTTCGGCTCCGCCGGGATTCTGGGCAGCGTGCTCTTTAGCTCGCTGGGCAATAAGTTCCCCTCCGCGCTGCTGATCGCCGCGATAGCGATTATCACCCTCTGCATGGGGCTGCTGATTTTCGCCGCCGTTCGTCCGGCCGCGATTGCGACGCTCTGTATTCTGTGGGGTATGGCGATGATGATGATCGGCCTGGCGATGCAGGTGCGCGTGCTGTCGCTGGCGCCGGATGCCACCGACGTGGCGATGTCGCTGATGTCAGGCATCTATAATATCGGCATCGGCGCGGGCGCGCTGCTGGGCAATCAGGTCAGCGAGCATTTGAGTATGGGGGATGTGGGTAATATCGGCGGGCTGCTGGGGCTGGTCGCGCTGTTCTGGTGTATCGCTATCTTCCGCAAATATCCGCAGTTGCGCAGCAACGGATAAAAAAAGGGCGTCGGAACCTGGTTCCGACGCCCTTTTTCTTAATTAAGGCTGGCGGCTGTGCCAGACAGCCTGCTCGCGCCAGAGGTCGAAGCGATGGGAAAAGGCTTTACGCGCACGTTGTCCTGCTTTCCCGACAGCTGCTGCTCCAGCGAAATCAGGCTGCCGCTGCCGCTAACGTTAACCGCTGCGGCCTCTGTCTGGTAATAAGGCGCAGCCTCAAGCTGCTGCGCCGCCGCGCTGGCCAGGGAAACCGTGCTGAGCAGCGCTGCCATAACGACGTACTTCACGCTTTTCATCCTCTCTCTCCTTCTCTCCGACGCCGCTGACTTACTGATAAATCACTGCGGTGCCGTGCAGGTTGTTCTGACCGGAAGTCGAGGTGATGCGGAAAGATTTCGCGCCTGCGGCATCCGCTTTCGCGTTCAGCTGCGCTTCCAGTGAATCCAGGTTAGTGCCGCCCTGCGCGGAGATGGTGCCTACCGGGGTCTGGTGCAGCGGATCGCTGACAACCTGGTCTGCTGCGAATGCGCCAAAAGTCAGGGTGGTAAGGGCCAGAGCGGCCAGGGTCAGTTTGGTGGTTTTCATGATATCGGCTCTCATATTCGGGTGTGATAAAAGGTGTCGTTAAATTAATTAACGATCGTTAAACAAATAGTAGAGCATGGTGCGACCCTGCGTCAATATTTTTTTATCGATCGTTATTTTAATGTGGAAGAGGCGTGAGTATGGGCTGCAGCGCCCTTTTCCACTTAACCATATGGGGGAAAAGCAGGCGGCAACGCACAAAATGCCAACCCACTTTTACGGGCGCGCTGGCTGGCTTGCATATTTTCTTAATGATCGGTAATTTAATAGGGTGTTTTTCAGACGTGAGGATCTATGAGCCAGCAATATGATGAAGTCCTGAAAAAATGTCGCGGCCGACCAAAAACCTTCGACCGGGACGCGGCGCTGGACAAAGCCCTGACGCTGTTCTGGACCCATGGTTATGAAGGCACCTCTCTCTCCGATCTGGTTGCTGCCACCGGCGCAAAAGCGCCGACGCTCTACGCCGAGTTCGAGAATAAAGAAGGCCTGTTTCGCGCGGCGATGGAACGCTATATCGAGCGCTTTAGCGCTGAACGCAACGCCGCGCTGCAGGATGAGAGTAAATCGGTAGCTGAAGCGATTGAAGGCTGGTTTCGCGCTACGGCGGCCTGCTTTACCAACTGCGATACGCCGGCGGGCTGCTTCTTTATCTGTACCTCTACCGCGCTCTCTTCGTCATCAAGCGAGATCGCCCATATGCTGCGCCAGCAGCACGACGCGCAGCAGCAGACGCTGCTGGATTTTCTCACCGCCCGTCAGCAGCGCGGCGATATTCCGGCGCAGGTCAATATTCTCTCTCTGGCGCGCTATCTCGCCTGTATGCTGCAGGGCATGTCGGTGCGCGCGCGCGAAGGCGCGCCGAAAGCGGATCTCGATAACATCATCGACACGCTGATGGCGATGTGGCCGGCGCTCACCGGTCAGTGCATGAAGCAGCGCTGAATATTTTGCGCTATGAAGTAATCAGGGCGGGAATGTTCCCGCCCTGCTCGTTTGCCACCTTTACTCGAGGAAGAAGACCGGCTTTAGCACCTGGCTAACCGGACTGTTGTCGGGATTGCTCGGCATGAGATCCTTCATCGACGCCCACCAGCGCTGGCACACTTCCGTCTGCGCCACCGCGTTCCAGCGCTCTTCCGACTCGATCTCCACGCTGGCGAACAGCAGATGCCGTTCGGCGTCCAGCCAGATTGCGTAGTTGTGCGCGCCGTGCGCCTTGAGCGTTTCCGCCAGCTCCGGCCAGATAGGCGAGTGGCGACGCTCATACTCCTGATGGCAATCACTATTCACCTGCATGACAAAGGCTTTACGAAGCATTGGCCGGCCCCGCGTCGAGCGCCGCCTGCCATGGCTTAACGTTGAAGCGTTTACCCAGCGCCACCAGCTGTTCGGTCGTGATGCTCTGGCGAATGCCGCCCATCGACAGCACCTTCACGATCACCTCGGACGATTTCTCTGCGGTGTCGATCAGGCCGAAGGTTTCATCCAGCGTCGGTCCGGCGCCGAAGATGCCATGGAATGGCCACATCACGATGCTGTGAGACGCCATCTGATCGGCCGTCGCCTGACCGATTTCATCGGTTCCCGGCACCATCCACGGCAGAATGCCGACCCCGTCCGGGAACACCACCAGACACTCGGTGCTGCCTTCCCACAGCAGACGGGTAAAGCGCGCCGAATCGAGATCCACCACGTAGCTCAGCGACATAAAGTTGGTTGCGTGACAGTGCATAATCACGCGATCCGCGCCGCCGGAGACCGCTTTGCGCACGCTGTGAGACTGGAAGTGCGCCGCCAGCTCGGAGGTCGGCAGTCCGCCGTTGCTCAGCCCCCAGTGAATTTTATAGGAGAGCCCTTGCTCGTCGACCTTCAGCAGCGCCAGGCAGTCGGCGGGATCGAGCTGTACGTTGCGGAAAAACTTGCCCGAGCCGGTAACGAGGAACCAGCAGTTGGCCAGTTCAGGCGCCGGTTTCGTCAGCTCAACGCAGCGCGGCTCGGCGTAAAAGTCGCCGGCGAAAGGCTTAACTTCCTCTTCCAGCAAGCGCAGCGACACGTTGCCGCCGTTACGTTCGTCCCAGCCCTTGAGCCACATATCGCTGGTGGCTTTAACCATTCCCTGTACAAACCAGGATGAAAGAATGCTTTGCATAGTGAACCCTTAACGTTGATTCAGAATTTGTTTTTCATAGTGACGCACATCGCTTAACCAGCTGGCGTCGGCGGGCACGTCGTGGCGCAGGCACCAGGCTTCCCATACCGCCTGCCACGGCAGCGATTTTTGCTCTTCCAGCAGCGCCAGACGCGCGGTGTAATCCCCGGCGGCCTCGCTCTGGCGCAGGCGATCGGTCGGCTCCAGCAGCGCGCGCAGCAGCGCTTTCTTGGTGTTGCGCGTGCCGATGACCCAGGCGGCGATGCGGTTAATCGAGGCGTCGAAGAAGTCGAGGCCGATATGCACCTTGTCGAACAGCTGGTGGCGCACGATTTCGCTGGCGATCGCCTGGGTTTCATCGTCGAGCAGCACCACATGGTCGCTGTCCCAGCGCACCGGACGGCTGACGTGCAGCAGCAGGCGCGGCACATAGAGCATGGCGGTGGAGATCTTGTCGGAAATCACCTCGGTCGGATGGAAGTGGCCCGCGTCCAGCGTCAGCGCGGTCTGACGGCTGGTGGCGTAGCCCATAAAAAACTCGTTGGAGCCGACGGTGTAGCTTTCCGCGCCGATGCCGAACAGCTTGCTCTCGACCGCGTCGATATGGTGCTGCGGGCTGAGCTTCTCGGCGATCACCTCATCCAGCGCGCTCAGCAGACGCTGACGCGGCGCCAGCCGATCCACGGTGAGATCTTTCATGCCGTCCGGCACCCAGATATTCATCACCGACGGCGTGCCGAGCTGCTCGCCAAAGTAAGCCGATACGCGACGGCTCGCCTTGCAGTGATCGATCCAGAACTGGCGGATCGCCTTGTCGGCGTGCGACAGGGTGAATCCGTCGCCGCTCAGCGGATGCGAAAAGCAGCTCGGGTTAAAATCGAGCCCCAGCTTCTGCTGCTTCGCCCACTCCACCCAGCTGGCGAAGTGCTTCGGCTCGATGGCGCCGCGATCCACCGGCGACTCGCTCTCCAGATAGATGGCGTGCAGGTTCAGACGTTTGGGGCCTGGGATCAGCGACATCGCTTTTTCCAGGTCGGCGCGCAGCTCAGCGGCGTTGCGCGCTTTGCCTGGATAATTGCCCGTCGCCTGAATGCCGCCGGTCAGCGCGCCCTGCGGGTTCTCAAAGCCGCGCACGTCGTCGCCCTGCCAGCAGTGCATGGAAACGGGGACGCTATCCAGGCGCGCCATCGCCTGTTCGACATCCACGCCGATATCGGCATAACGTTGTTTAGCGAGCTCAAAGGCTTGCTCAATCAGCTTTGTCATATGCGAGTTCCTTAGCAGGCTGACTCAGCGCCGAAAAGCGTGCCTGACAGGCACGAAAGGCGCTGTTGGTCAGCGGTTCAAATGTCTTCAGAGGGAAGTTGTTTTCTACGCAGCGGCGGAAATCCGCCACGTCGGTCAGTTCGCCCAAGGCGATAAGCTGGCAGCCGACGTTGCCCAGCGTCGAGGCTTCGACCGGCCCGGCCAGCACCGGAATTTCGCAGGCGTCGGCGCAGAGCTGGTTGAGAAACTGGTTCTGGCTGCCGCCGCCCACCACGTGCAGCTGGCGAAACGCGCCGCCGCGCAGCGTGGCCAGCTCGTCGATCACCTGGCGGTAGAGCAGCGCGAGGCTGTCGAAAATACAGCGCGCCAGCGCGGCGGCGGACTGCGGCACCGCCATATGCTGTTCGGCGCAGGCGTTCTGAATTTCGTTGACCATGCTGTCCGGATTAATAAAGCGCGCGTCGTTGGGATTAATCAGCGCGCGACAGGCCGGCTCTTTCGCCGTCTCGGCGATCAGCGCGCAGAGATCGTCGATTTGCAGCTCAGCGCAGACCCGCTGCAGCAGCCAGAGACCCATAATGTTTTTCAGCACGCGATAGCCTTCGGCGCCGCCCTCATTAGTGATGTTGGCTTTAAGCGCATTCGCGGAGGCGTAAGGCAGCAGGCTTTCGAATCCCATCAGCGACCAGGTACCGGAGCTGAGATAGGCCGCGTTGTCCTGGGTCAGCGGCGTAGCGAGCACCGCGCTGGCGGTGTCGTGAGTGGTGACGGCGATAACCGGGATCTCGACGCCGCGGGCGTTCTGCCAGCAGCCGATAACATTGCCCGGCGACGTCGGTTTGCCGAACCAGGCGGGCGACGCGCCTGCCCAGGCAAGCAGTTCGGCGTCCCACTCGCCGCTTTCGATATTCAGCAGCTGCGTGGTGGTGGCGTTGGTGTACTCCCAGTTGAGCTTGCCCGTCAGGCGATAGTGCAGATAGTCGGGGATCATCAGCGCGTGGGCGACCTTCTCTTTCCAGTCCGGCTGTTGCTGGCTCAGGGCGCGGAACTGATAAAGCGTATTGAACGGCAGAAACTGAATGCCGGTGCGGGCGTAGATCGCCTCTCTGCCCAGCTCGCGCAGCGCCTGCTCCATCACGCCGTGGGTGCGTTTGTCGCGATAGCTCACCGCTTCGCCGACGCGGTTGCCCGCTTTATCCAGCAGCACCATATCGACGCCCCAGGTGTCGATGCCGATGCTGTCCGGCACGATGTTCTCCTCGTCCAGCTGCGCCAGCCCGGCGCGGATTTCGCGCTCCAGATGATCGAGGTCCCAGCAGTCATAGCCGGCGCGGCGTTCGCGACGGCTGGCGAAACGACGCACTTCGCGCAGATCGATTTGCTGTGATGCGGCGTCCCACCGGGCGAGCATCACGCGTCCGCTGGATGCGCCCAAATCAACCGCAACGATATTTCGCTTACTCATGGCCCGTTCTTCCTTAGATATGATGCTGACAGAGTAGGAACCTTGAGCGCGCGCCACCTTCCCCGTACTGCCAGCGCCGCAACGCCGCTGGCAGGTTTGCAAAGAAGTTCGTGAGAGAGATCACAGAGGCGCAAGGGCGACGGATGTGAGCTTCGCCGCAATTCTTTTAACTGGTGGGAATATCTTGAAAAAAAAGCGAATTTCCTGCGCTTCGCGGTTGAAAATTCAAGGTCAGCCGCGCGGGCGCTGAGTAGACTCGGTTACGCTTTTGTTAAACGACCGAGGCTCCAATGACGATTTTACACAGCGCCGATTTCTTCCCTCAGGGCGACTACGCCATCGCTATCGAACCCCGGGTGCCGCAGCAGGCGTTTCCCGAACATCACCACGATTTTCATGAAATCGTGCTGGTGGAACAGGGTTCGGGGATTCACGTTTTCAACGGACAGCCGCAAACGTTGTGCGCCGGCTGCGTCTGCTTCGTGCGCGATCACGATCGCCATCTGTATGAACAGACGGAGAATCTCTGCCTGACCAACGTGCTTTACCGCAGCCCGGGCGCGTTTCGCTTTCTCTCGGGACTGCAGGCGCTGCTGCCGAACGACCAAGATGGCAGCTACGCCTCGCACTGGCGGATAAATAATAAAGTCATGACGCAGGCGCTGGATGTGGTGGCAAAGATGCGGCAGGATGATGGCTGGTCGCTGGAGAAGCAGGCGCGACAAGAGCAGCTCTTTTTGCAGCTGCTGGTTTTGCTGCGTGAAGCGTGCCGCAATGAACAGGCGCAGGATCAGGAGGCGCGCCTGCACCGCCTGCTCGACTGGCTTAACGATCACTACAGTGAAGAAATTTTGTGGGAAGCGCTGGCCGACCGCTTTTCGCTGTCACTGCGCACGCTGCACCGTCAGATGAAGCAGCAGACCGGCAGTACGCCGCAGCGCTATCTGAACCGTCTGCGTCTGCTGCAGGCGCGTCATCTGCTGCGCCACAGCGATCTGCGCATCACCGATATCGCCTTTCAGTGCGGCTTCGGCGACAGCAACCATTTCTCCACCCTGTTTCGGCGTGAATTTGGCTGCGCCCCGCGAGCGGAGCGCCAGCAGATGATGTAAAAGGAGCAAGCGATGACGCTGATACTGAGTCGGGACGACTATTTTGCCGCCCCAGGCCTGCCGGTTACGGTGGCTGAACGTATGCCGCAACCCTCTTTTCCCCCTCACCGGCATGAGTTCAGCGAAATTGTCATCGTCTGGCGCGGCAACGGCCTGCATATCCTCAACGATCGCCCCTGGCTGATTACCTGCGGCGACGTCTTCTATATCCGCGACCAGGATTGCCACAGCTACGACAGCGTCAACGATCTGGTGCTGGATAATATTCTTTACTGCCGCGATCGCTTCGGTCTGGCTCTCGACTGGACGCAACTCTTGCCGCCGCAGGGCGTCGACGCGCCGGGCTGCTGGCGGCTGACCACGCGCGGCATGGCGCTGGCGCGCGGCGTCATCAGCCAGCTGGAGCGCGAGAGCCGTAAGGGCGATCCCCTCTCTATTCAGCTGACGGAAGCGCTCTTTTTGCAACTGGCGTTGATCCTGCGTCGTCACGGCTATGCGGCAGATCGCCCCTGGGCGCTGCCTGAGGGGGAACAGCTCGATCTGCTGATGTCGGCGCTGCAGGGCGCGGTGGCGCGTCCCTTCGACCTGGCGGCGTTTTGTCAGCAGAACTCGCTGAACGAACGGGCGCTGAAGCAGCTGTTTCGTCAGCAGACCGGCATGACGGTCGGCCATTACCTGCGCCAGCTTCAGCTCTGTCAGGCGAAGCATCTGCTGCGCACTCAGGACTGTCTGATCGGTGAAGTGGCGGCGCGCTGCGGTTTCGACGACAGCAACTATTTTTCGGTGGTGTTTACGCGCGACACCGGCTTAACCCCCAGCGCCTGGCGCCAGCAGTTTGTGCCACAGCGGTCGGGAAGTGGGGCGCAGGATCGAGCGCCGTCTTAAAAAATACAAGCGTCAGCGTCGCGCGCACAGGCAGCGCCCTGTGCCTGCCAGGCGGGTGAAATGGCTTGTTCGTAAAGACGCAAAAAGCGGCATCCATGTCGGCTCGTCCCGCAACATCTCTGTCGCGGGACGCTTTGCTCCTCTGACCTTCTTGCCCGCGCGGGCACGTTATTTTCCAACCAGAACCTGCCTGTTTTATCTTCCTGCAGACTTACGCGGCCATGCCAAGCCCAACGATATTGGCGGCGATAATAATCACCACGCAGCCGATAGAGAGCACGCCTACCGGACGACGCCCGGCCGACTTCCACTCTTTCATCAGCAGCCCCACCAGCCCGCCGCACAGCACGTAGAGGCTCATATGCAGCATCCAGCTTACGTAGTCATACTGCGGCGGAATGCTGGCGTGGCCCCAGGCGTAGAAGAAAAACTGCAGATACCACATGGTGCCGCCCAGCACCGCAAAGGCGATATTGGCGATCAGCAGCGGCTTCGCCACTGAGAGATCCCGGCGCAGCGACAGTTCCGGCTTCATCGCCAGGCGGATAAAACAGAACGCCAGATTGACCAGCGCCCCGCCGCCCATGATCACCACATAGCTTGGCAGCGCGACGTAGAGCGGATCGATGCCCAGCTGCGCCGCCGCTTCATGCATCGGTTTAGCCGCATCCATCGCAAACGACATGCCTGCTGAAAAGATGCCGCACATCACCGCCAGCACCAGCCCTTTCTTAAGGTTAAACTCCTCGGCATTGATTCCCAGCGCGCGCTCCTTCAGCAAACCGGCGCGCGAAACGATGGCGACGCCCACCAGCGCCACGGCGACGCCAAGCAGCGTTAAACGGCCGCCGGTCGAGGCGAACAGCTCGCCGAAGCGCCCCTGGATCAGCGGCGTCATCAGGGTGCCGACCACCAGCGTAATGCCGATAGCGATGCCGATGCCCATCGACATGCCGAGATAGCGCATCGTCAGGCCGTAGTTAATATTGCCGATGCCCCACATTGCGCCGAACAGAAACACCGGCAGCAGCTGAGAGAAGCTAAAGCTGCCGTAATAAGCCCAGAAGTTCGGCAGCAGCACGGCGCTTACCGCCCAGGGCAGGATCAGCCAGGACATAAAGCCGCCTATCGACCACATCGTTTCCCATGACCACTTTTTCACCTGTTTAAACGGCGCGTAGAAACACGCGGCGCTGGCAGCTCCGACGAGATGCCAGAAGATACCTGCAATAATGGCACTGTTCATTGTTATTCCTTGCATAAGGTTGAGGCCTACAGGAAACCCGGTTCCTGATTAGCAGGCAGTCTACGGCGCGCCTGAACGCCTCAGCCTTTGGATGACTGCCGATCGCAAAGCCGAAATGGCAATATCCGCCAGTTACTCCCTACGCAGATCACAGTTTCGACTTTGTCGGAATGGCAGCGAATAATTCCTATAAGTGACTTATTATTCAGGATTTTTTTGCAAACTGCTGTGCCGCGCAGCACATTTATCAGCTGGCTGCCGCTTTTCTCTCGTCCCTGGCAGCAACAGAAAGATCGCTTCACTAATGACGCTTAACGCCGTATAAAACGTAGAAAATCTTCGACGGCCGGAATTGAGATGACGGGTAAATGGTTAACGCTGTTCTTAACGCGTGCGGTAAGTCGCGTGATGCTGGACGATCTGCGCGCCATCCTGCCCGCCAGCGCGCTTAAGATTTTTATTAATGGACTGGAAGAGACGCAGTACGCCACGCTGGAGTGCCAGCAGGCGGAAGAGAACTGCGCGCTCATCGCCTCTGCGCTGGTGGTGTGGCGTCAGCTGGGCCAGGTGCGCAGCATTACCTATAAAAAAGGCGAAGTGCTGCGCGACGTCAGCGACGCCACTCAGTTTCAACTATTTAGCATGCTGAAAACGCACCGCGCGGTGATGCAGGTCGCCTGACGCGGAGATAATGAGGTTTCTATGAGAGTGGGTATTCTGTTTCCGATCGCGATTATCGTCGCTGGCGTCGGCTTTCTGGCATGGTTTATCGGCAGCGGACTCGCCATGCCTGGTTCCTGAGCTATCGTAGCTGACTGTCTTTACTGCCGCGGCGGTTGAAGAGCGCGCTGCCCTTCATTTCTTTATCGTGCTCCTGCTGACACGCCAGGCAGAAGCGCACGCCCGGCACTGCTTCACGGCGCGCCTGCGGGATCGGCTCGCCGCACTCGTCGCAAAACTCCGCGCTTTCGCCCTTGCTCATGGTGCCGCGCACGCGCGCAATCTCATCGTTAACCGTACTTTCGATCTGTTCCTGAACGGCGCCGTCTGACGCCCATCCGCTCGCCATAACATCCTCCTCATGCTTCTTGAAAGTGTTGGCCCAAATTCCGTTTTGCGCAACGTTGAGAAGATATGCGGGCCATCGCCGCTGAATACAACCTTTTGCCGCCCTCATCGTTCCAATCTGCGTCTGTTTGCCAGCACCGCGCCGCCTGTGGCAATCAGACTAAGGTGTCCCCTTCCATTTTGTTTCACGCTGCATTTATAAAACATTTTATTAACGTACCCGACATCGGAGATTCGGCAGATGACAACAGAACTAAAACATTACATTAACGGCGAGTTTGTCGCGCACAGCGCAGACAGCTGGATTGAGGTGATCAATCCCGCCACTGAAGCGCTGCTGGCTCGCATACCTGAAGGCTGCGCGCAGGACGCCAGCCGCGCGATTGACGCCGCCGAAGCCGCGCAGCCGGCATGGGAGGCGCTGCCCGCCGTAGAGCGCGGCGGCTGGCTGCGCAAGCTGGCGGCCGCTATTCGCGACCGCGAGCCGGAACTGACCGCCACCATCGTCGCCGAAGGCGGCAAAACGCAGGGGCTGGCGCAGACCGAGGTGCTGTTCACCGCAGATTATCTTGAATATATGGCCGAATGGGCGCGCCGCTATGAAGGCGAGATCGTCAACAGCGATCGGCCCAATGAAAATATTTTCGTCTTTAAAAAGGCGATCGGCGTCACCACCGGCATTCTGCCGTGGAACTTCCCTTTCTTTTTAATCGCCCGTAAAGCCGCGCCTGCGCTGATCACCGGCAATACCATCGTGATTAAGCCCAGCGAGCTGACGCCCCTAAACGCCGGCATCTTTGCCGAGATCGTTCATCATATCGGCCTGCCGCCGGGCGTAATTAACATTGTCTATGGCTACGGCCCGGAGATTGGACAGGAGCTGGCCGCTAACGCGAAAGTTGGTCTGGTCAGCCTGACCGGCAGCGTCGGCGCAGGCGTCGCCACCATGACGGCAGCGGCGAAGAACGTGACTAAAGTGTCGCTGGAGCTGGGCGGCAAGGCGCCCGCCATCGTGATGGATGATGCCGACGTCGCGCTAGCGGTTAAGGCGATCGTCAGCTCCCGCGTGATCAACAGCGGCCAGGTATGCAACTGCGCGGAGCGCGTCTATGTGCAGGAGGGCATTTACGATTGCTTTATGACCGCGTTAACCGAGGCGTTCAAAGGCGTGACTTTCGGCGATCCGGCGGAGCAGCGCGATCTGGATATGGGGCCGCTGATTAACGCCGCTGCGCTGGCGCGCGTCGAGAAGAAAGTGGCGGACGCCGTGGCGGCGGGCGGCAAGGTGGTGCTGGGCGGCAAGCGCGCCGGTGAAAAGGGCTTCTTTTTTCAGCCGACGATTATCGCCGACGTCCGTCAGGATATGGAGATTATGCGCGAGGAGATCTTTGGGCCGGTGCTGCCGGTGATGACCTTCAAAACGCTGGACGAGGCCATTGCGCTGGCCAACGACTGCGAGTACGGCCTCACCTCCTCTCTCTATACGCGGGATCTGAATACCACCATGGTGGCGCTGCGTAAGCTGAAGTTCGGCGAAACCTACGTTAACCGCGAGAATTTTGAGGCGATGCAGGGGTTCCATGCGGGCTGGCGCAAATCGGGCATCGGCGGCGCCGACGGTCGACATGGGCTGGAAGAGTATCTGCAGACGCACGTCGCCTATCTGCAGTTTTCACTGTAACGGTTGGGCCGCCCTTTTCGGGCGGCCTGCGCGCCCGCTCACCCGCCTGCCACTCGGCGCTCAGGCTACGCGCGACCGGCTGCGCAGCAGCGCCGCGGCGCTCAGCAGCGATACCGCCATCAGATAGTAGCCCGGTGCAAGACTGCTGCCGGTGGCGTTTATCAGCAGCGTGCAGACCAGCGGCGCGAAGCCGCCGAATATCGTCACCGCGACGTTATAGCTGATCGCCATGCCGCTGGCGCGCGTGCCGACGGGAAAGAGATCCGCCATCACCGACGGCACGGTGGAAAAGTAGATCGATTTCAGCAGCGCCATCCAGCCCACCAGCAGCATCAGCGTCAGCGGCGAAGTGTGATTCACCATATAGCGAAAGGCGGGATAGATGGTCACCAGCAACAGCAGCAGCGACCCCCACATCAGCGGCACGCGCCCTACGCGCTCGGCCCACAGCCCCATCAGCGGCGTCACCAGGGTGAGGATCGCCCCCGCCAGCAGCGTGGCGCTAAACGCGACGCTGCCCGGCAGATGCAGCGTTTTGGTGGCGTAGGTCGGCACATAGTTCAGCATGTAGTTAACCGCCGTTGAGATCACCATCAGCCCGACCGCCAGCAGCATCAGCTCTTTCTGAGCACCGAACAGCTGTTTTAACGGCGCCGCGCTTTTTTCCTGCTGAGCAAAGCTCGCAGGTTCATGAACGTGACGGCGGATATAGATCCCCAGCGGACCGATCAGCAGACCGAAGGCGAAAGGAATGCGCCAGCCCCAGGACTGAATCTGCGCCTCGCTAAGGATCTGCGTCAGCCCGAGGCCGAAGGCGGAGGCCATCAGCGTGCTGGCGCCCTGCGTCGCGAACTGCCAGCTGGCGATAAAGGCTTTGCGCTTGGGAAAATGCTCCACCAGAAACGCCGTCGAGCTGCCGAACTCGCCGCCCGCCGAAAAGCCCTGAATCAGGCGCGCCAGCATAATCAACAGCGGCGCCGCCAGCCCGATAGTGCCGTACTCCGGCATAAAGGTGATGATCGCGCCGCCCAGCATCATCAGATTGATAGAGAGCAGCAGCGCCTTTTTGCGGCCGTGGCGGTCGGCGTAGTTGCCCAGCACCACCGCGCCGAGGGGACGGATAAGAAAAGAGACGCCAAAGCTGCCGAATGTTAACAGCAGCGATACGGAAGCGTCGCTGGTGGGGAAAAAGGCGTGGGCGATATAGCTGGCGAAGAAGCCGTAGACCGCAATATCGAACCACTCCAGCGCGTTGCCGATACAGGTGGCGAACAGGGTTTTGTGCAGGCTCGGCTTCGTCTGAACCTGCATTGCTGCTTGCGACAGCGTGCTCATACGCGCGCTCCCTGGTAAGCCTGCTGCCGCGCCAGCAGCGCCTCGCCCTCTTCGCCCAGCTGCCAGAACAGCCGCGTCATGATCTGCAGGCCTTCGCGCGCCACGGACTTCAGCATATGCTCGTTAACGCCGTGCTGGCCGCAGGCGGGATAAGAGTGCGGCACCCACAGAGTCGGCAGCCCGAGGATCGCCGAAAAGACCTCGTTCGGCAGAGAACCGCCCAGGTTAGGCAGGAGCGCCGGTTTTTTGCCGCTGCTGACGGCCAGGCTCTCCAGCGCCCAGGCGACCAGCGGGCTTTGCGGATCGAGACGCGTGGCGGGCGAGCCGCGCAAAAACTCGACCTGCACAGAGTCGAATCCGTGGGCGCGCAGATGTGCCTCAACGTGCGCCACCAGGTTTTCCCAGTCGGTGCCCACCACAAAGCGCAGCTGACACACCGCGGTCGCCTCGCCCGGGATCGCATTCATAGGACGCGCCGGGTTGCCGGTCTCGAAGGCCAGCACCTCCAGCGTGTTCCAGCCGTACAGACGCTCCGCCGCCGTCAGGCCCGGTTCGCCCCAGTCGGCGTCCAGCGCCGGATCGCCCGGCATGCCGCCCACCTCGATATCGCTGAGAATGGCGCGTACTGCCGCGCTCAGCGAGTCGGGCTTCAGCGCCTCGATCTGCAGCACGCCGCGCGCATTGACCAGCGAGGCGATGGCGTTCGCCAGCTGGATGCCGGGATTGCTGAGCAGCCCGCCCCAGTTGCCGGAGTGATAGGCGTTGTCGCGCGCGCGGATGGTGAGGCGAAAATTGGCCGCGCCGCGCGAGCCGAGAAACAGCGTCGGCCGCGGCGCGCTGACGCGCGGGCCGTCGGAGGCGATAAAGAGGTCGGCGCGCAGCAGCGCCTGCTGCTGGCGGCATAGCTCGGCCAGCCCGGGCGAGCTGATCTCTTCGCCCATCTCGAACAGAATTTTGCAGTTAAAGCCGAGACGGCCGCCGCGCGCCTGGTAAACCTGCTCCAGCGCCGCCAGATTAACGCAGTGCTGGCCTTTATTGTCCGCGCTGCCGCGGCCATACCAGCGATCGCCCTCTTCGATCAGCTGCCAGGGATTCAGGCCGTCGCGCCAGTTTTCATCGTCGCCGAACACCACGTCGCCGTGACCATAGAGCAGCAGCGTCGGCAGCGTCGCCTCTTCAATACGCGTCGCCACCAGAAAAGGAGCATTCGCCGCTGCCGGATTGTCGATAAAGTGCAGCGTGAAGCCCAGCGCTGCCAGCTGCGGCGCGATCTCCTGCTGCAAATAGTGATTCAGCTCGCCGTCGCGATCCGCCCGCTGGCTTTCGGTGGCGCACGCCACGCGACGCGCCAGAAGCCGCTGGAATTCTCCGCTGTCGAAATAGCGTATCGCCTGTTGCATTGCCTGTTGTTCCGTCATGTTTGCCCTGTCTTTTTTATTGTGTGTCGCTCTATCTTTGCCAAAAGGCGGGCGTTGCCACAATTATCAATTTATCGACATAGCCTTGCTTTGAAAGCAAAGCTAAAATGCCCGATAAAGAAGCATGCACCGCTGGGGTGCAGAGGAGAGAGGATGCTGAGCAGCGAGATCCGTTATTTCCTGGCCGTGGCCAACAGCGGTTCGCTGAGCGCTGCCAGCGAGCAGCTGTTTGTAGCGGTCTCCGCCATCAGCCGACAGATCCAGCGGCTGGAGGCGCAGGTGGGCGCGCCGCTGTTCGATCGTCACGCGCGCGGCATGGTGCTCAATGAGGCGGGAGAAATTTTTGCCCGTCAGGTACGGCAAAGCCAGCTGGATATGGAGTACGCGCTGGCGGAGATTAAAGGACTGAAGGCGATCCGCCGCACGCTTATTCGCGTCGCCTGCACCGACGGCATGGCGTTCAGCCTGCTGCCAGGTTTGCTGGCGGAGTTTCGCACGCTGAATCCCGGCGTCTATTTCGCGCTAAAGGTAGAGAGCGCGCAGAGCGTAGCGGAACGCGTGCGCGCCGGGGAGTGCGACGTGGCGCTGCAGTTTAGCCTTCATCCAGAACGCGGCGTGGAAGTCATCGGCTCCTGGCCCGCGCCGGTGCTGCTGGCGATGCAGAGAGATCATCCGCTGGCGCAACAGCCGGTGACGCTGGAAGCGCTCAGCCACTATCCAATGGCGCTGCCGGAGCAGAACACCACGGTGCGGCAGCTGTTCGATCTCGCCTGTCAGATGCGCGGCTGCGTGATTGAACCGGTGCTGACCTGCGACTATTTCGCCACGCTCTATCAGTTTCTGCTCAATACCCCTGAGGCGATCACCATCAGCAGCGCGTTTACCCTGATCAACGCAACGCAAACCCAGCATCTGGTGCTGCGCGAGATGGGCGTCGACCAGCTCAGCCAGCGCACGCTGCAGCTGCAGCGCGTATCGGGACGACAGCGCAACGCGGCGCTGTCGCCCTTTCTCGCGTTTCTCCAGCAGCGTATCAGCGCGATCGCCGCCGGACTGGCCTGATTACTCTTTAATATCGACCGGATAGAAAATGTGTTTGCCGAACGGGTCGATATCGTAGCCGCTTACCTCTTTGCGTACCGGCTCGAAGATAGTCGAGTGGGCAATCATCACCGCGGGCATCTGATCATGCATGATCTGCTGCGCCTGCAGGTAGAGCGCGGTGCGCTTGCCCTGATCCGGTTCGGCACGCGCCTCGGTGATCAGCTTTTCAAACGGCTGATAGCACCACTTCGAGGAGTTGGAACCGCCCTGGGTTGATTTGCAGCTGTAGAGCGGCCCGAAAAAGTTGTCGGGATCGCCGGTGGCGGTGGTCCATCCCATCAGCGCCGCCTGATGCTCGCCGCTTCGCACCCGCTTGAGATACTCGCCCCATTCGTAGGTGACAATAGAGGCCTTGATGCCGACCTTCGCCCAGTCCGCCTGAATCATCTCCGCCATACGGCGCGCGTTAGGGTTATAGGGACGGGAAACCGGCATAGCCCAGAGCGCGATTTCCGTGCCGGGCTTGATGCCCGCCTGCTGCAGCAGCGCTTTAGCTTTCTCGGGATCGTAGCTGTAATCCTTAAGGTCTCTGTTTTCGCTCCAGACGCCCGGCGGCAGAATGTTCTTCGCCGCGGTGCCGGTGCCTTTGAAAATCGCGTCGATAATGGCGGGTTTGTTGATCGCCATCGCCAGCGCCTGTCGCACCTCCACCTTATCCAGCGGCGCTTTAGTGGTGTTGAACGCGAGGAAGCCGGTATTCAGCCCCGCCTTTTGCATCAGGTTGATCGCCGGATTGCTGCGCATTTTCTCCAGATCTGCGGGATTCGGGAACGGCATGATCTGACATTCGCCCTTCTCCAGCTTGGCAAGCCGCACCGAGGCGTCCGGCGTAATGCTGAACACGATGCGGTCCAGCTTTGCCTTGCCCGCCCAGTACTCTGGAAAGGCCTTATAGAGAATGCGCGAGTCTTTCTGATACTGCACCAGCTGGAACGGCCCGGTGCCGATGGGATCCATATCGACCTTCTCCGGCGTGCCCGCCTTCAGCATCTGGTCAGCATATTCAGCGGAGTGAATCGAGGCGAAATACCAGGCGAGATCGGCGAGGAAAGGCGCTTCCGCGTGATTCAGGGTAAAGCGCACCGTGTGGTCGTCGACGCGATCGATACTCTTGATCAGGGTGGTTAACTCAAGGCTGTCGAAATTAGCGTAAGTGCCGCCAGAGACGTTGTGGTAGGGATTTTTGCTATCCATCTGCCGCATAAAAGAGAAGATAACATCGTCGGCGTTGAAATCGCGGCTGGGTTTGAAGGCTTTATTGCTCTGAAAAGAAACGTTTTTGCGCAGGTGGAAGGTATAGACCTTGCCGTCCGGGCTAATCTCCCAGCTTTCCGCCAGGCTCGGCACCAGTTCGGTGGTGCCATATTTAAAGTCCACCAGCCGGTTAAAAACCGGCACCGCGCTGGCGTCCACGCTGGTTCCCGAGGTGTAGAGCTGCGGATTGAAGTTTTCCGGCGACCCTTCGGCGCAGTAAACCAGCGTTTTCGCGCCGGCATTATGCGCCAGGGTAGCGGTCAGCAACGCCAGCATCGCTATCTTCACTTTCATCATTTCCTCACTTTTTATTGACTTCCGTTGGTCAGATTCCCTAAATGATCCAGACGCTTTATGGATACCACGTTTTCGTAACATAACGAATCCCGCTGTTGGCAGACAAATAAGGATCGGTGATGACAGCCCTTGCAAATAAGTTAACTCAACGTTTTTTTCGCTATCTGGCGGTCAGCAGCCAGAGCGACGCTAAATCAGACACCTTGCCCAGCACGCCGAGCCAGCACGCCATGGCGCAGCTGCTGGCGCAGGAGCTGACCGCTCTCGGGCTGGATAAGGTGGAAATCGACGACTGCGCCACGGTGACGGCGGTGAAGCGCGGCAACCGGCCCAGTGCGCCGCGCATCGGGTTTATTACCCATATCGATACTGTTGATGTAGGGCTCTCGCCCGATATTCATCCGCAGATCCTCACCTGGCAAGGCGAGGATCTGTTGCTCAACGCGCGTGAAGATATCTGGCTGCGCCGCGACGAGCACCCGGAGATCGCCCCCTATCTCGGCGAGGAGATTATTTTCAGCGACGGCACCAGCGTGCTGGGCGCGGACAATAAGGCGGCGGTGACGGTGGTGATGACGCTGATGGAGAATTTGCAGGGCGATCACGGCGATATCGTGGTGGCCTTTGTGCCCGACGAAGAGATTGGGCTGCGCGGCGCGAAGGCGCTCGATCTGGAAAAGCGCTTCAACGTCGATTTCGCCTGGACCATCGACTGCTGCGAGCTGGGCGAAGTGGTCTATGAGAACTTCAACGGCGCGTCGGCGGAGATCACCTTTACCGGGGTGCCGGCGCATCCGATGTCGGCCAAAGGGGTACTGGTCAATCCGCTGCTGATGGCGCACGACTTTATCAGCCTGTTCGATCGTCGGGAAACGCCGGAGCATACCGCGGGTCGCGAAGGCTATATCTGGTTTAACGAGATGCAGGCGGGCGCCAGCCAGGCCACGCTGAAGGCCTCGATTCGCGATTTCGATCTGGCGCAGTTTGCCGCGCGAAAAGCGCAGCTGCAGCAGGCCGTGGCGGAGATTGCGCAGCGCTATCCAACCGGCAGCGTCGCCATCAGCATCAGCGACATCTACAGCAACATCAGCAACGCCGTGGGCGAAGATCGCCGCGCGATCGATCTGATCTTTACCGCGCTGGCGGATCTCGATATTGAGCCAAAGGTCATCCCGATGCGCGGCGGCACCGACGGCGCGGCGCTGTCTGCGAAAGGATTGCTGACGCCGAACTTCTTTACCGGCGCACACAACTTTCACTCCCGCTTCGAGTTTCTGCCGATCTCATCCTTTGTGAAGTCCTATCAGGTGGCGGAAAGGCTTTGCTTGCTGGCGGCGCAGAACTAAAGGCTGAGCGGCAATAAAAAAGGCGGCCATTCGGCCGCCTTTTTTGCTATTTCGTCGCGCTGACGTCAATGCCGGGGAAATATTTCGCCGCCAGCTTTTTCACCGTGCCGTCATCCTGAATTTTGGTGATCGCCGCATCCAGCTCCTGCTTCAGCTTCGTATCGCCCTTACGCAGGCCGAAACCGATGCCGGAGCCGAGAATCGCGTCATCCTCGACTGCCTTGCCGGCAAAAACAAAGCCTTTGCCCTGCGGTTTATCGAGGAAGCCCGACTGGCCGGCGGCGGACATCACCAGTGTGCCGTCCAGACGGCCTGCGACCATATCGTTATAAACCTGATTCTGATCCTGATAGGAGGTCACGGTCACGCCCTGGGGCTCCCAGTGCTTCTTGGCATAGGTCTCCTGAATCGAGCCCTGCAGCACGCCGATATTTTTGCCCTTCAGCGCTTCAGCGGTCGGCTGCAGCTTCTCGCCCTCTTTCACGATCAGCATGCTTGGAATGCGGTAGATTGGCTTCGTGAAGTCGATGCTTTTCGCCCGCGCCTCGGTGATATTCATCGCCGAGTTAATGGCGTCAAACTTCTTCGCCTGCAGCGCCGGGATCAAGGCGTCGAAGCTGCTCTCTACCCATTGACAGTTAAAATTGCCGGTCGCGCAAATGGCCTTGCCTAGCTCAATATCGAACCCTTCCAGCTCGCCCTGCGCATTGCGGCTCTCAAACGGCGCATACTGCGATTCAAGGCCGTAACGCAGCGTTTCCGCCGCCAGCGCGTGCACCGAACTCATCATGCCGAGCGCAAGAAACAGCGCATTGATTTTTTTCATTTTGTTTTCCCCTGAGATTAACCCTTCACCCGACAGAGCGCCTCTGCGCCGCGCTGCAGGGTGGCGTCGTCTTTTGCAAAAGAGAGACGAATCACGTTGTTATCGGTGCCGTCCATATAAAACGCCGAAAGCGGGATGGTTGCCACGCCCTGTTCGACGATAAGACGTTTTACCATCTCGCTGTCAGGTTCGTCACTGAAATGTCCGTAGCTGGCCAAAACAAAAAACGAACCGGCGCACGGCAGCAGTTTAAAGGGCGAATCCTGCAACAGCGTCACCAGGCGATCGCGCTTCTGCTGATAGAACGCCGACAACGACAGATAGTTCTCGGCGCGCTGCAGATAGTGCGCAAAGCCGATCTGCATCGGCGTATCGGCGGCGTACATCATAAACTGGTGCACCTTGACCAGCTCCTCCATCAGCTCGGCCGGCGCAAGGCAGTAGCCGACGCGCCAGCCGGTCACGTGAAAGGTCTTGCCGAAAGAGGAGACGATAACGCTGCGCTGCGCCAGCTCTGGATGAGTCGCCATACCGCAGTGGGCGCGGCCGTCGAACAGGATATGCTCGTAGACTTCATCGGAAAGCACCACGATATCGGTGCCGCGCGTCAGCGCTGCCAGCTGCGCCAGATCGGCAGGCGTCAACACCTGCGCGCTCGGGTTGTGCGGCGTGTTAATAATGATCATGCGGGTGCGCGGCGTCAGCGCAGCGCGCAGCGCCTCCCAGTCGATGGCGTAGTCAGGGAATTGCAGCTTCAGGCCAACCGGCGTGCCGCCCTGCAAACGCACCACCGGCGCGTAGCTGTCGAAAGCGGGCTCGAAAAAAATCACCTCGTCGCCCGGGTTCACCAGCGCCGCGATCGCCATATAGATGCCCTGACTGGCGCTGCCGTTAATCAGCACTTCGGTCGCAGGATCGTAATGCTGGCCGTAGAGCGCCGCCACCTTGGCCGCCAGCGCCTCTTTGAGCGCGGGCCAGCCGGTCATCGGCGCGTACTGGTTATGCCCTTCGCGCATGGCGCGGCTGACCGCTTCCACCAGCGCCGGATCGCACGGAAAGTTGGGCGCGCCCTGCGACAGGTTAATGGCCTGGTGCTGCGCGGAGAGCTGGCCGATGACGCTGAAGATGGTGGTGCCAACGTCGGGCAGTTTCGAGGTAAGGTTAACGCTGCTTTTCATCGTGCGGGCTCCTGCGCGGCTGCATAAAAATGTCGATTTCGTTGATATCTATTCAACGACCCGGCGCTTGAGCCGACAAGCGAATTGTTGTCATAATAGCCATGACTAATTTGCATAGCTGGAGTGATGATGCCGCGTTCTCTGCCGCTTAACGCCATACACGCTTTCCTGGTAACCGCGCGTCATCTCAACCTGACGCGCGCGGCGGGCGAACTCTGTATAACTCAGGGCGCGGTGAGCCGCAAAATCGCCACCCTTGAACACTATCTGGGGTTCGCGCTGTTCGAGCGCCACGCGCGCGGCCTGCGCCTGACCTCGCAGGGCGCGGCGCTGCTGCCGGATCTGCGTCAGGGGTTCGAGCTGATAGCGGGCGCGACGGACAAGGCGATGCGCCAGCATGGCGTGATCCGGCTCAAGGCGCCGACCTGCGCCATGCGCTGGCTGGTGCCGCGGCTGGTGGCGCTGGAGCAGCAGCGGCCGGAGCTGCACGTCGCGCTGACCACCACGCTGGAGCATCACGCGCAGCTGGAGGGGTTCGACGCCGCTATTCTGTACGGCACGCCGCCGCCTGGGGCGATCCACCTGTTTGACGAGGCGATAACGCCGGTGATGGCGGCCGACGCCGCGCCGCCCGCCTCGCCCGAGGCGCTGGCTTCCATGACTTTTCTGCACCCTACCGGCGATACTCGCGACTGGCAGCTGTGGCTCAGCGCCCAGAATACCAGGCTGACGATGACGCGTAATCAACACTTCAGCACCATGGATCTGGCGATCAGCGCGGCGATACAGGGGTTTGGCGTAACGGTGGCGGATATCAATCTGGTGGAGAGCGATCTGACGAACGGGCGTCTGATTGCGCCGTTCGCCAGCCGGGTGAAAACCGGGGCGGCCTACAGTTTGCTGCAACGCCCGGTCAGGGAAGCGCCGCCTTACCTCGCGGATCTGGCGGCGTGGCTGTCACGCGCTTAAAAGGTGACCCAGTCGGCGCCTGACTCCTCTTTAAGACGCGGCGTGCCGCCGGCGGCCGGGGCCGGACGGCTGTTGCGTGACGGCGCGCTGGCCAGCGGCTCCTGCGACGAGAGGCGGAAGCGGGAGACGGAGGCTTCCAGCGATTCGGTCTGACGCGCCAGCGCGGCAGCGGCGGCGGAGACCTCTTCCACCAGCGAGGCGTTCTGCTGCGTAACGCTGTCCATTTCGGTGACGGCGACGCCGACCTGCGAAATGCCTTTGCTCTGCTCTTCCGACGCGGCGGCGATCTGCTTCATGATGGCGTCCACGTCCTGCACCGACTTAAGAATATGGTGCATGGTGTTGCCGGTATTGCCCACCAGCGCCGCCCCCTTGTCCACGCGCTGCACGGAATCCTCAATCAGCGCGGCGATCTCTTTCGCCGCGGCGGCGCTACGCTGCGCCAGATTACGGACCTCGCTGGCGACCACCGCGAAGCCGCGGCCCTGCTCGCCGGCGCGCGCCGCTTCCACCGCCGCGTTCAGCGCCAGAATATTGGTCTGGAAGGCGATGCCGTTAATGACACTGGTGATCTCGGCGATCTTTTTCGAGCTGCCGGAGATGCCGTTCATGGTAGAGACCACTTCGCTCACCAGCTGGCCGCCCTGCTGCGCGGTCGACGAGGCGGTTTCCGCCAGCCTGCTGGCCTGGCGGGCGTTGTCGGCGTTGAATTTCACCGTCGCGGTCAGCTGCTCCATGCTGGCGGCGGTCTGCTCCAGCGCCGCCGCCTGCTCTTCGGTGCGCGAAGAGAGATCGTTGTTGCCTGCCGAAATCTCCGCCGCGCCGCGGGAAATATTTTCGGTGCCGCTGCGAATGGCGCTTACCGCTTCGCGCAGGCTATCCTGCATGGCGCTCAACAGCGGCACCAGTTTGCCGACGCAGTTGCGGCCGAACGGCGTAACCGGCTGGCTGAGATCGCCAGTGGCGATCACGGCGAAATGCTCGCGGATACGGTCCAGCGGCTTAACCAGCATGGCGACCAGATAGCGATCGGTAAACAGCAGGATCAGCAGGCCGGCGAACACCGCCGCCACCAGCGTGATTTTGGTCAGCACGGTCAGGCGATCTACGTTAACGCGGGTTTGATCGAGCTTAATCGCCGCCGCCTGGTTAAAGGCTTCGGCGCTGGCGCCAAAGGCGCGGCTCAGCGCGGGCGTCACCGTACTGGCGTGCTGACGATAAACCTCAAGCGACCCCTGGCGCGCCTTCTCCAGCTGCGGCGTCACGCCCTCATCGAGCAGCTTTTGCCAGTTGGCGATGGTCTGGTCGACGATCTGCGGCTCCATCGGGCCGGGCGCCATCTGCTTAAACTGCGCCAGCTGCTGGGTCATATTGTCCAGCGCCTGCTGTACCGGTTTCCAGTCGGCGTCGGCTGGCTGCGCGCCGCCGGCTTTCATCTCCATCACGCGCGACAGGCGCGTAATGACGCGGAAATACTGGTCGTTGCCCTTGCTTAAGGTGGTCATCTGCGCGACCAGATGGCGGTCGACATCATTGCCGTTGCTGAGCTCGCCGAGCGAATGGACGCTGAACCAGCCCACCGCGCACCACAACAGGCAAAACAGGCCGAGAATCCACAGCATAACGGCGCGAATCGTGAAGTTTTTTAATATACCCATAGCCAAATCCTTGACGGTGAAAACCGAGAGGGGCCCGATAATCTCGGGCATAAAGGCGTTATCGGCAGGGATTAAGGAAGGTACAGCCTTTTAGTTAGCAATAAAGTTGCTCAATGCGCCTGCGCGACGCAGAGGTAACCTGATGATTTAACGGCATTCGCGCCAGCATTAATGGGTGATAAACCTTGCCGGCGCCTTATTAATTAGCCGTCAAAGCTTCACCATGCTTTTCATCATCAGGCGAAACAGCCTCAGTCGGGCGCGTAAGAAATTGCGCTTTAGCTGCAGCGCCTCTTTTCCGCCCTCGCCGAACGCCAGCGTGACGTCTTCGCCGGGATGCCAGGCGGGCCAGCTTATCTCGCCCTCCAGCCTGTGGCTGAATGCGCTCGCGTCGCGCGCAAAGGCTAACCAGTAATCCGCCATGCGCTGGGCAAAGGCGCGATCGGCAGCGGTATAGGGCCGTTCGCTGTCGGCGGGCTGCATCGCCGTGAGGGTATTGAGCGTATAGGGCACTTCATTGCCGTGCCAGGCGCCGTGCGGATAGAGATCGCGCGACTGCTCGGAGATATAGTCGAACCAGTAGCGCCAGCCCGGCATGCCGACGTTGTGCTGCGCGCGCATCAGGATCCACGGCATAACGCTGAAGGCCATATCGCGCGCCGCCGCGCGTCCCAGCAGACGGTCGTCGTGAATATCGTAAAGCCACTTCAGCAGCCGGTAGCTGAACGGCCGGTTGACGCGCAGCTGGCGCATCACCTTGGCGCTGTCGACATTGAAGTATTCCAGCACGCTCGCTTCGTCGCTGTTGCTGCCCGCCATAAGCGGAATGCGATGCTGGCGCGCCGCCATAAAGGTGTTGAGCATCGGCTGGGGCAGCACGGCGTCGCCGGCAATCGGCACCGGCCCGTGCCATAAAGGCGACTCCAGCGGCCAGAAGGCGTCGGCAGGCAGCGCGCGCAGCTGCTGCGCAGTGGCGTTGGGCAGACCGAAATGCGCCGCGACCTGCTCGCCCTGCTGTAGCGCCGCTTTGCGCGGTTTATCCGGCAGGCTGTAGGCGCTCTGCACGATAGCTTTATGAAACAGCCCTTCCGCCAGCGGCGAGCAGCAGAGCGAAAGCACGCTGCGCGCGCCGGAGGATTCGCCAAATAATGTGACATTGTCACGATCGCCGCCAAACGCGGGAACGTTGCGCTGCACCCACTGCAGCGCGGCAATCTGATCGAGCAAGGCGAAATTATTGACTATGCCGCCGTCGCGATATTCCGCGTCCAGCGCCGGATGGGCGAAAAAGCCGAGGTGGCCGAGGCGGTAATTAATCGTCACCACCACGGCGCCGCGCGCCGCCAGCGGCTTGCCGTTATACGGCGCCAGCCCGCCCGATCCCATCACGAAGCCGCCGCCGTGCAGCCACACCATTACCGGCAGCGGCCGCGCAGGTTCGACGTCGGGGGTCCAGACGTTAAGATAGAGGCAGTCTTCGCTGAGCGGACCGGGATCGCCGCCGCCCGCGACAGCGCAGAGCGCGCGATTCTGCCAGCAGGCGGCGCCGAACTCGGTCGCATCGCGCACCTCGTGCCACGGCGTAACCGGCTGTGGTGCGCGCCAGCGCAGCGCGCCTACCGGCGCGGCGGCATATGGAATACCCTTAAAGACAAAGAGATCATCATCCATACTTCCTCTTAGCTCGCCTTCGGCAGTGCTGAGGCGCAGAGGTCGTCTGTTTTTCATTACCTGTTCCCTGATAAAGCGTTAAGGCATTATCTACAGGGCGTTAAGATGTTGTCTATGTCCTTAGTGCATTTGCAGATTATGCTGAATCGACGCCGTCAGGCCTCATGGAAACCGCACCGGGCCAGCGATTGCTGCTGCCGCGCCTGATAAAGCCGCATTTCATCCTGCACCGGCGCGCCCAGCGCCGCTTCAAAATCGGCCCTGCTGGCGTGACCGGCGGAGCGGCCCTGCGTCCGATCGCCCAGATTCGACTGAAAGATGCCTGCCGCGCTGACCGGCAGGAAATCTTCGTACACGATAGGATCGGCAATGATGCGGCCCTGTTCGATCAGCGCCGCCAGCGATTCGCCCGGCTGCGGCGGCTGCGCCTCGCCCTGTTCGCTCAGCCGGTAGTCAAACCAGGCGAGCTGCTGTTCGCGCAGGCTGTGCTCATCATCGGGAAAAGCGCGAAACACCTCGGCCAAATGCTGCTGATGCTGCTGGTTGTCGACGCCGGTGCCGGCTGCCGCCAGCAGACGATCGTAGAGCGCGCGGCCTTTCGGCGTCAGCGCCGCGCCGCGCTGCTCGATTTCGCCAAAGCGCGCGGTATGGGTGCCGCTTTCGCCCTGCTGGAAAATTACCGGCTCCTCCAGCGCTTTAAAGCTGGTCTGACGCAGCAGAATCGGCACCTCGCGCCGCGGCGGTCCTTCAATCAGCGCCTTGGGATCGATGCCGTATTCCGGCATCAGCGCCTGCACCTGGTCGATATCGAGGGTGCGCGGCGTCAGGTGGTTGATATGGCATCCCGGAAAGCAGACCACGTCGGCGACCAGACGGTGCTGCTGGCTTAACGCCTGATAGGTGGCGCTGTCGACGGTGCTCAGCGCGTGCCAGCGGAAAGTCTCCAGCGCCTCTTTAACGAAGGCGTCGGCGTCCGCTTCCTCCAGGCCGCCCTGCTGCTGATGCTGGGCAATCAGCGTCCGGCAGCGCGGCGTAAAAATATCGCGCTGCGCCAGAATCGCCGCCGCTTTTTCCCGCAGCGAGAGATCGTCGATTAGCTCCAGCCGCAGCAGCGAGGTAAAAATGCGAAAGGGATTGCGCCGCAGCGCCGCGTCACTCACCGGCCGAAACGCGGTGGAGTGCACCGGCACGCCTGCCTGCGAGAGATCGTAATAGCCGACCGGCTCCATGCCCATTACCGCGAACATCTGCCGCAGCGTCGAAAGCTCCTGCGCCGTGCCGACGCGAATGGCGCCGTGACGCTCAAGGTTAAGGCGGTCCAGCTCCTCCGCCGCGGCCAGTCGGCGTTTCAGCGCGGGACGTTCGGTTAAACAGCCCTCGTTAACGCGCTGGACCAGCGTCATCAGGGTGCCGTACTGCGGCACCTCTTGCTGATACATAGCGGACATCGCCTGCGAGAAGCGCGTACGAATAGCATCTGCGCTAAGGAAGTGATTCATGCTGCCTGCTCCTGACGTGATCGAGATTGCTGCTACTGTAGAGCAACGCGCTGTCGGCAGGCGAAAAAGTTACGGATTTGTGATCGGCTTAAAGCCGAAGCGGTTTTTCATCACCAGCATCAATGTGGTCAGCAGCGCAGGGATCGCCAGCAGCACAAAGATCAGGCTGAAAGACCAGCCAAGCGAAAGCATCTCCGCGCCGACAAAGGCGCTGAGGATGGCGCCGACGCGTCCGACGCCGTGCATCCAGCTGGAGCCCGTGGCGCGCGCATGGGTGGGATAATAGCTGGCCGACAGCGCATTCATGCCGGTGTTGGCCCCGTTGAAGCAGAAGCCGCTCAGGAAAGCGATGCCGCTCATCATCCCGACTTCCGCCGGGGAAAAGCCCAGCGCGACGATCGCCAGTCCGCCGCAGAAGTAGATTGCCGCCAGCGCCAGCGTGGCGTTGAAGCGATCCATCAGCCAGCCGGCGAAAAGCGAGCCAAGCGTGCCGCCCGCCTGATACATCGCGGTGATAATGGCCGCTTCGGTGACCGACATGCCCAGCGTATTAATCAGCGACGGCAGCCAGCTGCCGATCAGATAGACCAGGAACAGGCCCATAAAATAGCCGCCCCACAGCATCAGGCTACCGAACAGATAACGTCGCGATACCACGGTAGCGATTGCGCCCTGCGTCGGCAGCGTCGGCTCCTGAGAGTGGAACGCGCTGTCGGGCCGCGTAGCGCCTGGCAGCATCCGCTCGAGAATGGCGTGAATGCGCGTCGCCGGCGCGCGGCGGCTGATCAGAAAGCGCACCGACTCCGGCAGGCCGCGCACCAGAAACGGCAGAACCGCCAGCGGCAGAATGCCGCCCAGCAACATCACGGCATGCCAGTTATAGCGCGGCAGCAGCCAGGAGGCGGCGAAACCGCCGCTGGCGGCGCCGAAGGTAAAGCCGCAGAACACCACGGTGATAAGAAAGGCGCGGCGGCGCTCCGGCGCATACTCCGCCACCAGCGTGCCGACGTTGGGCATCGCCGCGCCCAGCCCCAGACCGGTAAGGAAGCGAAACAGCATCATCTGCTCGATGTTGTTCGCCAGCGCAGTGGCGAGCGTCCAGAGCCCGAAGAAAAAGACGCTGAGGATAATCATCATGCGTCGACCGTAGCGATCGGCCAGCGGCCCCGCCAGCATTGCGCCGAGCGCCAGCCCGACCAGCGCCGCGCTGATCACCACGCCAAGCTGATGGTTGGTCACTCCCCAACCCGCCTTCAGCGTCGGCGCGATAAAGCCCATCAATGCGATATCCATGCCGTCAAGGGCAACGACGATAAAGCAGAGCGCGATCAGACGCTTTTGCCAGCGGCTGAGCGCTGACTGATTGATTAACTGGCGAACGTCCACGGCTTCGACGCTGGTCACTGCGAACTCCTCACTGCGCTCACCCTGAGGCATCAGTTTTGGTAAAAAAAACGGCGGTTATGATAGCCCATCGTTAACGATAAGACGCCTGATTTTTATATGATATTGAGAATTATTCAACATTAAAGCGTTAACCTGTTGAATTTGCGCTGGTGGGATCAATTCAATCTGCTGACACGGCTCATCAGTCAGCTAATTTTGTCGCTTTATCAATAACTCGCGTAAAACGCCGCTTTTTGTTAATTTTATTTTGCAGCAAAGTTAACAAAACCCAGCTTTACTGGTTGCCGATCGGCGGTAAAACTCATTAAGTTTGAGAGATGGACAAAAATATCCTTTTCAATCAGCGCATTCGCTTGCGCCATCTTCATACCTTTGTTGCGGTGGCGCAGCAGGGAACCCTGGGTCGCGCGGCGGAAACGCTCAGCCTGAGCCAGCCTGCGTTGTCAAAAACCCTTAACGAGCTTGAGGAGCTGACGGGCGTTCGCCTGTTTGAGCGCGGCCGACTTGGCGCGCAACTCACTACCATGGGCGAGCAGTTTTTGATCCACGCGGTGAAGGTGCTGGACGCGCTCAACCACGCGGGCCAGAGCGTTAACCTGCCGGTGTCGACGCGTCCGGTGGTGATCCGCCTCGGCGCGCTGACCACCGCAGCCATGGGCATGCTGCCGCAAATCCTCGATCGTTTTCACCAGCAGCAGCCCCATGCGACCGTGCAGGTCGCCACTCTGCACAATAATGTGCTGCTCGCCGGGCTGCGCGCGGGCGAATTCGAGATCGGCATCGGCCGTATGGCAGACAGCGATATGATGGCCGGACTCACCTATGAGCTGCTGTTTCTTGAATCCCTCAAGCTGGTGGTGCGACCTGAACACCCGCTTTTAAGTGACAATGTCACTCTTTCCCGGGCGATGCAGTGGCCGGTGGTGATTTCGCCGGAAGGCACCGCGCCGCGCCGCATCGCGCAGCAGATGCTCGATGAACAGGGCTGCACCCTGCCGAGCACCTGTGTTGAAACCTCGTCTACCTCACTGGCGCGTCAGCTGGCGCTGCGCTATGACTACGTCTGGTTTGTGCCGTCGGGCGCGATCAAAGAAGATCTGGCGCATAACGCGCTGTGCGCCCTGCCCATCAGCTCATCCGGGCCAGGGGAACCGGTAGGGATTATTACCCGTACCGGTCACCCTTTAAGCCTTAGCGCTGAGATCCTGATGGCGACCATCCGCAAGGCGCCGGATTAACGGCTGCGTTTCGCATGCCGCTCGCGGTTGTCCAGCCGCGCCTTTTCGGTCTTACGCAGGCCGACATAGAGCGCGCCCGCGCCGCCGTGCTGCGGCTGCGAGGTACAGAAGGTCTGGACGTCGTCAAACTGACGCAGCCAGCGCGCCAGATAGCTGCGCACGATATTGGCATGGGATTCGTTGTCGCGCCCTTTGCCATGAATGATCAGTAAATTGCGCAACCCCTCTTTACGCGCCTGCTGCATAAAGCTGAACACTGCCTGACGGCAGGTCTCCACCGGCTGGCGCAGCAGGTTCAGGCTGGCGTCCATCTTGTATTCCCCTTTGCGCAGCTTATCCAGCACCCCTTGCTGAATGCCGTCAGCTTTGTACTCCAGCGGCGTAGTAAGGGGAATGATGTCGAGGTAGCCGCGCGTCAAAAAGTTCTCTTCTTCCGCCTCTGCGTCAGGCCGACGCGGCGCTTTAGTCGAGGGCGATTTTAGCCACAGGGTGCTGGCGCTGTCTTTCAATGGAGTGACGTCACCCATGGCATCCCGAAACAGGTCTTCATCGTCCAGGTTCATAGTAATTTCTCTCACGCCAGATCAATTAAGGAGCAGAGATCAAATCCGTCTCTGCAGATGCAATAGTAGCAAACGCCAAAAAAGGTGCGCCAGCGCTGAATCGCGCCAGATTGCTGTTTAGAAAATACGCATCGGGATCAAAAAAGTGGAAAGTTTTCGTGCCAGATCGCAAAAATGTGACGCGCAGGGCTTGCTACAGCGCGGTTCCGCGCCACGCCTGACATCCCTACTCTTTATAAGCCTAAAACTGCTCGGACGAGTTCCCTTCAGCACAAAAAATGTTAAAATTGACCCCAGTCAATAATCGTCGAGCGTACATTATGATCACTGAAAAACGCACCATTCGCCGTATTCAGTCTGGTGGCTGTGCCATCCACTGTCAGGACTGCAGCATTAGTCAGCTGTGCATTCCGTTCACCCTGAACGAACATGAGCTGGATCAGCTCGACAATATTATCGAGCGCAAAAAACCGATTCAAAAAGGTCAGACGCTGTTTAAAGCGGGCGATGATTTGAAATCGCTCTACGCTATCCGCTCCGGCACCATCAAGAGCTATACCATCACCGAACAGGGCGACGAGCAAATTACCGGCTTCCACCTGGCGGGCGACCTGGTCGGCTTTGACGCCATTATGAGCGGCAACCACCCGAGCTTCGCGCAGGCGCTGGAAACGGCGATGGTCTGCGAGATCCCATTCGAAACGCTGGACGATTTGTCAGGCAAAATGCCGGCTCTGCGCCAGCAGATGATGCGTCTGATGAGCGGCGAAATCAAAGGCGACCAGGATATGATCCTGCTGCTGTCGAAGAAAAACGCCGAAGAACGACTGGCCGCGTTTATCTGGAATCTTTCCCGCCGTTTCGGCCAGCGCGGCTTCTCGCAGCGTGAGTTCCGTCTGACGATGACGCGCGGCGACATCGGCAACTATCTCGGCCTGACCGTCGAGACCATCAGCCGCCTGCTGGGTCGTTTTCAGAAATCGGGCATGCTGGCGGTGAAAGGCAAATATATCACCATTGAAAACCATGACCTGCTGTCCGAACTGGCCGGTCAGAGCGTTCAGGCTGCTTAATTAATTGGCCGCCTAATGATTAGAGTTGCAGGTATGGCCGCAACGCCTCTGCAACTCTGATTCGCGCCGCAAATTTGTTAGTTTATTGATCCCACAGCAACTTTTCCGCTTCTTCCCGTCCTTAACTTAGGCTATCTTTAAACCAGTTCGCCTTGGTTTAAGGAGTTATTCCCTATGTCCCGCTACCAAAATATGCTGGTCGCTATCGATCCCCAGCAAGACGATCAGCCGGCGCTGCGCCGCGCGGTTTACCTTAATCAGCGTATCGGCGGCAAAATCAAAGCCTATCTGCCGATTTACGACTTCTCGTATGAGATGACCACCTTGCTCTCCCCTGACGAGCGCGCCTCGATGCGGCAAGGCGTGATCAGCCAGCGCACCGAGTGGATCCGCGAGCAGGCGCGCGCCTATCTTGAAGCGGGCGTGGAGATCGAAATTAAGGTGGTCTGGCATAACCGCCCCTATGAGGCGATTATCCAGGAGGTGCTGGCGCACGGGCACGATCTGGTGCTGAAGATGGCGCATCAGCACGACCGGCTGGAAGCGGTGATTTTTACCCCTACCGACTGGCATCTGCTGCGCAAGTGCCCTTGCCCGGTGTGGATGGTGAAAGATCAGCCCTGGCCGGAAGGCGGCAAAGCTGTCGTTGCGGTTAACCTCGCCAGCGAAGAGCCGCACCACGATGAGCTGAATCAGAAGCTGATCCGCGAAACCACGCGGCTGGCGGAGATGGTGAACCACACCGAGGTGCATCTGGTGGGCGCCTACCCCATTACCCCGATCAATATCGCGATTGAACTGCCCGACTTCGATCCCAGCGTCTATAACGACGCAATCCGCGGCCAGCATCTGGTGGCGATGAAGGCGCTGCGTCAGAAGTTCGCGATCCGCGAGGAGTTTACCCACGTCGCCAAAGGGCTGCCTGAAGAGGTGATCCCCGATATCGCCAGTCAGCTCAGCGCCGGGATTGTGGTGCTCGGCACCATCGGGCGCACCGGCCTGTCGGCGGCATTTCTCGGCAATACGGCGGAACAGGTTATCGACCATCTGCGCTGCGACTTGCTGGCGATCAAGCCTGACGATTTTAATTCGCCCATTACGCTCGATGATGACGACGAAGAGGATGATGAGGAATAAGAGCAAGGGCGGCCAGCTGGCCGCCCTTTAATTTCTACACTGTGCTGATGCCAGTGACAAAGCCCGATCGCAAAGACGCAAAATCGCCATCCCTGGCAGCTCGACCCGCGCCTTCCCTGGCGCGGGACGCTTTGCTCTTCGGTCCTTGTCACTCGCATTTTATGATGTGCAGCGACTTCAGGGCGGCCAGCTGGCCGCCCTTTTGGTTACAGCGCTTTCAGTATCCCTTCCACGCTCGCTTTGGCGTCGCCGAACAGCATCTGCGTGTTCTCTTTAAAGAACAGCGGATTCTGCACGCCGGCATAGCCGGTATTCATCGAACGCTTAAACACGATGACGTTCTGCGCCTTCCACACTTCCAGCACCGGCATGCCCGCAATAGGGCTGCGCGGATCGTCCTGCGCCGCCGGGTTAACGGTGTCGTTGGCGCCGATGACCAGTACGGTGTCGGTATCGGCGAAGTCGTCGTTAATCTCATCCATCTCCAGCACCACGTCATAAGGCACTTTCGCCTCCGCCAGCAGCACGTTCATATGGCCTGGCAGACGTCCCGCGACCGGGTGAATGCCGAAGCGCACCTTGACGCCGCGCGCGCGCAGCTTCTCGGTGATCTCCGCCACCGGGTACTGCGCCTGCGCCACCGCCATGCCGTAGCCTGGGGTGATAATCACCGATGATGAGTGCTTCAGCAGTTCGGCCGTCTCTTCCACGCTGATTTCACGATGCTCGCCCGCCTCTTCGCTCTCCCCGCCCGCGCTGCTGTCGGTGCCGAAGCCGCCGGCGATCACGCTGATAAAGGAGCGGTTCATCGCTTTACACATAATGTAAGAGAGGATGGCGCCCGACGACCCCACCAGCGCGCCGGTAACGATCAGCAGGTCATTGCTCAGCATAAAGCCCGCCGCCGCCGCCGCCCAGCCGGAGTAGGAGTTAAGCATCGACACCACCACCGGCATATCGGCGCCGCCGATAGAGGCCACCAGATGCCAGCCGAAGGCGAGCGCGATCAGCGTCATCAGCAGCAGCGCGAACACCTGCGCGCCGGTGCTTTCGGTGCGGACAAACCACAGCAGCAGCAGGAAAGAGACCACCAGCGCCAGCAGGTTGAGCTTGTGGCGATGCGGCAGCATCAGCGGACGCGACGAAATCTTGCCGCGCAGCTTGCCGAACGCCACCAGCGAGCCGGTAAAGGTCACCGCACCAATAAAGATGCCGAGGAAGACCTCGGTCAGGTGAATATTCTCCATCACCGCAGGCAGGCCCGGCCCATGATCGATAAAGCTGTTGAAGCCCACCAGCACCGCGGCCAGGCCGACAAAGCTGTGCAGGATCGCCACCAGCTCCGGCATTTCGGTCATTTCGACCTTCTGCGCCAGACGCACGCCGATAGCGCCGCCGATCACCATCGCCAGCAAAATCCAGGCGACGTTGCCGCTGTCGGGACCAAAGATGGTCGCCAGCAGCGCCAGCGCCATCCCGCTGATGCCGAAGAGATTGCCCTGCTTCGAGGTCTCATGCTTCGAGAGCCCCGCCAGGCTGAAAATAAACAGAATCGCGGCAACAATGTATGCTGCAGTTACTAATCCGCCAGACATCGGTTACCCCTTACGAAACATTTTCAGCATGCGCTGGGTGACGGTGAAACCGCCGAAAATATTGATGCTGGCAATCAGCACCGCAATAAACGAAATAAAGGTGACCCAGCCGCCGTGCCCCATCTGCAGCACGGCGCCGACCACGATAATGCCGGAGATGGCGTTGGTGACCGACATCAGCGGCGTATGCAGCGCGTGGCTGACATTCCATACCACGTAGTAGCCGACCACGCAGGCGAGCGCGAACACGGTGAAGTGCGACAGGAACTCCGCTGGCGCGACGTTGGCAAGGCAGGCGAACAGCACGATCGCCAGCGCCAGCAGCAGATACTTGCGCCAGGTCGGCGCAGGCTTCGCCGCCTCCTTAACGACAGGCTGCGCGGCCGCAGGCGCGGCTTTCGGCGCGGCGGAGACCTGAATCGGCGGCGCGGGCCAGGTGACCTCGCCGTCGCGGATCACGGTTACGCCGCGCACCACGACATCGTCGAAATCGATGGCGATTTCGCCGTTCTTCTCTTTGCACAGCAGCTTCATCAGGTTCACCAGGTTGGTGCCGTAAAGCTGCGAGGACTGGGTCGGCAGGCGGCTGGGAAGATCGGTATAGCCGATGATCTTCACGCCGTTGTCGCTGAGGGTAACGCAATCGGCGACGGTCAGTTCGCAGTTGCCGCCGGTTTGCGCCGCCAGATCGACAATCACGCTGCCCGGCTTCATGCTGGCGACCATCTCGGCGGTAATCAGCTTCGGCGCCGGTTTGCCCGGAATCAGCGCCGTGGTGACGATAATGTCGACCTCTTTCGCCTGCGCGGCGAACAGCGCCATCTCCGCCTTGATAAAGGCTTCCGACATCACTTTCGCATAGCCGTCGCCGCTGCCCGCTTCCTCTTCGAAATCGAGCTCAAGGAATTCGGCGCCCATGCTCTGCACCTGCTCTTTCACTTCCGGGCGGGTATCGAAGGCGCGCACGATGGCACCGAGGCTGCCCGCCGCGCCAATAGCTGCCAAGCCGGCGACGCCCGCGCCGATCACCATCACTTTCGCCGGCGGCACTTTTCCCGCCGCGGTAATCTGTCCGGTAAAGAAACGGCCGAACTCATGGGCGGCTTCGACAATGGCGCGATAGCCGGCGATGTTGGCCATTGAGCTGAGCGCATCCAGCGACTGGGCGCGCGAGATGCGCGGCACGGCATCCATCGCCATCACGGTCACCTGACGCGCCGCCAGCTTCTCCAGAAGCGCCGCGTTCTGCGCCGGCCAGACAAAGCTCACCAGCGTGCTTCCCGCACGGGTCAGAGCGATCTCCTCGTCGTCGGGCGCGTTGACCTTCAGCACGATATCGGACTGCCAGATCTGCTGGCTGTCGCAGAGAGTGGCGCCTGCGGCGACGAAACTCTCGTCATCAAAACTGGCGCGTTTACCCGCATCATGCTCGACGGCAACGCTAAAACCCAGTTTGATAAGCTGCTCCACGGTTTTCGGCGTCGCCGCCACGCGCGCCTCGTTGGGCAATCGCTCTTTGGGTATTCCAATTAACATATTCATCCCTTTCATCGATTGATGATGGCCTGTCGACTGCATAACGACGCAGCGCCTGAAACAGGGTTTCAGGCGCTTATGAACGAAATGCACTTGTATCAAAGTATTTATAACCTACTGAAAATATGAACAGCGATCTACAATCAGAACCTCTGTCAGTGACATTCATACGATTATTCAGCGTCAAAAGAGAAAAGCCGCGCTATGCGACTGCAAATTGAAAAGTTTGAAATATATTCTGCTAAGCAGAATCGTGTCATGACGAATATCCGGTTAATAAAAACCTTTATTTAACAATGCATTAACTGTTTCAGTACTAAGCATTACCACCTTTACTGATAATCAGTACAAAAAACGTCCTTAGCAAATTTGCATGACGCCATGATGAATTTCACTATCAATTTCCCGTGATTTGTCGCATAAATTGGCTGCGACAGCCTGTTTATAACATGCAATAATCATCGGCTAATCTGTTATACATCAAGAGTCCAGCACGTTTTCGTACTCATTTTGCGTAAGGCGAAGGATCATTTTTATGAAGCTGAAGAACACCATTCTGGCGTCAACCTTGTTATCCCTGCTCGCGGGCAACGCATTCGCCGCGCAGGAACTGACGCCGGAAAAAGCGGCCGAGCTGAAACCATTCGAACGTATTAACATCACCGGCCGCTTTAATGCGATTAACGATGCGGCCGACGCCGTGTCAAAACGTGCGGATGAGCTGGGCGCCGCCTCTTACTACATTCAGGGCATCAACGACAGCAACGGCAACAGCGGCAACTGGCGCGTGACGGCCGATCTCTATAAAGCGGACGCGCCGAAAGCGAACGACACCACCACCTACCGCGTTATGAACGGCGTGAAAGAGCTGCCGAAGGCGGAAGCCTTCCGTCTGGAGCCGTTCGACACCGTAAGCGTCAGCGGCTTCTTCGCCAGCCAGCCGGATGTTAACGACGCCATCAGCAAAGCGGCGAAAGAGAAAGGCGCCGCCTCGTTCTTTATCGTGCGCCAGGTGGACGCCAACAACGGCGGCAACCAGTACGTGACCGCCTATGTCTATAAGGCCGACGCGAAAGAGCGTAAGGTGCAGAGCCCGAACCTGATCCCGGCAAACTCCGAAGCGGGCAAAGCGGCGCTGGCGGCGGGCGGCGAAGCGGCGAAACGCGTGGAGATCCCGGGCGTCGCCTCATCGGAGACCCCGAGCAGCAGCGTCGGTCGCTTCTTCGAAACTCAGAGTTCTACCGGCCAGCGCTACACCGTGAAACTCGCCAACGGCCAGTCGATCCAGGAAGTGAACGCCATCACCGCCGCGCAGATGCAGCCGTTTGACACCGTGACCTTTACCGGCCACTTCGGCACGCCGACCGAAATCTCGGAAGAAGTCGCGAAACGCGCCGCGGATAAAGGGGCGAAGTTCTACCACGTGACCCGCCAGTGGCAGAACCAGAGCGGCGGCAACCTCACCGTCACTGCCGATCTCTTCAAGTAATTTCCTTCAGGGCGGCGCCCGCCGCCCTGCTGTTTGTATTATCCCTTCACAATTTTGCATAACCACGCATTGCCATCCCTTTTCGCACTCCGTAGAATCTGCGCCCTGCTTTTAGGCGAATCCGTCATGTAAAAGCAAAACAGCGCGGTTAAATTCGCCGCTCAGAACATAATCCAGCCACTTATGCTAGCGGGAAGGGTATTTTGGAGAAAAAATTAGGTCTCAGCGCGCTTACCGCGCTGGTGCTCAGCTCAATGCTCGGCGCGGGCGTGTTCAGTTTGCCGCAGAATATGGCGGCGGTGGCAGGTCCGGCCGCCCTGCTGATCGGCTGGCTGATCACCGGCGTCGGCATCCTGTTTCTGGCGCTGGCGATGCTGCTGCTCACCCGGCTGAAGCCGGACCTCGACGGCGGTATCTTTACCTATGCGCGCGCCGGTTTCGGCGAGCTGCTCGGCTTCTGTTCCGCCTGGGGCTACTGGCTGTGCGCGGTAATCGCCAATGTCTCCTATCTGGTGATCGTTTTCTCGGCGCTGAGCTTTTTTACCGACACGCCTGACCGCGTGGTGTTCGGCGACGGCAATACCTGGCAGGCGATGTTGGGCGCATCGCTGCTGCTGTGGATGGTGCATTTTCTGGTGCTGCGCGGCGTACAGACCGCGGCAGGCATCAATCTGCTGGCGACGCTCGGCAAACTGGTGCCGCTGCTGCTGTTCGTGGTGCTGGCGGTCGCGGCCTTTAATTACGACCAGTTCCATTTCGATTTTTCCGGCCTTACGCTCGGCGTGCCGCTGTGGGAGCAGGTGAAGCAGACCATGCTGATTACCCTGTGGGTATTTATCGGCGTGGAAGGCGCGGTGGTGGTGTCTGCCCGCGCGCGGCATAAAAAGGATGTGGGTCGTGCCACCCTGCTGGCGGTGCTGGCGGCGCTGCTGGTCTATCTGCTGGTGACGCTGCTGTCGCTCGGCATCGTGCCGCGCGCCGAACTGGCGCAGATGCGCAACCCGTCAATGGCGGGGCTGATGACGCGCCTGATGGGCCACTGGGGCGATGCGGTGATCGCCGCCGGCCTGATCGTGTCGGTGTGCGGCGCCTACCTGAGCTGGACGATCATGGCGGCGGAAGTGCCGCTGATCGCCGCGCAGCAGGGCGCCTTCCCGCGCAGCATCGCGCGCCAGAACCCGCGCGGCGCGCCTGCCGCCTCGCTCTGGCTGACCAACGGCAGCGTGCAGATCTGCCTGATCCTGATCGCACTGACCCACGCCGACTACAACACGCTGCTGACCATCGCCTCAGAGATGATCCTGGTGCCCTACCTGCTGGTGGGACTCTATCTGGTGAAGCTGACGCGCGGCAAAGCGCAGCCGCTGGCGCTGGCGGTCGGTCTCGGCGCCAGCCTTTATGGACTATGGCTGCTCTACGCCTCAGGGCCGCTGCATCTGCTGCTGTCGGTGGTGCTCTATGCGCCAGGCCTGCTGCTGTTTCTCTTCGCCCGTCGCGGCGGACGCGGCGACGTCTCGCTGACCCAGCTGGAGCGCGTGGCTATTGGCTTGTTGATGGCGGCGTCGCTGCCCGCGATGTGGCAGCTGGTGGTTTAGTGCGGCTGACCGGGGATCGCCACACACAGCAGGTCATCCTGCTGTGTGAGATTGAGCGGTTTGCGGTATTCCTGATGGATCGCCTCCAGCTGCTGCGCGGAGAGCGGATAAGGCAGCTGGATATCGAAGCGGCTGATGTGCTGCTGTTCGGCCAGGGTAATGAGGCGAGCGATATTGATTTCGTCGCTGACCTGGGTCGAAATGATTTGTAATGCTAATTCTTTCAGATGCTCGTCGCTCGCCTGTAGACTGCGAGCCGAGGATTTACGCGTCACCATGCCGAAAATCGGCATCACGCCGTAGATGGCGTCAACGAAGCTCCAGCGTTTTTTGCAGGAGGCGGAGAGAAAATCACTGTAGTTCAGGCAGATGCGGTCACTGTATACGGCTGAAGCCAGCTCTTTATCAGACACCCTCTCTCTCCCTCTGTTTTTCATTATGGTTCAGAACCTTGCTTAAACGCGCTGTTAATGATGGCACATTTTGCCGTGCAGATACCAGTAACGCAGGGATATTTCGTGCGGTGGCATAGTGCTCAGGACCGGGAAAAGCTATGCTGCTCGCCAGGCTTATTTGTCGCAGTGGATTATGAATAAAATCGTTTTTGTTGAAGACGAACCTGAAGTAGGTTCGCTGATTGCGGCCTACCTTGGCCGCCACGATATCGAGGTGATCGTCGAGACGCGCGGCGACCGCGCCGAAGCGGTCATTGCGGCCGAACAGCCGGACCTCGTGATGCTGGATATCATGCTGCCAGGCAAAGACGGCATGACCCTGTGCCGCGATCTGCGCAGCCAGTGGCAGGGCCCGATTGTGCTGCTCACCTCGCTCGACAGCGACATGAACCATATTCTGGCGCTGGAGATGGGCGCGCAGGACTATATCCTGAAAACCACCCCGCCCGCGGTGCTGCTGGCGCGGCTGCGGCTGCATCTGCGCCAGGCGCAGCTCGGCCAGGGCGACGACGCGCCCGCGCCTGCCACGGCGCAAAAACAGAAGCTGCTGCGCTTCGGCTCGCTCACCATCGACGCGCTGAATCGCGAAGTGACGCTGTTCAGCGAGCAGATCGTGCTCTCCACCGCCGACTTCGACCTGCTGTGGGAGCTGGCCACGCACGCCGGTCAAATCCTCAATCGCGACGCGCTGCTGAAAACCCTGCGCGGCGTCAGCTACGACGGCCTGGATCGCAGCATCGACGTGGCGATCTCCCGCCTGCGTAAAAAGCTGCACGACAGCGCCACCGAGCCTTTCCGCATTAAAACCATCCGCAACAAGGGCTATCTATTCGCCCCGCAGGCGTGGGACACCCAGGCATGAGAAAACTGTTTATCCAGTTCTATCTGCTGCTCTTCGTCTGCTTTCTGGTGATGGCGCTGCTGGTGGGCCTGGTCTACAAATTTACCGCCGAGCGCGCCGGCAGACAGTCGATGAACGACCTGATGGCGAGTTCGCTCTATCTGATCCGCAGCGAGCTGCGCGAAATTCCGCCGCGCGACTGGAACAGAACCATTAAAAGCCTCGATCTCGGCCTGTCGTTCGACCTGCATATCGAGCCGATGAGCAAATATCAGCTCGACGAGCCCGATATGCGCCGGCTGCGCGCCGGCGAGATTGTCGCGCTGGACGATCAGTACACCTTTTTGCAGCATATTCCGCGCAGCCATTACGTGCTCTCCGTCGGTCCGATCCCCTACCTCTTTTATCTGCATCAGATGCGGCTGCTGGATATCGCGCTGCTAGTGTTTATCGGCATGTCGCTGGCGCTGCCGGTGTTTATCTGGATGCGGCCGCACTGGAAAGAGATGCAGCGCCTGGAGATTGCGGCGCAGCGCTTCGGTCGCGGCGAGCTGGATGTGCGCACCCATTTCGACAACACCTCCAGCCTGTTCCGCCTGGGGGTCGCCTTTAACCAGATGGCGGAAAATATCAATACGCTGGTAGCGAGCAAAAAGCAGCTGATCGACGGCATCGCCCACGAGCTGCGCACGCCGCTGGTGCGCCTGCGCTACCGGCTGGAGATGAGCGATAATCTCACCGCGGGCGAATCTGCCGCCATCAATCGCGATATCGGCCAGCTGGAGAGTCTGATTGAGGAGCTGTTGACCTATGCGCGGCTCGACCGTCCGCGCGTCGATCTCAACCTGACCTCGCTCGACCTGGCGAACTGGCTGCGCGAACACATTAACGACGTGCGCGCCCTTAATCCGCACACGCAGATCGATCTCGACCTGCCGCAGCGCGAAAATCACGGGGTTTCCGACACCCGCCTGATGGAGCGCGTGCTGGACAACCTCGTCAACAACGCGCTGCGCTACGCCGGTCACCGGCTGCGCGTCAGCCTGTGGTTCGACGGCGCGCTCGGCTGCCTGCAGGTGGAAGATGACGGCCCCGGCATTCCGGCCGAGGAGCGCGAACGCGTCTTCGAGCCCTTTGTTCGCCTCGATCCGAGCCGCGACCGCGCCACTGGCGGCTGCGGTCTGGGACTCGCTATTGTTCACTCTATCGCGCAGGCGCTCGGCGGCCACGTCAGCATCGAAGGCAGCCCGCTCGGCGGCGCCAGCGTTCGCTTTTGCTGGCCGGTTGATCTACCTTTGCGTGACGCTTCGGCGCGATAAACCTTAACAAGGAGTTTCTGTTGACTACTGCTTATCAACAACTTAGTGCGACATTCCAGCGCCTCTCCCGCTTCGGCCATCTGATGGCGGTCGCGGGCTGGGACATGCAGACCATGATGCCGACCGGCGGCAGTCAGGCGCGCGGCGAAGCGCTGGCGGAGATGGGCGTGCTGCGCCATGAGATCCTGACCGATCCCCGCGTCGGCGAACTGATTCAGGAGGCCGAGCAGGCTGACCTGAACGACGTCGAGCGCGCCAACCTGCGCGAGATGCAGCGCGCCTGGCAGCAGGCGTCGCTGCTGCCCGCCTCGCTGGTCGAGGCGAAATCGCTGGCCGGTTCGCGCTGCGAGCAGGCCTGGCGCGAACAGCGTCCGGCGAACGACTGGCAGGGCTTTGCCGCCAACCTGAAAGAGGTGGTGCGCCTGAGCCGCGAAGAGGCGCAGCTACGCGCGGAGGCGAATAACACCTCGCGCTACGACGCCCTGCTCGATCTCTACGAGCCGGGCATGACCGGCGCGAAGCTGGACGCCACCTTCGGCGAACTAAAAAGCTGGCTGCCCGATCTGCTGCAGCGCGTGGTGGAAAAGCAGGCGCAGGAGCCTGTCGAGCTGCCGCAGGGGCCCTTCGCTATCGCCGCGCAGCGCGAGCTCGGCCTGAGCGTAATGACAACTCTGGGCTTCGATTTCCGCCACGGCCGTCTCGACGTCAGCGCGCACCCCTTCTGCGGCGGCGTGCCGGAAGATGTACGCATCACCACGCGCTACAATCAGGAGGAGTTTCTTAGCGCCCTGATGGGCGTTATCCATGAGACCGGCCATGCGCGCTACGAGCAGGGCCTGCCGCAGCAGTGGCGCGACCAGCCGGTAGGCCTGGCGCGATCGACCGCCATCCACGAGTCGCAAAGCCTGTTTATGGAGATGCAGCTGGGCCGCAGCCGCGAGTTCCTGCAGCGCATTCTGCCGCAGGTGAGCGACAAGCTTGGCGCGCAGTCGGCGTTGAACGCGGAAAACTTCGTGCGCCTGACGCAGCGCGTCAAACCCGGCTTTATCCGCGTCGACGCCGATGAGCTGAGCTATCCGGCGCACGTGATTTTACGCTTCGAGATTGAGCGCGCGCTGATTGAAGGCGACATCGAGGTCGAGGACATTCCCGCGCTGTGGGATGAGAAGATGATGCAGGCTTTAGGGCTGGATACCCGCGGCAACTACCGCGACGGTTGCATGCAGGATATTCACTGGACCGACGGCGCCTTCGGCTACTTTCCGACCTACACGCTGGGCGCCATGTACGCGGCGCAGCTGTTCCAGGCGGTGAAGAAAGCGCTGCCCGATTTAGGCGAACGGTTGGAGCATGGCGAACTACAGCCGGTATTCGACTGGCTGCAGCAGAACATCTGGCAGCACGGCAGCCGTTTCCCGACCGAGCAGCTGCTGATCAACGCCACCGGCGAAGCGCTGAACCCGCGCTTTTTCCGCCAGCATCTTGAACAACGCTACCTGAATCGCTAATCTGTGCGGCCTTCGCGGCCGCCCTTTTCCCGTTTTGTACAATCGGTTACACGCCGATACCAAACACCCACGGAAACCGATCCTCGTTTTTTTTATAGTCTTTTCACCGGCCCCGCAGTGGGCTACACATGAAAAAAATGTTCGAGGAATTTGCAATGAAAAAATTGTTTGCACTGGTCATCGCCGCTGCTATGGGTCTCTCTTCTGTTGCTTTCGCTGCTGAAACCACCGCAGCGCCGGCTGCAGCCCCTGCTGCGACCACCACTACCCCTTCCGCTGCGCCGGCTAAAACCGTACACAAAACCGCGCACAAAAAACACAAAGCCGCTCAGAAAGCGCAGGCTGCTAAAAAGCACCACAAAAAAGCAGTGAAAAAAGACGCTGCGCAGAAAGCGCAGGCCGCTAAAAAGCACCACAAAAAAGCGGCTAAGCCAGAAACTGCACAGAAAGCCCAGGCTGCGAAAAAACATCACAAAGTAGCGAAGAAAGCCGCTGCGCCGCAGAAAGCTCAGGCTGCTAAAAAGCATCACAAAGCCACCAAGAAAGCCGCTGCGCCGCAGAAAGCTCAGGCTGCTAAAAAGCACCACAAAGTTGCCAAGAAAGCCGCTGCTAAATAATTAAGGTCGCGCACCCTGCGCCTTAAGAAGCGTTGACTAATAAAAACACCCGGTTCTGCCGGGTGTTTCGTTACTGGAGTTGCGGAAATGGTGCGTCGCTATCGTTTTGAAATAATCCTGCTGGTGATGATCCTCTGCGGCTTCATCGCGGCCTTCTTTTTTATTTAGTCGTTGTAGCGTGCTGATTATTCCAATAAATCTCCCTTTTTTACCGCTCACCGACTATAGTTATTGCGCAAGCGTGATGACAATAACCTCTTCTTAAATCTCGCCATTGAGAGACCTATGCGCCTGGCTATTTTGCTGTTGACTGGATTGTTCTGTTTCACCACTCTGGCCCACGCCGATGATGATGACGATGCGCCGAATCCCGATGAAATCAAAATGCTTTTCTTTGGCAAAGATCACCGCAAGGCGATCGGCGACGTCACGGCCGCGCCCTGGGACGCCATTGGTCAGCTGGAAACCGAGAGCGGCAATCTGTGCACCGCCACGCTAATCTCCGCCCACCTGGCGCTGACGGCGGGACACTGCCTCTTGACGCCGCCGGGCAAATTCGACAAGCCGGTGGCGTTGCGCTTTATGGCGAGCGACAGCGGCTGGCGCTATGAAATCCACGATATCGACGCGCGCGTTGAGCCGGCGCTGGCGCGCAAGCTGAAAGCGGACGGCGAAGGCTGGATCGTCCCCAGCGACGCCGCGCCGTTCGACTACGGCCTGGTGATCCTGCGCAATCCGCCTTCCGCCATTAATCCGATTCCGCTGTTCGACGGATCGCGCAGCGATCTCACCGCCGCCCTTAAAGAGGCGGGCCGTAAAGTCACCCAGGCGGGCTATCCCGAAGATCACCTGGACACGCTCTACTCCCACAGCGACTGCCTGATTACTGGCTGGGCGCAGCGCGCCGTGCTGTCGCACCAGTGCGACACGCTGCCGGGCGACAGCGGTTCGCCGCTGCTGCTGAAAAACGAGAAAGGCTGGCAGCTGATCGCGGTGCAGAGTTCGGCGCCGGCGGCGAAAGATCGCTACCTGGCCGATAACCGCGCTATCGCGGTAACCTCGTTCCGCGACAGGCTAGAAGCGCTGGCGCAGTAAAACGAAGTAAGAAAAGAAAAGGCGCGCCGGATTTGCCGGCAGCGCCTTTTTTTATCGCTGAACGCCAGCTTCAGAAGGTGTAGCCCAGGTTAAGAATAAAGCCGTCGATCGACATCTCTTTATCGGCTACGTCGAGACGCGATCCCTCATAGCCGATATCGATCGCCAGATTATCCATGGGATTAATCTGCACGCCTGCGCCGTACATCAGGGAGGTTTTTTTCTCGCTGAGAGAGGTGTCGCCCATATAGACGTAACGTCCTTCGTAGTTATACCAGCTTTCGCGATAGTCGACTTTATTGTAATTAAGACCCAGCAGGCCATAGACGCTGATATATTGATTAAAGCGCCAGGCGGGGCCGACAGATAACGAATAATATTTTACCTTTGCATCGCCGTCGAATATATCCATCGAGCCGGTGAAAGGGGTATAGCTGCCGCTGCCGCTCATATAGGTCAGTGAGCCAATCAGGCTCAGCGGTGAATCCCACTCATAGCGGTACTTGAGGTTAATCCCGCGGATACTTTTGAAATCCTGCACTTTACTTTGCGCATAGCCGAGGGTTACCGTCTGTTGATCGGCATTCGCGTTGGCGTGTATTCCCAGAGCAGCCATAATGAGGCTGAATAAAACAGACTTCTTCATATTTATCTTCCTTAATTAAATTTAATCATCCGGCGCGTGTCTCGCGCCGCCCTTGATTTTATCCAAAAAATGCGGCGACGGCCGATCCCCGCGCGATAATTTGCGTCTGTTTTAAGCACACTTGTAAATAAGTTTTAGCGCAGGCGATATAACGCCGTTTCAGGGCAAAAAAAACCGCAGCGTTTTAGGCTGCGGCTTGCGAGAGCGCCAGGCAATTACGCCGCGAACTGTTCCATCGTTTGCAGGATGCGCTTGTCGGAGACAGGATAAGGCGTGCCGAGCTGCTGGGCGAAGTAACTGATGCGCAGCTCCTCGATCATCCAGCGAATGTCGCGCACCTCTTCATCATCCTGACGCTGCGGCGGCAGCTTATTGCGCCATGTCTGCCAGGCCTGCTCAACCGCCTGCACCTTCAGCATGCGCGCGCGATCGCTGTGCGGATCGGCCGGCAGTTTTTCCAGCCGACGCTCAATACCGTGCAGATAGCGCAGCGTGTCACCCAGGCGCTTCCAGCCGTTGCCGGTAACGAAGCCGCGATAGACCAGACCGCTCATCTGCGCCTTGATATCCGACAGCGCCAGCGCCATGGTCATATCGACGCGCCCTTTCAGCCGCTTGTTGATGTTGAACACCGCCGTCAGGATCTGTTCAACCTGTTTGGCGATCTCTACCACCGTATCGTTCAGCTCGGCGCGCACCTTCTCGTGCAATTGCTCGAAGTTCTGCTGCTGCCAGGCCGGACCGCCCGCTTCCGCCATCAGTTTGTCGACGCCGCAGGCGATGCAGTCGTCAATCAGATCCAGCACCTTGCCGTAAGGGTTGAAGTAGAGCCCCAGCTTGGCTTTGTTCGGCAGCTTTTCATGCAGGTATTTTATCGGCGAAGGAATATTGAGCAGCAGCAGGCGACGCTGGCCGCGCCACATCATTTTCTGCTGCTCCTGCTCGCTGTCGAACAGGCGGATCGCTACGCTCTCTTTCTCGTCGACCAGCGCCGGCCAGGCCTTGACCTGATAGCCGCCGCGCTTCTGCTCGTAGCTGCGCGGCAGATCGCCGAAGCTCCAGATATGCAGGCCGTTCTGCTCCAGCCCGTCATCCGCCACCTTCGACAGCGTCTCCTGCACTTTTTCTTTCAGTTCGGCTTTCAGCGCGCTGAGATCTTTGCCCTCTTTCAGCTTGCGGTTATGTTCGTCCACCACGCGGAAGGTCATTTTCAGGTGATCGGGCACCTGTTCCCACTGCCAGTTTTCCCGCTCCAGCGTAACGCCGGTCATGCGGCGGAACTCTTTCGCCAGCGCGTCGAGCAGCGGCAGCTCCATGGCGGTGACGCGGCCCAGAAAGGCGTCGGCATAGTTAGGCGCAGGCACCAGATTGCGGCGCAGCGGCTTCGGCAGCGACTTGATCAGCGCGATAATTAGCTCGCGGCGCACGCCGGGGATCTGCCACTCGAAGCCCTGGTCCTCGACCTGATTAAGCAGCGGCAGCGGAATATGCACCGTGACGCCGTCGGCGTCCGCGCCAGGCTCGAACTGATAGCTGAGCTTGAGCTTGAGGTTGCCCTGATGCCAGAAGTTGGGGTAGTCGAGCTGGCTGACCTTATCCGCGCCCTCTTTGATCAGCATCTGTTTGTCGAAGCTGAGCAGATCGGGGGTGTCGCGGCTCGCCAGCTTCCACCAGCTATCGAAATGCTTCGCCGATACCACCTGCTGGCCGACGCGCTGGTCATAAAAGTTGAACAGGGTTTCATCATCCACGAGGATGTCGCGGCGGCGCGATTTATGCTCGAGATCTTCGACTTCGCTGCGCAGCTTCTGGTTATTGCGGAAGAAGGCGTGGCGCGTCTGCCAGTCGCCCTCCACCAGCGCATGGCGGATAAACAGCTCGCGGCTCAGCGTCGGGTCGATGCTGCCATAGTTGACCTTACGCGCGGCGACGATCGGCAAGCCGTACAGCGTGACCTTCTCCTGCGCCATCACCGCGCCCTGGCCTTTTTCCCAGTGCGGCTCGCTGTAGCTGCGTTTGATCAGGTGCTGCGCCAGCGGCTCGATCCATTCGGGATCGATGCGCGCCGCGATGCGTCCCCACAGGCGGCTGGTTTCCACCAGCTCCGCCACCATGGTCCATTTGGGCGGCTTTTTGAACAGCCCGGATCCGGGAAAGATAGCGAAGCGCGCGTTGCGCGCGCCGGTAAACTCCTGCTTTTCGGCGTCTTTAATGCCGATATGCGATAGCAGGCCAGTGAGCAGCGCGCAGTGCACCTCGCGGAATCCCGCCGGCTCGCTGTTTACGGGGATCCCTAGCTCACGCACCACCTGGCGCAGCTGGGTATAGATATCCTGCCACTCGCGCACGCGCAGATAGTTGAGGAACTCCCCTTTACACTGGCGGCGGAACTGGTTGCCCGACAGCGCCTTCTGCTGCTCGCCCAGGTAGTTCCACAGGTTGACGAAGGCGAGAAAGTCGGACTCTTTGTCGGCGAAGCGGCGATGTTTCTCATCGGCGGCCTGCTGTTTCTCGACCGGGCGCTCGCGCGGATCCTGAATCGACAGCGCCGAGGCGATAATCATCACTTCGCGCACGCAGCCAAAGCGCTGCGCCTCCAGTACCATGCGCGCCAGGCGCGGATCGACCGGCAGCTGCGCCAGCTGGCGGCCTGAGCTGGTGAGCTTGTAGTGGCCGGCCTCGTCGTTGAGCGTGAGCGCGCCCAGCTCCTCCAGCAGGCGCACGCCGTCCTGAATATTACGCTTATCGGGCGCTTCGACGAAGGGAAAGGCGGCGATATCGCCCAGACCCAGCGCCGTCATCTGCAGGATCACCGACGCCAGGTTGGTGCGCAGGATCTCCGGATCGGTAAAGGCCGGACGGCTGAGGAAGTCATCTTCCGAATAGAGACGGATACAGATGCCGTCGGAGACACGGCCGCAGCGTCCTTTACGCTGATTGGCCGAGGCCTGGGAAATCGGCTCGATCGGCAGACGCTGCACCTTGGTGCGATAGCTGTAGCGGCTTATGCGCGCGGTGCCGGGATCGATCACATATTTAATGCCGGGCACGGTCAGGGAGGTTTCCGCCACGTTGGTCGCCAGCACGATGCGTCGTCCGCTGTGCGACTGAAAAACCCGGTTCTGCTCGGCGTTGGACAGGCGCGCGTAGAGCGGCAAAATTTCGGTATGCGGCAGGTCGCGCTTCGCCAGCGCGTCGGCGGTGTCGCGAATTTCGCGCTCGCCGCTCATAAAGATAAGAATATCGCCGCGCCCTTCGTTACCCAGCTCGTCGACCGCGTCGAAAATCGCCTGCAGCTGATCGCGCTCGCTGTCGTCCGCCTCTTCCACCACCGGCCGGTAGCGTACTTCCACCGGGAAGGTGCGGCCCGAAACCTCAATTACCGGCGCATTATGGAAGTGGCGCGAAAAGCGTTGCGGATCGATGGTCGCCGAGGTAATGATGATTTTCAGATCGGGACGGCGCGGCAGCAGCTCGCGCAGGTAGCCGAGCAGGAAATCGATATTCAGGCTGCGCTCGTGCGCCTCATCGATAATGATGGTGTCATACTGCAGCAGCAGACGATCCTGCTGAATTTCCGCCAGCAGGATGCCGTCAGTCATCAGCTTCACCTGCGTGGTGTCGCTGACCTGATCGTTAAAGCGCACTTTATAGCCGATGCAGCCGCCGAGCGAGGTTTCCAGCTCCTCGGCGATGCGGTTGGCGACGGTGCGCGCCGCCAGACGACGCGGCTGCGTATGGCCGATCAGCCCTTTAACGCCGCGTCCCAGCGCCAGACAGATTTTTGGCAGCTGAGTGGTTTTGCCCGAGCCGGTTTCCCCGGCGACAATCACTACCTGATGATCGCGGATCGCCTCGGCGATCTGCTGCTGCTTCTGACTGACCGGCAGGTTGTCGGGAAAGGTAATTTTTGGCGTCGCGGCGGCTCGGGCGGCGACGCGCTGTTCCGCCGCCGCGATCTCCTGGCCGAGCTCGTCGACGACGGCCTGCAGCGCCGCAGGATTAGCCACTTTACCGGCGCCACGCAGGCGGCGCTGCAGGCGCTGGCGGTCGCGCAGCGTCAGATTGTCGAGTCGCGGCCACAGCGGCGCGAGAGGAGAGGAAACCGATGATGACATAGTAATGGAGTACCTTCTCAGACGGAGCCGCTTCACGTCGCAGCGTCCGATAGCCGGGTTAACCGACTGATTCTAAAAATTGTATTGGGCAAAGAGTAACACATTTTATCACGACCAGCTGTGCCTTCCATGCCATGCTTATTCAAGAAATTCGAACATAGCTCTCGAAATATTGCGCTTTTACCGCGTCGCTAATGACCGTAGAGTGTAACCCATTGAGCGGGAAGCCTTCCGCGTAACAAACAGGAAACAGCAATGAGCAAAGTATTGGTTCTTAAATCCAGCATCCTCGCTGGTTACTCACAGTCAAGCCAGCTGGCCGATTTCTACGTTGAAGAAGCGAAAGCCAAAGGCGATCAGGTTACCGTTCGCGACCTGGCTGCGGATCCGATTCCGGTACTGGATGGCGAACTGGTCGGCGCGCTGCGTCCGTCAGACGCGCCGCTCTCTCCGCGTCAGCAGGAAGCGCTGGATCTCTCCAACGCGCTGATCGACGAGCTGCAGGCGCACGACGTGATCGTGATCGCCGCGCCAATGTACAACTTCAACATCCCTACCCAGCTGAAAAACTATTTTGACCTGGTTGCTCGCGCCGGCGTCACCTTCCGCTACACCGAAGCGGGTCCGGAAGGCCTGGTGAAAGGCAAGCGTGCGGTGATCCTCTCCAGCCGCGGCGGCATTCACAAAGATACCCCGAGCGATCTGCTGACGCCGTACGTGAAGCTCTTCCTGGGCTTTATCGGCATCACCGACGTTGAATTCGTTTTCGCCGAAGGCATCGCTTACGGTCCGGAAGTAGCGACCAAAGCCACCGACGACGCGAAAAACGCCATCAAACAGATTGTTTCTGCCTAATCATTATTATTATTCGCTCTGTGTTTCGATTGCCAGGCATGACGCCTGGCTTTTTTTATTTCTGCATCCACAGGCCGTTGAGGCCGCGCACGTACTCGCCCTCGCCCGCGCGCTCCACCAGTTTTGCGCCGGCGATACGCGCCACCTGATCGGTGGTGAGATTATTCTGCTGCGCGATGCGCTGATATTCCACGCTACGTCCGGCGTTGATGCGCTTTACCAGCGCCTGCGTCTCACCGTCCTGCTGGCGTGCGGCGATATAGCCGCTAAAGGTTTCCCCGACCCGGCCCTGATGGCGCGCCTCATCCAGCGTCAGCGCCAGCGCCGGCTGCGCCGCGCCGATGAGCAGCAGCGCAGCGAGCAGCGGCTTGCGGAGCGCCCGCATCAAAACAGATCGCTCTGATTCTTCAGCAGCGCCTCCACGTCTTTGTCTACTTTGATATGAATTTCATGTTCGATCTTCACGTTCATATTGATGGTGATCGGCTCCTTCGGCGCGGCCACCTCGATGCGCGGCACGCAGCCGGTCAGCGGCAGCCCGACTGCCAGCACCAGTAACGCCCTGAGGCTCATGGTTGTTGATCCCTTTTGGTCGGCAGAGTGGCGTTCTGTTCCACCCAGGATTGCAAATTATCGCCAAAGCGCAGGCTGCGCCAGAGTTGAAACAGGTTCTGCTGATGGCGGTAGTTGAGATTCACGGTCTGTTTGCGGTTGCTGAAGCGGCTGACGCCCTGTACCTGCGCCTGCATGGCGAGATTGCCGAGATTATCGAGATCGATCGTCGCCCACGAGCGGGAGATCTCCATATAGCGCAGCCAGTCCATCGCCGCACCCGCTGCGACGTTGCCGGCGGTGATGGCGTCAGCCATATCTTTATCCATACGGAAAGTCAGGGAGCCGCTGTTGGCGATCCAGCCGTTTTGTACCAGCCAGTGCGGATTGTTCACCCACAGCGGCAGCTCGCCGTTGATCCTGCCGGACATAGCGAACTGCTTAGGCTTCAGCGCGGTGACCAGCTTGCTCAGGCTGATATCGCGCAGGCTCAGCGTCGCCGCCTGGTGCTGCGGCAACCGCAGCGCGGGCAGCATGACCTTGCCGCCCAGCAGATCCATGCTGACCGCCTGCAGCGTCAGCGGCTGCGCTTCGTTCCAGGGATAGTGGCCCTGCAGATCGGCGCGGATATTCTGCATGGCGAACTGGTTGGTGATTTCGCCGATGCGCAGCTGCACCGGCCCGCGCACGCCGAGCTGCCACTGCTGATCTTTCAGGCGGAACGGCAACGAGAAGTCGACGCCGTTGATCTGGTTGTCCGACGTCCAGAGGCTGCCCTGCGTCACCGTCCAGTGGCCGCCCGCGCTAAATCCCTCTTTCGCCGCGGCAGAAAACGCGACCTGCGCGCGCAGCTCGCCCGCGCGGATTTTCATCTTCAGTTCGGGATTGAGCAGCGGCTGGAACACCGTCAGAGACTGCGTCGGCCACCAGGCCTCGCCGCGCAGGCGCTCGCCGTCCCAGCGGCCGTGAACGCGCAGCGGCCCGATCGCCTGCGCCTGCAGCGCGCCGCGCCAGATAAAGTGGCCAGGATCCTGGCCTTTCGCCTCGAAGCTCAGCGACGAGGCGGGCAGCCGTCCGCCAAAATCGAACCGCGTCTCTCCCGCGTCGATGCGGAAGCCGCCGTTAAAGGCGGGTCGCTGCGCGTCGCGCTGCCAGTTAACCGGCGCGCTAAGGGTCAGCCGCGGGCGCACCACCTGCGCCATGCCGTACTGCATCTGATCGAAACCGGCATTCAGGCTGTCGAGATGGATAAGGGTGTCGCGCCAGCCGCCCGCGCCCTGAATAGTCCAGGCGGCGTTAAGCGGCAGCATTTCGCCGCTCCCCCAGTAGCGCCATTTCCACTCCCCTTTATCAGGCCAGAAGTCGCTGGCGCGTCCGTCGAGGTGCAGCCTGAACTGGCCGAAGCTCGGGTCGTGTGCCTTGAGTATCGCCTGCAGGCGGCCGTCGATGCCCTGCGAGGCGAGCCGCACCCCCGCCAGCGGCCAGCGCGCCTCATCCACCTCCAGCGTAGAGAGAATGCGTCCGCGCAGGCGCAGCAGCGCACCGGGCTGGAACCTGAGTTGCGGGTCAAGCAGCGGCCCGCTGAGATTGCCCGGCAGCGCGGCGTAAAGCTGCATCGCCGCCAGCTTGCTTTCGCCGGTAAGGCGCAGCGGCAGCGCGCTGTTTGTCATGCTCAGCGTTCCGGGGCCGATATTCAGCACCGCGTTACCTTTGCCGCCGCGTCCCCGGGTCAGCACGTTGAGACGGCCGGTAATCTGCGTCTCTTCCAGACCCTGCCGCCAGTTGTCGAGCGTAAGATCGAGAAAGCCGGAGAGCGTCTGCTCGCCGGTCGGCCAGCGGTAGTGCCCTTTAACGATGCGGATCTGCCGCGCGTCGGCCTGCCACGGCAGCATCAGCAGCGGCTGGCCGTCGCCGGTGGCGTAGAGTGCCAGCTCGCCCTGCTGCTGCTGCCAGTCGAGCGTCAGTCGCAGCGGTTCGCCGGCGTACTGCAGCTCGCCCTCCAGCTGACCGCCGACCGGCAGACCGTTGGCGAACTCGGGCAGTTCGAACCGGCCATGCAGCGTCACGGGCTGCGGCAGCGCGTTATGGCGCAGCGTCAGCTGCTCTACGTTGAGCTGCTGCCCCTGCAGGCTGGCGTCGATAGTGAGGTTGTCGCCGCGATAGCGCAGCGTCTGTTTAGCGGGAGTGAGGCTGAGATCGAAGCGTCCGGCGTAGGCTTGCCAGGGCGCGATGGTAAGATTATCGAGCTGGATATCGGCGCCGGGCAACAGCTGCTGCCACTCCGCAAGGCTTTTCGGCGCGCCAGGCTGCTCGCTTTGCGGCAGCTTCTGCAGGCAGTCGCTGTCGAGCGTCACCTGCCGCGCGGCGAGCCGCCAGCGCCGGTCGTGCCAGCCAGACGAGACCTGTTCGACGCTTGCCAGCACGCACTCGCCCGCCAGGTAGCGCACCTGCGGAAACCACAGGCCGCCGTTGCGCCAGCGCGGCGATCCTTCCAGCACGATGCGCGTATCCGCCGGCAGCCAGATGCCGGCCAGCCGCGGCAGCCATTGCGTCACGGTGAGCAGCAGCCCCAGCACCAGCAGCGTCAGCGCCAGTAATGCAGCAAGTAGTCGGCGGAGGCTCCGCGGCATGGCAGCACTATTCCTTTTCCTGACAGGATCCTGCCCCAGATGATGGCACGTAATCGGCCAGAGGTGAAGGCACGTCGCCGACGGCAGCAAAATCCACAATAAAACGTTATGCTGTGTGGATACCCGAATGCAGGAGCGTAACGATGAAAATCGCGGTTTACAGCACGAAGCACTATGACCAGAAGTATCTCGATCACGTTAACGAAGGCTACCGGTTCGATCTGGTGTACTTTGACTTTTTACTGACGGAAGCGACGGCAAAAAACGCCGTCGACTGCGACGCCGTCTGCATTTTCGTCAACGACGACGCCAGCCGTCCGGTGCTGGAGGAGCTGGCGGCACTTGGCGTGAAGTATATCGCGCTGCGCTGCGCCGGTTTCAACAACGTCGATTTAGCCGCGGCGGATGAGCTGGGCCTGAAGGTGGTGCGCGTACCCGCCTATTCGCCGGAAGCGGTGGCGGAACATACGGTTGGCCTGATGATGACGCTTAACCGCCGTATCCATCGCGCTTATCAACGCACGCGCGACGCCAACTTTTCGCTCGACGGCTTAACCGGCTTTAATATGCACGGCAAAACCGCGGGCGTGGTCGGCACCGGCAAGATCGGCGTGGCGACGATGCGCATTCTGAAAGGGTTTGGCATGCGCCTGCTGGCGTTCGATCCCTACCCGAGCGCGCAGGCGCTGGAGCTGGGTGCGGAGTATGTCGATCTGAAAACCCTGTTCGCCGAGTCGGACGTGATTACGCTGCACTGCCCGCTGACGCCGGAGAACCATCATCTGCTGAACGCCGCCGCCTTTAGCCAGATGAAAGATGGCGTGATGATTATTAATACCAGTCGCGGCGGACTGATCGATTCCCAGGCTGCGATTGACGCGCTCAAGCAGCAGAAAATCGGCTCGCTCGGCATGGACGTTTACGAAAATGAGCGCGATCTGTTCTTTGAGGATAAGTCTAACGACGTCATTCAGGACGACGTGTTCCGTCGGCTGTCGGCCTGCCACAACGTACTGTTTACCGGCCATCAGGCGTTTCTGACCGCTGAAGCGCTGACGGCGATTTCGGAAACGACGTTGTCGAATCTCAGCCAGCTTGAAAAAGGCGAAGCCTGCCCGAATCAGCTGTCGGCGTCGGCCTGATCTGACGGGCGCTGCCGTCGAGGCGCGCCTGCCACTCAATTAGCGGGCGCAGTTGCCGCCGATGAGTGCCTGTTCGTCGCAGCGGCGTCCGTTCGCCAGCTGGCACATGCCGATGCGCGTGCCGTCCAGCTGGTGAGAAAATGCCAGCGTGCCACCGGCGCCGGCACAGTTGCTTTCCGCCAGCGACGACATAATAACGTGCGGCTGAATATGGGCTGCGGTGGCTTGTTGCGGCGGTTCGTTATCGCTGTTGCTGCTGCATGCCGAGAGCAGCAGCGCGGCACCGGCCAGCAGAAAGGTGGCTGCTTTCATCAGTCGGACTCCGGAAGTGTTAGGGTTAGAGGCCGGTCAAGCATAAGGCAGGCGTCGCAGCCGGTCGATAGGCGACACAGCTTTTTACAAAATTTTCCCTGACGCTTTGCAAGCGGAATAATCCTGTTTCGCTTCGCTAAGGCTTTTATACCGCCAGACTGCGTCCGGCGTCTTGCCGAAATAACAGGCAAAAATAATGTGACGTTGTCACATGATCGCTGTTTACGCCTGTTTCACACACATAGTTTTAAGCAAGCGTCAGCCCTTCTCTTTCTGAATCGCTAATCATTTGATCTCGCTCAATAAAGGGCGAGCCTGACCCGATGCTATTGAGGCCCGGTTAAGAAACGCCGTTCTATAGTGAGCGCCGAGGCAACGCCTCACTACAACAAGTACGGCTATTGATTCACTTAGCCGGGTCCTCCGGTAGCGCTCCACGACAGGAGCGTTTTTTATTTGCCGGGTTAATGCCCGCAGCCTTTACAGCTGCCGCATCCGCCCTCTTTAACCGGCTGCAACCCAGGCTGCAGGCTGACGCGCAGCTGGCGCAAAAGGGTTACTGCCGCCATGCCCGCGGCGACAATGACCGCCAGGCAGATCAGGCTGAAGCCGGGATGCTGAGTAAAGGTGCCGATCTGGTAAACCAGCGTTGCGGCGCTATAGGCCATAACGGTTCCCCAGATCAGCGCGAACCACATCCACTGCCGCCCCGCCTCTTTCGCCAGCGCGCCCATTACCGAGACGCAGGGCATGTAGAGCAGTACGAAGACCAGATAACTGTAGGCCGCGAGCGAGCTGCCGAACATCGTCTGCATAACGCCTATCGCGCCCTGGCTCATCTCGCCGTCTCCTTTGCTCGCTTCGACCGGATTAAACAGCGTCTGCGGACTAAGCGCCTGCTTCAGATTCTGCCAGGTTTCATCCAGCGCCGAGGCGAAAACCGCCGTCAGGCTCTGCGCTGGCTCGACGTCGGGCGCATTTTGCGGCTCCGCCAGGTAGAGCGCGTTCAGGGTGCCAACTACGCTCTCTTTCGCCATGGCGCCGGTCACCAGCCCCACTGTCGCCTGCCAGTTGTCGGACCGGATTCCCATCGGCGTAAACAACGGCGTCAGGTAGCGGCTGGCGGAAGCCAGTACCGAGTCGTCGACGCGCTGCGCCTGATGACCGCTGGCCGTCAGGTTGGAAAGCAGGCCGATCGCCACGCAGGCCGCGACGATCACCATGCCCGCGCGGATAACGAAGGCGTGCAGACGAAACCAGGTCTGCAGCAGCAGGCTGCGCATTACCGGCACATGCCACAGCGGCAGCTCCATGATCGCAGAGGAAGAGCCGCCCTTCAGCAAGGTATGCTTCAGCACCAGCCCGGTAAAGACCGCCGCCACGATACCGAGCAGATAGAGCGAAAAGATCACCCCCGCGCCGGCGTTGCCGAAAAAGGCGCCGGAAAACACGGCGAATATCGCCAGCCGCGCGCCGCAGGACATAAAAGGCGCCATCAGCATCGTTACCAGCCTTTCCCGCTCGGTTTCCAGCGTGCGCGCCCCCATCACTGACGGCACGTTGCAGCCAAAGCCGACGATCAGCGGCACAAAGGATTTCCCCGGCAGCCCCAGCCAGCGCATCAGACGATCGACCACAAACGCGGCGCGCGCCATATAGCCCGACTCCTCCAGCAGCGTCAGAAAGAAGAACATCAGCGCCAGCTGCGGCACCAGCGGCAGTACGGTGGTGATGCCGCCGCCGATGCCCTGCGCCAGAAAAGAGGTGATCCAGTCGGGAAGGTGAAGCGTGGCGCAGAGCTGTGCGGTGCCGTCGATAAACAGCGCCGTGGATCCCTTGTCGAATACCGGCTGCAGCGCGCCGCCGATATTGATGGAGAAGTAGAACATCAGGTACATCACCCCTAAAAACAGGGGAAAACCGAGCCAGCGGTCGAGAAAGAGGTTATCCAGCGCGCGCGTCAGACGATGGGCGCGATGCGCCGCGCGATCGCAGGCGGCCCGGCAGATGGCGCTGATGCGCGCCAGCCGCGCTTCCGCGTCGACTTCCGTTCGGTTCAGCAGTAGATCTGCAGGCGGCGCGGCGGCGACGCTATCGATGGCCGCCAGCAGCGCCGTTAGCCCTTCCGAGGTCGAGGCGGACATCAGCACCACCGGACAGCCGAGCTGCGCGGCCAGTTCATCGGCATCCAGCTCGACGCCGCACGCTCTGGCGACATCGGCCATATTAAGCACCACGATCATCGGCAGGTTCAGCTCGCGCAGCTGCAAAGTGAGCCACAGGCTCTTCTCCAGGCTCGACGCGTCGATCACGTTGATCAGCACGTCCGCCTGGCCGCTCATCACATAGCTGCAGGTAACGCGTTCGTCTGCGGAGAGCCCGTCTTCGGCCTGAACCGTTTCAAGGAAATAGATGCCGGGCAGATCGATCAGCGTGACGGCAGCCTCGCCGGTGGTGAAGGCGCCCTGCTTGCGCTCGACGGTGACGCCGGGCCAGTTGCCGGTGCGCTGCCGCAGCCCGGTCAGCAGATTAAACAGCGTGGTTTTACCGGCGTTAGGGTTGCCCGCCAGTACGGCGTTGATACGCTTCATGCCTGCTCGCCTCCGTCAACGGCCTCAAGGCGCAGCATCGCCAGTTCGGCCTTACGTAACGCATAGCTGCTGTGGCTGAGACGCACTTCCGCCGGGTCGCCCAGCGGCGCGAACCTGACGATATCGATTACCGCGCCAGGCACAAAGCCCAGCGATAAAAGTTTACGACGGAAAAGCTCGGACAGGTCGTTCCTGAACCCTGTAATACGCCATTGACTCCCGGGTTTTATCAGCATGATCTCATCTCCGATATTTCTGTGCCGCAACTATGCAATTGCGAACAATTATCGTTATTGATTTAGATCGCGTTAGGGGCGAGAAGCGGACAAAGAGTGGCGCGGTTGATGCTGTGTTGAGGCAAAGCCGCTTGCGGGACTGGGCGGTTAAATGTCCGTTAAGGCATAAGGCGGGAAAATAGCGGTTACATGGTGAACGGAAATCTCTCTATGCTGAAACCTGTTGCGCTTGTTGTCTGCCTGCTGCTTTCCAGCTGCGCGGTGCCGCGCCATCATCAGGCGAAAAACCTCAACGCCCCGCCCGAGTGCGCCTCCCACGACAGCGAGATCGACTGCACCTGGAACGACGTGCCCGGTAATCCGCAGGCTCAGGCGGCTGCAGAGGCGCAATAGCGCCTCAGCTACATTTGTTGCGCAGCCGCCAGTCGAGCCACGCATCCAGCTCGCGGTCGGGCAGCGGTTTGGCATAGAAATAGCCCTGCGCCTGGTCGCAGCCATATTCGCACAGCATGCTGGCCACGTCCCCGCACTCGATGCCTTCCGCCAGCACGACATAGTCCAGCTCTTTCAGCATGGTAATAATGTTGCGCGCGATAATGCGCGACGCCGTGTCGGAGGCGAGGCCGCTGATTAATGAACGGTCCAGCTTAATCACGTCCAGCGGCATGCGGCGCAGATAGCTGATATTGCTGTAGCCGGTGCCGAAGTCGTCCAGCGAGATGCCGAATCCGCGCAGCTTAAGCATCTCCAGCCCGCGCATCGCGGCCGGACTCTCAATCAGCCGTTCGGTTTCCAGACACTCCACGCCAAGCAGCGCGTTAGGCAGCCTGACTTTCAGCATTTTATCTTCCAGCGTATCGGCAAACCCCTGCCGGGCGAAATCATGCAGGCTGACGTTAACGGAAACCGGCAGCTGGATGCAGTGATTTCGCAGCCGCGCCAGACGGGCAATAACGCGATCGATTACCCAGGCGTTCAGCTCGGAGAGCAGTTCGGTCTGCTCCGCCAGCGGCACGAATGCCGAGGGCGACAGCTCGCCCAGCAGCGGATGCCGCCAGCGGATCAGCGCCTCAAGACCGACCGGCGCGCCGCTCTGCAGGCAGATCTTGGGCTGGTAGGCCAGATAGAGCCCCTCTTCGTTTTTTAACGCCGAGGCAAGCTCATGCATCAGGTTGAAATCGCGCGTGCGGCGCACATCCTCCGACGCGCTAAAGGTCCGCGTCGCCACTCCGCTGCCGATCGCCTCATGCAGCGCGCTGAGGCCGCGACGCAGTATCTCCTGCGCCGGCGACTCCACGGCCGTGAAGTCCACTCCGCCGGTAAAGGTATTCAGGGTCACCGATAGCCCCTCGCCCAGATCCGCGCTGATGCCCTCCATGCGATTCGCCACCCAGGCCGCACTGAGCGAGCTGCTCGCGCTGGTCAGCAGCGCAAACCGGCCGGTGGCCACGGTGTAGAGCAGATCGCCGGGCCCCAGACGCAGGCGCAGCGGCAGAAGCGTAGCGACGTCTTTAAGCAACCCCTCGACCGGCCCCATTCCCATTGAGCGCGCCAGTTCATAGGCGCGCGGCATGTCGATGCAGTCAATGAGGATCAGCCGCCGCGGCAGCGTATCGTCGCCCGCCGTCAGGTAGTGCAGATCGCGGATCAGCCGCTGACGATTAGGCAGCCCGGTCACCGGATCGGTAAAGCCGGCGGAGTGCCAGGCCTCCAGAAAGGAGATCACCAGCGCGCCGAGCAGCGTCAGCGCAGTCAGCTGCTCAGGACTCAGCAGATGCGGCTCGCCGTCGGTTACGCACAGCGTGCCGAGGATATGGCCGGTGCGACTTTTCAGCGGCACGCCGGCATAAAAGCGAATCCAGGGATCGCCGATAACGAACTTGTGCTTAACGAAGCGGGCATCCTGCCAGGTATCAGAGACCACCATCGGCGCTTCGGAATCAATCACGTAGCGGCAGAGCGAATCCTCCCGTGTCGAGTGCTTGAGCGAAAAATTGCGCGCCGCCCGAATGTACTGAAATTCATCATCGACGATAGAGATAAAACAGCCGGGAATGCCGAGCGCCTGGCTGGCCAGTCGAACAAACTTCTCAAGTACCCCATCGCGACTTTCGTCGGGTTCGCGCAGCGCTTCAAGCGCGCGCAGGCGACTTTCGTCGTCGCCGGAACATGTTTGCATGGTTCCTCCGGCCCGCTCCAGTACTGGAACGAACAGAAAATAATAACGTTTAAAAGCAGACCGGGAAAAACCGACTAAAGTACAAGGCGAATTATCTGATTTTATCTGGTACGAAATCTTAAGCGCATTTCGTCCCTTTGGCACAATAAATTCTTTCGAACAATATCAAATAATCCGAAAAATAAAAAAAATACAAAATGATCGTTTCCTTTTTCCAGATTCACTGCCAAACTGAAGACCTCAATAAGATTGCACGCAATTAAATAGCAAGCTACATAAAAAACAACATTTCGCAGTTCTTTACACAGCAACAACGACACCAGGGAACCCTATATGCACTTCCTCAGAAATTTTACTATTCGTCGGGTTGTACAGGCTATTTTGCTGGCTGCGCTGCTGGTAGTAGCGCTGGCAGGCGCTTACGGTTCTGTTGTTATGCGCGACCTGCATCAGCGCGCCGAAGCGAGAGACGCCGCCAGCGCGCAGCTTGTTTTTCTGACGCGCGCCGGGAATGCGATGGCCTCAGGCTCCGCAGAGGAAAAAGCGGCGCTGCAGGCTGAGGCGCCCGCCGGCGCCGACTGGGCGCGCCTTAGCGTCGCCCTGAACGACACGCCCGCCCGCTTTTCCGCCGCGGCAAACGAGCGGCTTAGCTTTCTGCAGCGTCAGGTTGCATCGGACGAAGCAGCGACCGCCCGCGATCGCCAGCGTCTGGAGATGGCGTTTCTTGTCGCCGCGCTGATGACGCTGGGGCTGCTGGCCTTCTGCGACCGTTTTCTTGTCACCCATCTGGTGAAGCCGCTTGGCGTGATGCGCGAGCATTTCAGAAGCATGGCCGCAGGCGATCTCTCGCGCGAGCCGCAGGATTTTGGCCGCAACTGCGTCGGACAGCTGGTTCCGCTGGTGCGACTGATGCAGCAAAGCCTGCTCACGACGGTGCAGGCGGTACGTGACAATAGCGGCGTGCTGCGTCGGGAAGCGGCGGATATCGCCGCCGGTAATACCGATCTCTCTGACCGCACCACTCGCCAGGCGGCGGCGCTCGAACAGACCGCTGCCAGCATGGAGGAACTGACCGCCACGGTGAAGAATAACGCGCTGAGTGCCCGGGAAGCGCGCGAGCTGGCTGGCGCCACCGCGCAGACCACCCAGCAGGGCGAGGCGCTGGTTCACTCGGTTTCTACGCTGATGCGCGATATCGCTGAAGAAGCGGAGAAAATTCGACAGTTTACCGCCACGGTCAACAGCATCGCTTTTCAGACCAATATTCTGGCGCTCAACGCGGCCGTCGAGGCGGCGCGCGCGGGCGAACAGGGTCGCGGCTTCGCCGTGGTCGCCTCCGAGGTGCGTACTCTCGCCCAGCGTAGCGCCGCGGCAGCCAAAGAGATCGAGGACTTAATCGGCGGCGCGGTAACGCGCGTGCAGGAAGGCGCGGCGGCAGCCGGCCGGGCCGGAGAGACCATGGGCAGCGTCACGCAGCGCGTCTCTGCGGTGAACGATCTTATCGGCCAAATCGCGCTGGCCTCAGAGGAGCAAAGCAAAGGCATTTCTCAGGTCACGCTGGCTATCGCCGATCTGGATCGCGTCACGCAGCAGAACGCTTCGCTGGTTCAGCAGGTCACGGCCTCTGCGGGCAGCCTGAACGGACGCACGGAAACCCTTGCCGCCGTTATCAGCCACTTTAAAACGCCGGTTGACGCGGCGGATGACAAAGGTCGTCACGCGGGATTTAGCAACGTCAATGCGTCTGTCGCGCCGCAGGCGGCTGGCGCCGCTGCCTGACGATGGCGTCAGGAACAGGGGCGGCGCGAAGGCGGATTATCTTTCAGCCAGCGGCGCACCTTTTCCACATCCGGGCCCGCCTCTTTGACGGCCCGGATGAGCCGGTCCTGGGTAATATGCAGCGTCAGCATCCAGAAAGTGATTTGCCACTGTTCGTTAACCTCCACGCAGGAAAGATCGGCAGGGACGCGACGAACGATTGGGTCTCTCATATCAGGGTCCTTATTTCCGGCAATGAAAAAACGCCGGGATAATATTCAGCTTGCGAAGCAACACATCCTGAATGTCTGGCTCAGGATATAAAGCGGATTTATCCCTAAACGATTCTGTCGCGGAATTATGAGAGGGTTCTGAGAGGCGCAGCCTGCCTTAAATCGGGCAGTGTATAACAGAGCGCCTTAAAAACAGATTTGGTGGCCTGAATGAGCCGGTACGCTAATCGAACAATGCGTTTATTTGGCGCGGACGGGCGTGTCGCGTGACAACGCAACCTAAATACAGCAGAAGCGAGCATCTACGATGCTTAACGTCTGTTAATCCTTTATCGATTGTTTTGTGTATGCCAAACAACGCCCTGCTGGAGCAGGGCTGGCGACATAAGAGAGAAAATTATGACGAATAAATCCTTTAAGCCAGGCGTAATTGTCCAGCCTGATGTCCGTTCTCTGCGCATCGCCGCCGGCCTGACGCAGGAGCGTGCCGCAGAACGGTTCGATCTGAGCCTGCGCGGCTGGCAGCTTAAGGAAGCCACATCCAAACCCGGATTGCTCAGCCAGGGAGAATATGAGTTTCTGCTGTTGCTGGCTGGTAAACATCCCCATTTCACTCTTGCGCCGCGCTAGCGCCTCAGCTTATAGATAGTCGCGCCGCTTTTTTATGCGTTTCGTTGCTTATCCAGTTGAAAATAAAAAACAAACCAGTAAGAAAGAGTGTATTTCTCGTTGCTCATGCTTGCAGAATTTTAATTGAAGTCGGCACCATTCATGCCGATAACTTATCGGTTTTACGGCTCTTCAAACTGCTCTGTTAACGTATGTGGAACGAGAAATAAATGTTCAGAAATTTACCTATCAAGAAAAAATTCTTTTTTGCCTTTGGCGCCGTTGTGGTTTTATTGCTGGCTCTGTCCGCAACTTTCTACAACAATTTTTCCAGCATCGTTAATACCAACGACTGGAATATTCATAGCTGGCGCGTCGTTGATAAAAGCCGCGCCCTGACCCAAAGCCTGGTAAATATGGAAACGGGCCTGCGCGGCTATGCGATTAACGGCAAAGAGGAGATGCTCGATCCCTGGAAAGCAGGGAAAGAGGAATTTGTTAAACTTCTTCAGGAAACCAAAGGCTTAACTGCGGATAACCCCGCTCAACAGCAGCGTCTGGATAATTTACTCAGTCAGGAACAAGCCTGGCAGGATAAATTCGTCGCTGAGCTGCTGGCGCACCGCCGCGCGCTGAATGCCGGTTCACTGTCGCAGATGGAGTTCAATGCCGCCTTCGAAGCCAACACCGGCAAGCCGCAGATGGATCAGATGCGCAAAACCATCGATGAGATCGTCAACGGCGAAAAAAGTCTGCTCGGCGAACGGCAGAACTCTGTCGATGCAATTGAAACCCAGACCCGGCTGACGCTGTTTATCGGCGCGCTTTTAGGCTTAGGCATCGCCTCCGCTTTAGGCTATGTTCTTGCCCGCTCGATTACGCTTCCACTTGCAGAGGCGGTAAAAGCGGCTAAGGCGATTGCCGCCGGCGATCTCTCCACCACGCTGGTGGCGCGGTCCAAAGATGAAACCGGTATTCTGATCGCCACCTTTACCGCCATGCAGGAGCAGCTCAAAAAGGTGGTTTTCGATATCCAGACTGCCGCCTCCTCTATCGACAACGCCTCTAAAGAGGTCGCGCTGGGCAACACCGATCTTTCTGCGCGAACAGAGCAGCAGGCCGCCTCGCTGGAAGAGACCTCAGCCAGCATGGAGCAGCTGACCGCCACCGTCCGGCAAAACGCCTCTAACGCGCAAAACGCCAGCAGCCTGGCGTCCGACGCTTCACAGGTCGCGCGGCAGGGCGGCGACGTGGTGGATAAAGTCGTCACTACCATGGCCGCTATTTTCGACAGCTCGAAGAGCGTGGTCGATATTATCGGCACCATTGAAAGCATCGCCTTCCAGACCAATATCCTGGCGCTCAACGCCGCGGTGGAAGCGGCTCGCGCCGGCGAACAGGGTCGCGGTTTCGCCGTGGTAGCCAGCGAAGTGCGCGCCCTCGCCCAGCGCAGCGCGACGGCGGCGAAAGAGATTAAATCGCTGATCGAAGCCTCTAACCATCGCATAGCGGAAGGCACCGACCTGGCGGCGCAGGCGGGTAAAACCATGACCGGCATCGTGACGGCGATCGGCGACGTCTCGACGCTTATGTCGGAAATCTACACTGCCTCCGGCGAGCAGGTTAACGGCATCGAGCACGTCGGCATCGCCATCACCCAGATGGATGAGGTGACCCAGCAAAACGCCGCGCTGGTGGAACAGGCCGCCGCCGCCGCCGCGTCGCTGGAAGATCAGGCCGCTCAGCTCAGCCGCTCGACCGCGATCTTTAAACTCGCCTGATAGAACGCTTACCCTTAAAAAAACCTCGCCATGGCGAGGTTTTTTATTATGCGAGGGATTACCAGGGCACGCTCTTCCCGAAGCGATCCAGGAAGGCCAGGCCGGGCTGACCGCGCCGGCTTTCGATGACGCTGACGATATCGGGGATCGTCTCCTCCAGGCTGTAGGCACCCTCCTCTCCGCCTAGCGCGGTGCGGATCCAGCCTGGCGCCAGCAGCAGTAGCGCGCGGTCGGGCGCGAGTCGCGCCTGCCGCGCGGCGTAGCTGCGCATATACTGATTCAGCGCGGCCTTGGTGCCGCGATAAACCTCTCTGCCGCCCTGGTGATTGTTGCCGATACTTCCCTGTCCGGAAGACATCACGCCGATCAGCCCGTCCGTATCCACCCGATCCTGCAGCGCCTCAATCACCCGCAGCGGCGCCAGCGCGTTGGTGATCATCAGATGCGCGAACTCTTCGGTGCTGACCTCTGCGATGGTCTGGTTTTGGTCCTGGTTGGTGGTGCCGGCATTGACGAACAGCGCGCTGAAGCGCTGATGCCGCAGACGATGACGCAGAGCGGCCAGCTGCGCCTCATCCGTGATATCCAGCTGTTCGGTGGTTAGCGCCTGGCCATAGCGCAGCGCCAGGCTCGCCAGCGCCGGCGCGGCCGCGCGCATCGTGGCGGTGACCTGCCAGCCGCGCCGGAGCAGCTCTTCGGCCATAGCCAGTCCGATGCCGCGCGAGGCGCCGATCAGTAAAAAATGGGGCGACGAGGTCTCTTCGTTGTTAAGGGTCATGGCGATCTCCACGGGCAATTCAGGGATCTCCACCCTAATCGGCAGCAGACCATTACACCAGACGCGCTACGTGCAACAATAGTTTGCATCGCACGCAACCAACCCTATCCCTATGCCTGATATCGATCTGAATCTGCTGACCGCGCTGGATGCCCTGCTGACCGAGTGCAGCGTGACCGGCGCGGCGCGGCGGATGGGCCTCAGCGTCTCCGCCATGAGCCGCGCCCTGACCCGCCTGCGGGCGGCAACCGGCGACCCGCTGCTGGTGCAGGCCGGCCGCCAGATGGTGCCGACGCCCTACGCCGCAGAGCTGGCCGGCCGCGTCGCCCATATCGCCCGCAGCGCGCAGGCGATCCTGCAGCCGCCAGCCGATCGGCTAAACCTCGCCAGCATTGAGCGCAGCTTTCTTATTCGCGCCAATGAAAGCTTTGTCGATCTCGCCGCCGCCGCGCTGACGGCGGAGCTGCGGCAAACCGCGCCGCTGATCCGGCTGGTGTTCGTCGCCAAACGTGACAAAGCGCCGCACGCCTTGCGCAGCGGTGAAATTGACCTGGAGATCGGCGTGCTCGGCACGGATGCGCCTGAACTGAAGCTGCGAACGCTTTTCAGCGATCGCTTTGTCGGCATCTGCCGCCGCGATCACCCGCTATTGCAGGCGCCAGGCGTGACGGCGGAACGCTACGCCAGCTATCCACACGTTGTGGTTTCGCGCCACAATAAACAGGGGGGCCCAGTCGATGTCGCGCTCGCCTCGCTGGGTTGGCAGCGCCGCGTCAGCGTGGTGGTTCCCGCCTTTGCCAACGCGCTCCCGCTGGTGCGCGCCTCCGATATGCTCGGTCTGGTGACGCTCTCCTCGCTCAACGTCGTCGCCTCCGGCATGGCGGCAGGCGACGTGGTCCCCTTTGAGCTGCCCGTCGTCACGCCCGCCATTAGCATCGCCGCCATCTGGCATCCCCGACTTCAGGCGGATCCGCTGCACCGCTGGCTGCGGGAGACGCTTATCGCGGTGTGTCGGCGGGAACAGGCGACCTGGCGCTACCGGTAACGCAGCGGCAGGCTGGCGCGCGCGGTGCGGGATCGGGCGAGCGGCCCTCGGCGGCCACCCGATTTACAGGTATAATCAGAAAAATTTTTCAACGGGCTTAGAAATTACGATGACGAAACTTACCTTACAAGAGCAGATGCTCAAAGCTGGTCTGGTCAGCAGCAAGAAAATGGACAAGGTGCAGAGAACCGCCAAAAAATCGCGCGTTCAGGCGCGCGAGGCGCGACAGGCGGTGGAAGAGAATAAAAAGGCGCAGCAGGAGCGCGATAAGCTGCTTAACGAACAGCAAAAACAGGCGGTGTTGTCGCGCGAGTATAAGGCGCAGATCAAGCAGTTGATTGAGATGAACCGCATCGACATTTCACGCGGCAATATTGGCTTTAACTTCACCGACAACAATCTGATCAAAAAAATCGAGGTAGATAAGGCGACCCAGGCGCAGCTGATTAGCGGCCGACTCGCCATTGCGCGCCTGGCAGCGGAGAACGGCGAAAGCGAGTACGCCATTATCCCCGCCAGCGTCGCCGATAAGATCGCGCAGCGCGACGCCAACAGCATCGTATTAAACAGCGCGCTCAGTCAGGAAGAGCAGGATGAAGACGATCCCTACGCCGACTTTAAGGTGCCTGACGATCTGATGTGGTAATGCCCGCCCCAACGCGCGCTGTCGAGGCAAACCTCCGCTGAAACGCGGTTAAAACGGGCTGGCATGGCGCGCGGCTATCCGCTCTCCGCTCACCGGATGGGTAAAATACAGCTCGCTGGCGTGCAGCATCAGCCGCGGCGCGCGGTCGGCTCCCGGCAGCAGACGCCCGCCATAAAGATCGCAGCCCAAAATAGCATGCCCCATCAGCTGGCAGTGAATGCGCAGCTGATGGGTGCGCCCGGTCTCTGGCGTCAGCGCGACGCGCGTTAACGGCAGCGCCACACCGCCTTCCCCCGCCTGATAAAAGCGCTCAACGACACGATAGCGAGATCGCGCGGGCTTGCCGCTTGCGGCGCAAATCGCCATCAGCGGGAAGCGCGCCGGATCTTTGGCGATCGCCGCCTCGATTATCCCCTCATCCTCCGGCACATGTCCGCACAGCAGCGCGCTGTAGCCCTTGCTCACTGTGCGCTGGCTGAACTGCTGGCAGAGCGCGGCGTTAACGGCTTTGTTGCGCGCAATCACCATGAGCCCTGAGGTGCCGAAATCAAGCCGATGCACCAGGGTGCAGCCGGGAAAACGCGCCGCCAGCCGGTAGTGCACCGAATCGAGGTTAAGCGGATTTTTCCCCGAGAGGCTGAGCAGCCCGGCGGGTTTGTTGATCAGCACCAGATGGTCATCCTGATAGAGCGTTTCTATCTGTTCCAGACACGGCGGGGCGATAAAGGTATCGACAATAGCTGACATCAGGCGGTCCGTTGAGAGATGAGCGCGGATAGTAGCGAATTTTGCCCGCGCTGGCGACGCTGGCGCGCCTGAAAGCGCGGCTCGCGATCGACGGCCCGTCCTCTGACGGGCGGCCGGGACGTCGATCGTCAGAGGACGGGCAGTGGTGGACTCAGAGCTTCTGCGCCTGCGCCTGCGCCTGCGCTGCTGTCTCGCGCTTAATCCGGCTGGCGCAGAAAATCGCCACCAGCGAAATAGCGACGGTAACCATCAAATAGCAGGCAACCGGCGTCCAGTCGCCGTCATATTTCGCCAGCAGCCCGGTGGCGATAAGCGGCGCCGTACCGCCTGCCAGCGCTGCGCCCAGCTGATAGCCCAGCGTAATGCCGGTATAGCGCACGTTAGCGCTGAAAATTTCAGAACAAATCGTGCCGAGCACGGCGGTAATCGGCGCCCAGAGAATGCCAAAGGCGATCAGCGTGGCCAGAACGATGCCCCATGTCTCGCCGGTATCGAGCAGCCAAAACCAGGGCAGAATAAACAGGCCCAGCGCGAAAACGCCGATCGCATACATTCGCTGGCGGCCAATCTTGTCGGAGAGCAGCCCCATCAGGGGGATCATGATGGTGGCAACCAGCGCCGCCAGCGTGACCGCTTCCAGCGCCTGCGATTTTTGATAGCTAAGCGTGGTAGTGGCGTAGCTGACGACAAAGGTAGAGAAAATATAAAACGGCGCGGTTTCCACCACTTTCAACCCGGCCGCGATCAAGACTTCGCGCCAGTGGTGCGTCAGGGTGTCGCGCAGCGGCGTTTTAGCCAGCTGCCCTGCCTGTTTAACCTTTTTAAACTCTGGCGTTTCATCGATACCCTTACGTATCCATAATCCCAGCAGCACCAGCACGGCGCTCAGCAGAAACGGAATGCGCCAGCCCCAGGAGAGAAACGCCTCATCGCTCAGCAGCGTCATCAGCGACACGGTAAAGGTCGCCATCAGCATGCCGATGGTCACGCCCGCCTGCGGAATACTGCCGAAAAAGCCTTTGCGCTTTTCTGGCGCATATTCATAGGCGAGCAGCAGCGCGCCGCCCCACTCGCCGCCGATGCCGATACCCTGGATCACGCGCATCAGGATCAGCAGCGCGGGCGCCCAGAGGCCGATCATTTCATAGGTAGGCAACAGCCCGATAAGCACCGTTGCGCCGCCCATCAGCGACAGGGTCAGCACCAGCGTTTTCTTGCGTCCAATACGGTCGCCGATTTGGGCGAAAATAACGCCGCCGATGGGTCGAATAAAAAAGGTCAGCGAGAAAGAGAGATAGGCGAGTATCAGGCCGATAACCGGGTCGACCATTGGAAAAAAGACTTTGTTAAACACCAGCGCGGCGGCGGTGCCATAGAGAAAATAGTCGAACCATTCGATGGCGCTACCCGTCAGACTTGCAATGAGCACCCGCTTATTCTTTCGTAACACCGCCATGCTGCTTTCTTGTTGCGTCATAACCTTAACCTCGTCGGATGGATGATCGCGCAGGTGTAACCCGACTCAGCTCAGGCGCAACCTGCATGTTAAAAAGGTTGTTAATATGTAAAGGAACTTATGTTATAGCGTTACCCCTGACAAGGCTGCGTCACCGACAACTGGTCAGATCTCGCTGAATTTATCAACAGATATGGCTTATTAAACGGCAGGTTGCGGAGAAAAATAGGGTTAACGGCGGTTTCGCCGGTGGGAGTCAGAGGTGCAACCCGGGGGTTTCTGGATGTTTCTGGTTATTTCAGTTTAATGACGAAAAGCTCTTTACGGCGACAATGCCGTCGCGCTGTCTTTTCAGCGGCGTTCGCCTTAAGGTGTCATGAGTAGTCGCTCATAAACAGGAATAGACGATGCGTGATTTGCCCCCTACCGCGACGCTGCGCGCGTTTGAAGTCGCGACGCGCCACACCACCTTTACCTCGGCCGCCGCAGAGCTGTGCGTAACGCAAAGCGCGGTCAGCCACCAGCTGAAGCACCTGGAAGCAGTTTGGGGCGTGCAGCTCTTTCAGCGCGGTAAAACGCTGAGCCTGACGCCCGCAGGCGCCGCCCTCGCGCCCCTGGTGCGCGAGTTTTTCAGCAAGCTGGATACCACGCTTGCCGATCTGCGCGAGCAAAAGGGGCGCGTGCGACTGCGCGTCAGCACCACCTACTCATTCGCCCTGAAGTGGCTGCTGCCGCGCCTGCCCGATTTAGCGCGCCTGCACCCGGAGATTCTGGTAACGCTGGAAAGCACCGACAGCGCCATTAACTTCGCCAGCACCGATTCAGACGTGGCCATTCGCTTCGGTCAGGGAGATTACCCGGCGCTGCACACGGAGTTTATGTTCCGCGAGCAGCTCTTTCCGGTCGCCAGTCCGGCGCTGCTACAGCGCTTCGGCGTTCCGGAAGAGCCAGCCGAGCTGCTGCGCTACCCGCTGCTAACGCGCGACGGCGCCGATCTGGTGCCGAAATGGGACGTCTGGTTCAGACTGAATGACATCCCGATCGATGTGCTGCACGAGAGCGTGCGCTTCGCCGACACCAATATGACAATTGAGGCCGCGCTGCTGGGCCAGGGCATCGCGCTGGCGCGCAGCGGACACGTTGAAAAAGAGCTGGCGGAAGGCTCGCTGGTGCGGCTGTTCGCTATCCCTTTCCCCTCGCCCGCCGCCTATTACTTCGTCTGCCCGAAAGGAATTGAAGCCGAGCCGCATATCGTGATCTTTCGCCGCTGGCTGCTGGCGCAATCCCGCGAGGCGCAACGTAGCTATGCCTGAGGTATGAGTCAATGTTCATACTGCAATGACGAGACTTCGCTTTTCATTCGGGCATGGGCTGATAGCATCACCCCATGCCCAGCTATCTTATTTTACTGACCTTATTTGCTGCCCTGCTGCATGCGGGCTGGAACGCCCTGTTGCGCGGCGGCGACGATCGGCTCTGGTCGATGAGCATCATGTGCGTGGCCATCGCCGCGGTTTGCGTGCTTATCGCGCCCTTCATGCCGATGCCGGCGCGCGCCAGCTGGCCTTGGGCGCTGCTATCGGCGCTGCTGCATGTCGGCTACAACCTCTGTCTGGTGCGCAGCTACCGCAGCGGCGATCTGGGGCAGAGCTACCCGATTGCGCGCGGCTCGTCGCCGCTGATGGTGACTTGCGCGGCGGCCATCTTCGCCGGGGAGAAGATCGAGCTGCGCACGCTGGCCGGCATCGCGCTGATTTCCGGCGGCATCCTGCTGCTGGCAATCAGCGGCGGCAAAGGGCGGATGCCCAATCTGCGCTATCCGCTGGCGACCGGCGCGTTTATTGCCGCCTATAGCGTGGTGGACGGTATCGGCGTGCGCCTCTCCGGCAGCGCGCTCTCCTATACGCTGTGGATGAGCGCCTGCTGGGGCGCGCTGATGCCGGCACTCTATATCGCGCTGCGCGATGCGAAAAGCCTGCTGCGCTGGCGTCCGGGCCTGCCGGTCGCGGCGGCGGGCGGGCTGGTGTCGCTGCTGGCCTACGGCATTATTATTGAGGCCATGGCCTCTGCGCCGATGGGTGCGGTTTCCGCGCTGCGTGAGACCAGCGTGCTGTTTGCCGCCGTGCTGGGCTATCTGTTCCTTGGCGAAACCTTAACGATCGGGAAAATGCTGGCGTGCGCGGTGATTGCCGCGGGCACCTTTATGATGAATTAATCCAGTCAGGAGAGCTTACCATGTCAGATCGCTTTACCACTGCGCTGCTGGGTCCGGGCGCGATTGGCACCACCATCGCCGCCGCGCTGCATGAAGCGGGCCGCACGCCGCGTTTGTGCGGGCGCACCGCGCATCCGCAGCTTATCCTGCGTCACGATCAGGGCGAAATCAGGGTGCCCGGCCCCGTCATGACCGATCCGGCCGCTATCGAGCGCCCGGTCGATCTGCTCTTCGTGGCGGTGAAAACCACCCAGGTCGCCGACTGCGCCGACTGGCTGGCGAGACTGTGCGACAAAAACAGCGTGGTATGCGCGCTGCAAAACGGCGTGGAGCAGCAGACGCAGCTGGAACCCTGGGTAAATGGCGCCGCCGTGCTGCCTGCGGTGGTCTGGTTTCCGGCGCAGCGCGAGCCGGATGCCTCGGTCTGGTTGCGCGCCGCGCCGCGCCTGACGCTACCGGATCGGCCGGAGGCTCGGCGGGTGGTGGAGGCGCTGAGCGGCACGCGCTGCGCGGTGGCGCTCACAGCGGACTTTGTCTCGATCGCCTGGCGCAAGCTGCTGCAGAACGCAGTAGCGGGTCTGATGGTGCTGGCTAACCGTCGCGCCGGCATGTTTGCGCGCGCCGATATCACCGCGCTGGCGCTGGACTACCTGCGCGAGTGCCTGAGCGTCGCGCGGGCGCAGGGCGCGGTCCTGAGCGATAAAGTGCCGCAGGAGATCCTTGATGTGTTTCAGCAGGCGCCAGCGGATTTAGGCACCTCGATACTTGCCGACCGGCAGGCGAATCGCCCGCTGGAGTGGGAGATCCGCAACGGCGTGATACAGCGTTACGGCCGCGCGCACGGTATCGCGACGCCCATCAGCGATGTGCTGGTGCCCCTGCTGGCGGCGGGCAGCGAGGGGCCGGGTTAAGCAGAAACCCACAGCCCGCGCGAGCGGGCCTGTGGCTTACCGCCGGTGAATGCCATTCGCGGGCGGCGGGCCCATATGCTGAGCAGCGCTACCTGGCGCGGGCGGCGGGCCCATATGTTGAAAAGCGCTGTCTGGCGCGGGCGGCGGCCCCATATGGTGCGAAGCGCTGGGCGCGCTGCGATGATGTTTATCAGAGGCGGGTGCATAGTGGCGATGCCCGCCTCCGTCAGCCATTACGCAGCCCGACACTGCGGTACATCCCAGCATTATTGTCAGACCCGCGATCAATTGCTTAAACATTCTATTCCCTCTGATTTTTGATCAAGACCGATATTTTACTGCTCGCCCCGCCTGAGAGAGCTGGCGATAATATTACAGAGCCAATACGAATAATAAATAAACGCATTAAATAAACAATATTCCGTTTGATAACTATTTAGGCCTGGGTTTGATTTTGATTTAGATCAACACCAGTAGCTATCGCCACATAATTATTTAGCGAAATAAAATTATTAGATTAATCTGTAAGGAGTATGTGTTATGCATTTCCCTGGTGTCAGCCATTATGGCTATCCCGCTTCAACCTACCGGTCGCCAACGACTCACGAAGCGGGATTTTTTTTACCCTTAAGGACCTGCCAACCTTACAGGCTTTTTAGCGCTCGTGCCTTAAGGGATTCGCGTCTGCAGTAGCGCATTTTTCGCCCATAGCAAGCTTCACAAAAGGCAGATCAAACAGCGCAGCGTTATCGCTGGTAAATATCACGGTGCCGTAACGCGACTCCCCTCCTTTATAAGGCGAAAGCAGCTCCAGCTGAATACCGTTGCTCATCAGCTGATGTCCCTGACTGTCGAACAGAAACAGGCACATCTTATTATTTTTGCCTGGCGTAAACGCCTCTTTCCCATTGTTATTGATCGTTACTTTGTAGGAGACCTGATACTGCGCTTTGTCCGTCACGCTGTTCCAGACGCTGCCCTGCGCATCCTTCGAAGCGAAAACGGTAATATCAGGCGTACTTTGCGATGCGATGACGCTGCCGGTGACGAGCATAGCGGCAGAGAGAAGCATCGCTTTAGCGGTTTTAGACACGTAATTACCTCCGGTTTTCAGAAAAAATCAGCCGCTGAGAGGCGCTGGCGCTCGCCTGTCCCTGCAGGATGATAAAGAGACATTCAGGCCGCCATGCCTGAACTGCGCGCCACGGCAGGCATCGGGATGGCGATTAATCAGTGCTGAACCTCGACCTGGCTCCAGCCTCGTTTATACATACAGTCTTTAACTAAAATCTCTCTTTGATAAAGATTCGAATCGCTTACGGTATAGCTAACGTCAGATTCGTCATGTTTTTTATCATGGGATACCGACTTGCCGCTCACGACGTTATCCGGCGGCAGGTCGCGCAGCGCCTGGGCCTCGCAGGCGGTTTCAACCACCGTCTCATCGCGGTCGCTTGCCCCCTGCTTTACCCATTTATATTCAGCGCAGCTTGTCAGAAAGAGAGGCAATATTAGCAAAATCATTTTTTTCATTACTACTTTCAACCTGATTCAATATAAAACCTGAGCCTGCTGCCGCAAAACGCAACGTTATTCGCTGACGTTTGGAAGGACTCTCTTGCGAGAGGGTTTAAGGCGCGGCGCTGTAAAGTCGCGTCGGCATTATTCTTCTACGATCTCTTTTACATCATGCTTCTGTAGCTGGTGCATATTACCGCTGGCATCTTCATAAGAGATCATACCTGTTTCTTTATCAATGACGGGCTTACCTTTTGCATTAATCATATGTCCGTCATTCGTGGAAATAATATAGCGTCCCGCACAGGCTGAAAGCGTTGACGCTGCCGCCAGCAACATTAACGTTACCGCTGCCTTTTTAATAAGCATGACTTGCTCCTTTTGTTAATCAGAATCAAAAAGTGTTAATTTCGCCTGCAATCCTGGCGCGTAAAAATTAAACCCGCCTTAAACAGCATGCGCTGATATTTTCAGACCTGACTAAAAGCTGACTTTTATCAATAAAAAGGTTCGCATGAGAGAATATCGCCCGCCTGATGTGTAAAGCATTAATACGCCATTAATGAATTAACATATCCGGCGCACGGTTTTGCCTCAGGCGCTGGCGCGCGAAATCAGCCGCCACGCCATCATCACCCGTTCCGTGGGCGCCTGCGGATCGGCTATTTTCTTCAGCAGCAGGTCAAAGGCCGTGCGGCCAATCTCGCGCGACGGCTGAGCGACGGTGGTGAGCGCCGGCGAAACGATTTCAGCGAGTTCGGTGCCGTCAAAACCGGCCACGGCGATATCCTGCGGAATGCGCAGACCCGCGGACTCGATGGCGGACATCGCCCCGGCCGCCAGCGTATCTGATACGGCAAACACCGCATCGGGCCGGGAGTCGCGCCTCAGCAGCGCCTGCATTGCCTGTTTGCCGGCGCTAAAGCTCAGATCGCTGGCGTAGCCGATCGCCTGCCAGCTCAAACCACGGCTCTCCAGCTCCTGCTGATAGCCCTGCTGGCGCAGCTGGGCATATTTGTAGCTGAGATCGTGGTTAATCAGGGCGATATGACGACGGCCGCCGTCGGCCAGATGGGCGACCAGCTGGCGCGCCGCGTCGGTATCGTTGATCCCTACGCAGGAGATATCGCCGGCGTCAGCATACTCCGCACACTGCACCCAGGGCATATCGCCGATAAGCTGCGTCAGCTCCGGCAGCCGGGTGAAGGCGTCCATGGTAATCACGCCCTCCACCATTTTCCCCGCCAGCAGCTGCAGGCTGGAGCGTGAGCGATTAATATCGGCGCCGGAGTTGCACAGCAAAATACGATAGCCGTTCTGCTCTGCCTGCGCTTCTATCCCCTTGACGATTTCCGCGCAAAACGGGTTAGAAATATCGGAAACCAGCACCAGCACCATTGAGCTGCGCGCGGTGCGAAGCTGCCGAGCCAGCAGATTAGGTTGATAGTTGCTGGCTTCTATCGCCTTTAGCACCTTATCCCGGTTGATTTCCTTGACGCTGTCGCTGTTGTTAATGACGCGAGAGACCGTGGCAACGGAGACGCCGGCCAGCTTCGCGATTTTTTGAATGGACATGGTGGGATGACTTCCTGGGTCAGTTTCTGGTCTGCTGGCTATCATAATCCCCCGCGAGACAAGACGTTAGTCCAAATCGGCCGCTGTCGCGCAGCGGCAAGGCGCGTCTACCCACGCCGGTGAACCAGGCGCAACCCCACTGCCGCTGCTGCCGGTCAGGCCAGTATCACTCAGGTAGCCCAAGCGCGGCGCGCACGCTGGCGCTGCTCTGCCGGGCGGCGAAGTCGTCAAAGGCATGCTCCGCCACCGGAATAATGTGGCGGCGAATAAACTCTGCGCCCTCGCGCGCGCCGGTCTCCGCCTCTTTCAGGCAGCACTCCCACTCCAGCACCGCCCAGCCATCATAGTTGTACTGCGCCAGCCGGCTGAAAATGCCCTTGAAGTCGATCTGGCCATCGCCCGGCGAACGAAAGCGTCCGGCGCGGTCGATCCATCTCTGATAGCCGCCGTAGACGCCGCTGCGGCCGTTCGGCACAAACTCGGCATCTTTAACGTGAAAGGCTTTGATGCGCGCGTGATAGATGTCAATAAACTGCAGGTAATCGATATGCTGAAGGTGCAGATGGCTGGGATCAAAGAGAATATTGCAGCGCGGATGGTGATCAACCCTCTCCAGGAAGCGCTCAAAGGTCACGCCATCATGCAGATCTTCGCCGGGATGCAGCTCATAGCAGAGGTCGATGCCGTGGCGATCGTAGATGTCGAGCAGCGGCTGCCAGCGGCGCACCAGCTCGGCGAACGCCTCTTCGAACAGCTGCGGATTGTGTGGCGGCCAGGGATAGATATAGGGCCAGGCAAGCGAACCGGAAAAGGTCGCATGGGCGCGCAGCCCGAGGTTTTGCGAAGCGGCTGCCGCCAGCGTTACCTGCTCTGTCGCCCAGGCGGTGCGCGCCTCGCGCCTGCCGCGCACGCTTGCCGGCGCGAAGTTGTCGAAGGCGGCGTCGTGCGCCGGATGCACCGCGACCAGCTGTCCTTCCAGATGCGTTGAGAGTTCGCTGATGCATAGCCCCTTCTCCTGCAGCAATCCACGCACCTCGTCGCAGTAGGTCTGGCTGCTGGCGGCCCGCGGCAGATCGAATATCCCAGGATGGTTGCAGGGGATCTGCAGGGCTTTATAGCCAAGCGACGCCGCCCACTGCGCCAGCCCCTCCAGCGAATTAAACGGCGCCTGCTGCCCGATAAACTGCGAAAGAAAAATGCCCGGACCTTTCAACGTTTTCAAAAACTACCTCCCGTAAAACCGCTTAGTCGCGATACTTGAACGTGAACAGAAACAGCACGGCGATCGCCGCGGCGGCAATCGCCGGGATCCACCAGAACAGCGCCCAGCTGGCGGCGGAAACCTGGCCGGCTACCAGATGGTTATAGAGCGCGCCGGAGATTTGCGACCCCAGCAGCATGCCGATGCCGTAGGTAAACATCACGATCATGCTCTGCGCCTGACCCTTTACTTTCTCGCCCGCGATGCGATCGGTATAGATGAAGCCGACCACAAAGAAAAAGTCGTAACAGACGCCGTGCAGCAAGATGCCCAGCCAGATCAGGGCGCGCCCCTCTTCACCCATGCCCATGGCGAACAGCGCATAGCGCACAAACCAGGCGGCCATGCCCACTAGCAGCATGATTTTCACGCCAAGGCGACGAAACAGCAGCGGGATTACCAGCATAAAAAAGATTTCCGACATCTGACCAAACGACATCAGGGTACTGACGTTTTTCACCCCGGCGTCGGCCAGCCAGGAGGCGGTAAAGGCGTAATAGGTGCCAAGCGGAACAGAGATCAGGGTGGCACAGAGCGAAAAGATAAAAAAGTGGCGAATTTTCAACAGCGCGAAGGCGTCGGCGCAGAAGAGATCGCGCAGGTGGAAAGGCGCGCCTTTCGCCGGCGCAGGCGTGTGCGGCAGCGTCAGGCTGTAGATCGCCAGCGCGACCGAGCTAATGGCCGCCAGCGTAAAGATGGCGACGCTGGAGGCGATGCCGACAACGCCGATAAAAATCCCCGCCACGATCCAGCCGATAGTGCCGAATACCCGCACTACCGGGAAACTTTTCTCGCTACTCGCCAGGCTGTGAAAGGCGATATTGTTGGTAAGCGCCAGCGTAGGCATGTAGCACAGGGTGTAGCCGAACAGTAAGGCGATCAGCAGACCGCCGTTTTCTGCCACCACCGCCTGCGGCACAAACCAAAGGATCACCGCGCCGGCCAGATGCATCACCGCCAGCACCTTCTGCGACGGAAAGAAGCGATCCACCAGCATGCCCAGCACAAAGGGCGACAGTATCGACGCAATCGGCCCGGCGGAGAAGGCATCGCCAATCAGCAGCGACATATTGTGCTGCGTCATCACCAGCCCGAGCGTTACCGACCAGCTGCCCCAAATAAAGAACTGCAAAAACATCATCAGCGACAGCCGCGGCACCAGCATGCGCTGCGCCGCTACGGCGTGATCATTACTTTGCGTATAAGAAACCATAGCAGCCTCGCAGAGAAAAGTAATCGATTACAATTAATGTCTGCTAGCAAAGTAATCGATTACAAAGCATCTTTCTCTACTGTTGATCACATTTTGCGCAACGCGCTGGCAACAAACTGCACTATCGATATGGCGGTTTTGTGATCCACATTGTAGTACAAATATAATTTATCGTACTACAATGCCGCCATACTGATAGCTGCTTACGTCTGCGTTGTACTTCAAACATGAGGCAAAACTGAGCGCTCGGGGTAAAGTAGAAGCAAACAGGCAGGTACAAGGAGCTTCTATGACCCTCAACAAAACCGACCGCATCGTGATTACGCTGGGCCAGCAGATCGTCAGCGGCAAATATCTGCCCGGCGCGCCGCTGCCGGCCGAGACGGAGCTGTGCGACGAGTTCGCCACCTCACGCAATATCATCCGCGAGGTGTTCCGTTCGCTGACGGCGAAGCGGCTTATTGAAATAAAGCGTTACTACGGCGCCTTCGTCACGCCGCGCAATCAGTGGAACTACCTCGACTCGGACGTACTGCAGTGGGTGCTGCAAAACGACGACGATCCGCGCCTGATCGCGGCCATGAGCGAAGTGCGCAATCTGGTGGAGCCAGCCATTGCCCGCTGGGCGGCGGAGCGCGCGACGTCGCAGGATCTGGCGCAGATTGAAGCGGCGCTCAACGACATGATCGCCAACAACCAGGACCGGGACGCCTTTAACGAAGCGGACATTCGCTATCACGAAGCGGTGCTGCGCGCGGTACACAACCCGGTGCTGGAACAGCTTAGCGTGGCGATAAGCTCCCTCCAGCGCGCCGTCTTCGAGCGCACCTGGCAGGGCGACGAGGCCAATATGCCGAAAACGCTAAGCGAACATAAAGCGCTGTTCGACGCCATACGGTTGCAGAACGGCGATGCGGCAGAGCAGGCGGCGTACACCATGATCGCCAGCTCGACACACAGGTTAAAGGACATCACATGAGATCTCGCTATATCGCCGTTGACTGGGGCTCCACCAATTTGCGCGCCTGGCTTTTCGACAACGAACGCTGTCAGGAAAGCAGAGAGTCAGAAGCGGGCGTTACCCGGCTGAACGGAAAGCGCCCGCAGGCGGTATTAGACGAGGTCACGCAGGGATGGCGCGACGGCGCGACGCCGGTAGTGATGGCCGGCATGGTAGGCAGCAACGTGGGCTGGAAAAGCGTGCCCTATCTGCCGCTGCCCGCCCGCTTATCAGCGATCGGCGAGCAGCTGACGCCGGTCGACCACAACGTCTGGATCGTGCCCGGTTTGTGCGTCAGCCATGAGGATCACCATAACGTGATGCGCGGCGAAGAAACGCAGCTGCTCGGCGCGCACGCGCTGGCGCCCTCGCCTCTTTACGTGATGCCGGGCACGCACTGCAAATGGGTGCAGGTCGACAACGAACGTATCTGCGACTTTCACACCGTGATGACCGGCGAACTTCACGCTCTGCTGCTGCGCCACTCGCTCATTGGCGCCGGTTTGCCTGAGCAGCAGCCGTCGCAAACAGCGTTTGACGCCGGGCTGGCGCGCGGAATTGCGACGCCGGCGCTGCTGGCGCAGATCTTCGAGATCCGCGCCGCGCATATCCTCGGCAGCCTGGCCCCTGAAGAGGTCAGCGAATTTTTATCCGGTCTGCTGATTGGTGCGGAGGTCGCCACGATGCGCGAACGCTTTGGCCATCAGCCGATCGCCCTCGTCGGCGGAGAATCGCTGACCCGCCGTTATCACCAGGCGCTGGCCGCCGTTGGCCAGCAGGCCAGCGTAATAGCCGGCGATACCGCCTTTCAGGCAGGCATAAGGAGCATCGTTAATGCAATGGCAAACTGAACTTCCCCTGATCGCGATTCTGCGCGGGGTCACGCCCGACGAGGCCGTGGCGCATGTCGGCGCGGTTATCGACGCCGGTTTCGATGCGGTGGAAATTCCGCTCAATTCGCCGCAGTGGGAGCTCAGCATCCCGCTGATCCTCGAGGCTTACGGCGACAGGGCGTTGATAGGCGCCGGAACGGTGTTGAAAATCGAACAGGTGGACAGGCTGGCGGAGATGGGCAGTAGGCTTATCGTGACGCCGAATATTCAGCCGGCGCTGATCCGCCACGCCGTGAGCCTCGGCATGATCGTCTGTCCCGGCTGCGCGACGGCCAGCGAAGCCTTTAACGCGCTGGAGGCCGGCGCGCAGGCGTTAAAAATATTCCCCTCCTCCGCGTTCGGCCCGGGCTACATCAAGGCGCTAAAAGCGGTGCTGCCCGACGACGTGCCGGTGCTGGCCGTGGGCGGCGTTACGCCAGAAAACCTGGCGCAGTGGCTTGAGGCGGGCTGCGCAGGCGCCGGGCTCGGCAGCGATCTCTATCGCGCCGGTCAGCCCGTGGAGCGAACCGCGCAGCAGGCGGCCGCATTTGTTCAGGCATACAGAGAGGCAGTGAAATGAAAATAACCCGGCTCACCACATACCGTTTACCCCCGCGCTGGATGTTTCTTAAAATCGAAACCGACGAAGGCGTTGTCGGCTGGGGAGAACCCGTTATCGAGGGACGCGCGCGCACCGTCGAAGCCGCCGTACATGAACTCGGCGACTACCTGATTGGTCAGGATCCGGCGCGCATCAACGATCTGTGGCAGGTGATGTACCGCGCCGGTTTTTACCGCGGCGGCCCGATCATGATGAGCGCCATCGCCGGCATCGATCAGGCGCTGTGGGATATCAAAGGCAAGGTGCTGGGCGCCCCGGTATGGCAACTGATGGGCGGCCTGGTGCGGGATAAAATCAAAGCCTATAGCTGGGTGGGCGGCGATCGACCGGCGGACGTAATCGCCGGCATCCATACGTTACGCGAAATCGGCTTCGACACCTTCAAGCTCAACGGCTGCGAAGAGCTGGGCATTATCGACGACTCGCGTAAAGTCGACGCCGCGGTGAATACCGTCGCGCAAATTCGCGATGCGTTCGGCGATAAGATTGAGTTCGGCCTCGACTTTCACGGCCGCGTGAGCGCGCCGATGGCGAAGGTGTTGATCAAAGAGCTTGAGCCCTACCGCCCGCTGTTTATCGAGGAGCCGGTTCTGGCGGAGCAGGCGGAATATTACCCGAGGCTGGCGGCGCAAACCGCTATTCCTATCGCGGCGGGCGAACGCATGTTCTCACGTTTTGAGTTCAAACGCGTGCTCGAGGCGGGCGGACTGGCGATTCTGCAGCCCGATCTCTCCCATGCCGGCGGCATCACCGAGTGCGTTAAAATCGCCGCCATGGCGGAAGCCTACGACGTCGCCTTCGCGCCGCACTGCCCGCTCGGCCCGATCGCCCTCGCCGCCTGTCTGCACGTCGATTTCGTCTCGCGCAACGCGGTTTTCCAGGAGCAGAGCATGGGGATTCATTACAACCAGGGCGCGGAGCTGCTCGACTTTGTGAAAAACAAAGCGGACTTCAGCATGGAAGGCGGCTTCTTTAAACCCTTAATGAAACCGGGACTCGGCGTGGAAATTGACGAGGAGCAGGTGATCGAACGCAGCAAAAACGCGCCAGACTGGCGTAATCCGCTGTGGCGCCATGCGGACGGCTCCGTCGCGGAGTGGTAAACCGCATTATTTAGCCCGGCTCCGCTCGCCGCGGATTATCTGACAATACATAAATAGAAAACACACCCTCTGTAAATAACAGGGCATGGTGAACGGCTTCGCCATGCCCAAAATCTGGAGACAGATTGCGATGGATATTTCCGTAAATAATGCAAAACCAGGGCGACGTCGTTATCTCACGCTGTTGATGATCTTTATTACCGTCGTGATCTGTTACGTCGACCGGGCTAATCTGGCCGTGGCTTCCGCGCATATTCAGCAGGAGTTCGGCATCACTAAAGCAGAGATGGGCTATGTCTTCTCCGCATTCGCCTGGCTTTATACCCTGTGCCAGATCCCCGGCGGCTGGTTTCTCGATCGTATTGGCTCGCGGCTGACCTATTTTATCGCCATTCTGGGCTGGTCGGTGGCGACCCTGCTGCAGGGCTTCGCCACCGGGCTGATATCGCTGATCGCCCTGCGCGCCGTGACCGGCATCTTCGAAGCGCCCGCCTTTCCCACCAATAACCGCATGGTCACCAGCTGGTTCCCGGAACAGGAGCGCGCCTCCGCGGTGGGTTTCTTCACATCCGGGCAGTTTGTCGGCCTGGCCTTTCTGACGCCGCTGTTAATCTGGATTCAGGAGCTGCTGAGCTGGCACTGGGTCTTTATCGTCACCGGCGGTATCGGCATTATCTGGTCGCTGGTCTGGTTCAGGGTTTACCAGCCGCCGCGTCTTACCAAAGGTATCGGCAAGGCGGAGCTCGACTATATTCAGCGCGGCGGCGGTCTGGTTGACGGCGATGCGCCCGCCACCCGAGAAGCGCGTCAGCCGCTGAGCAAAGCCGACTGGAAGCTGGTGTTTCATCGCAAACTGCTGGGCGTCTATCTGGGACAGTTCGCCGTGACCTCGACGCTGTGGTTTTTCCTGACCTGGTTCCCAAATTATCTGACTCAGGAAAAAGGCATCGCCGCGCTGAAAGCGGGCTTTATGACCACGGTGCCCTTCCTCGCCGCTTTTGTTGGCGTGCTGCTCTCCGGCTGGCTGGCGGACAGACTGGTGAAGAAAGGCTATTCCCTCGGCGCAGCGCGTAAAACGCCGATTATCTGCGGACTGCTGATCTCCACCTGCATTATGGGCGCCAACTACACCGACGATCCGGTCTGGATTATGACGCTGATGGCGGTGGCCTTTTTCGGCAACGGCTTCGCGTCGATCACCTGGTCGCTGGTGTCGTCGCTGGCGCCGATGCGGCTGATTGGCCTGACCGGCGGCGTGTTCAATTTCGTCGGCGGGCTGGGCGGCATTACCGTTCCGCTGGTGATCGGCTATCTGGCGCAGGATTACGGCTTTGGCCCGGCCCTGATCTATATCGCGGCGGTGGCCTTAATCGGCGCGCTCTCCTATATCCTGCTGGTGGGCGAGGTCAAACGCATCGCCGAACCTGAAGAGAGCCGGAACGGTCTGCGTCCGCTGGAGACCCCTCAGTCAAAATAGGGTTTGAGCAGCGCCTCCGTCCAGTGCATAAAGGCCCTGACGCGTTGCGACAGGCTACGGCGGTGCGCCACCACGAAAAAGGCGTTAAGCGGCGCGGGACGCAGATCGGGCAGCACCTCCACCAGCGCGCCGGCGGCGAGATGCGGCGCCAGCGCGGAGTAGCCCGCCTGGATGAGTCCCATCCCCGCCAGCCCGGCCTCGTGATAAGTCTGAACGCTGTTCACCTTCATCATGCCCGGCAGCATCAGCGTTTTGTAGCCGTCGCCCGACGGATATTCCCATCCGTCGGGTTTCGCGCCGAAATTTCTCACGTAGTGCACCATACGGTGCTCCTGAGTAACCAGATCCTTGAGGGTGCGTGGCGTGCCGTAACGGGCAAGATAGGCCGGGCTTGCGGCATTGATCATGCGCAGCTTGCCTAACGGCCGGGCAATCAGCGTCTCATCCGCAACGGGGCCAAGACGGATCACGCAGTCAAACCCTTCCTGCACCAGGTCGACGCGGCGATCGGTGCTGGAAAGCTCAATCTCCAGCGCCGGATGCGCCGCCATCAGCTGCGGCAAGGCCGGTATCACCACCGACTGCGCCAGCACGGTGGGCATATCGACGCGCAGCCGCCCACGCAGCGGCGCGCCCTGATCCGCGAACATCGACTGCAACTCTTCTGCCTCCGCCAGCAGATCCCGCGCGCGGAAATAAAAGGCGCGGCCATCCTCGGTGAGCTGCACGCTGCGCGTGGTGCGGTGCAGCAGCGTGGCGCCGACCTCCGCCTCCAGTTCGCGTATCACCGCCGATACGCGCCCTTTCTGCATGCCCAGGCTTTCCGCCGCGCGGGTAAAGCTCGTCATTTCCGCCACGCGGGCAAAGACCAGCAGCGCCTCAAGATTCTTCATTGTTCACTATTCCGGTAACAGCGTGTTCTTATCTCACCCGTTTATGCGCAGTTTAATACTCAATAAACTCCTTTTACACCCTGCTTTTAAAGCCCTGTTAACGAACGAAGGTACTTATCATGACGGCAAAAGGTTATTTAATCGCTCACGTTACCGTATCGGACGCCGCGGCCTACGCGGAATACGCCAGCGCCGCCGGCGAGGCGATGCGGGAATTTGGCCCGGAAATCGTCGCCTGGTCCGGACAATATGAAAATCTGGAAGGCGAAGCGCATGAGCGGCACGTGATTTTCGCATTCGCCTCTTTTGCCGAGGCGAAGCGCTTCTATGAGAGCCCGGCCTATCAGGCCGCACGAAAGCTGCGCGCGGGCGCGGCCACCGGCACCTTTGTGCTGGTCGAAGGCAGCGCCTGACGTCGGCGCTGATGCGCTGATGCGCTGATGCGCTGATGAGGATTACGCGCCGCAGCGCTCAGCCAGCTTGTCGAGAAAGGTAAACAGCGCCTGGTTCATTTCCCGATAGTCGTGCGCACGCAATTCGTCTGGCGTTTGAACAAAACGCCATTCGGCCGCACGGCGCAGATCGTTTTCTGAATGGGCAATCAGGCGCTCTACTACATCCGGCGTCAGCTCCATGTGACACTGGAAGCCGTAAACTCGCTCGCCATAAGCGACAATCTGGCGCGGACATCCTTCGCTATAGGCAATGATGACGGCTTCTGGCGTCAGTCCTGGCATATCGTTATGCCAGTGCCCTACCTCAAGCGTGTCGCCAAAGTGTTTAAATAGCGCATGTTTCCTGCCCGCCTCGGTCAGCGATACAGGGAATTTGCCAATCTCCTTCTCAGGACTGTGGGCGAACGGCGCGCCAAGCGCTTCACCAATCAGCTGCGATCCCAGACAGATGCCGATAACCGCTTTTTCGGCTTTTACCGCGGCCGAGATGACCGCTTGCTCGGCCTTAGCGTCAAAGTGCGGACACGCCTCTGTAGTGGTTGCCGGATCCTGCGGTCCACCCATGACGATAAGAAAATCGATATCCTCGACGCAGGCAGGAAGCGGCTCGCCGGCATAAACCCGCGAACAGGTCACCTGATGCCCGCGATTGTTAGCCCAGATCTCATAGGCTCCCGGCGCTTCAAAGCTTTCGTGAATAATAAAATGTATGCGCATGGCAAATAAACTCCGTGATGTAAGCAGGAACAAGCGCGGTCAGCGCGAAAAACGTAGTCTGCCGTCAGGCTGGCGATCTCAGGCTGCCTGTCAGAAGAGCGAACTCCTCAGCCTCGGGCGACTCAAGATCGGAAACGGTAATTCGCACTCCATGTGCGGGGCGCGCCAGGCCAAACACTTCGCCGCCTCGAACCAGCCAGCCCCTCTGCGCCAGCTGCATGACGAGGTCAGCGCTATCGCGCTCCAGCGGAATCCACAGATTCAGTCCGTCATGTTTGTCGAAAACCTGAAAGTGATGGCGCCGCAACAGATCGGTCAGAAGCTGACGGCGGACGCGATAGGCGTTTTTCGCTCTTTCAATCTGCTCGTAAAAACCGGGAGAACCTATCGCGCTCGCAGCCGCCTTCTGCAAAAGATGACTGACCCAGTTGGTACCGGCGTTCAGGCGCTGCCGCAGGCGCCGTGACGTTTCATCATCGCTGGCGACGAAGGCGAGCCGCATATCGGGGCCGAGAAATTTAGAGGTTGAGCGAATAAGCGCCCAGTGACGCGTGGTCTGCGGAATAATATGGTGATAATCCTGAGTGGAAAGCAGCGAGAAGTGATCGTCAACGATAACCAGTACCTGGGGATAGTGTGACAGCAGCGCGCGAATTTGCGCCGCCCGCTTCGCGCTCAGCCCGAAGCCTGTTGGATTGTGCGCACGCGGCGTAATGATTAGCGCCTGTATGCCCGAAGCCAGCAGTTCGGCCAGCGGCTTTACCTCTATTCCCTCAACATCCATCGGCACGCCCGCGGCCTGCAGGCGGTTATGCACCAGCGTGCTGATGCTGCTAAGAAAACAGGGATCTTCCACCCCGACCCGATCGCCCGCGATAAGATAGCAATTAAGCAGACGCTCGACCGCATCCACCGCGCCGCTGGTCAGATTGAGCGCGTATGAGTCTACATCTTCATCCATCCAGCGGCGGCCAATCTGCTCCATCTCCTCGCTGATAGCGCGCTCTCCATACAGGCCAGGCCGATCGGGCGCAAGGCTCACCGTCGGCAAGAGATCGCGGCAAGGATTGCCGCCCGCCAAATCGCGCAGCGCCATATCTGGCGCTGAACCTTCCTGCGCCATCGGGGAAGTGATAAAACCGCGTATCACGGTGCCGTTGCGCCCACGCGAGACGGCGAACCCCGCGTCGATAAGGCGTTTGTAAGCGGTAGCAACGGTGTTGCGATTGATCTTTAGCAAGCCAGCAAGCTCCCGTACGGGAGGCAGCGTCTGACCCGGTTTCAGTTCCCCGGACGCAATTTTCGCCCTGACCTGCTCAACGATTTCGCCTGCGCTTTTACCTGGTATTTTCATAGTTCTATGACAATAGTTTTTTTGACCTATGACAATATGGCCAGGTTTGGCGGCGCTGTCTATCAAAATTCATCCGACCCGCTCTATTGCAACCGTATTAGCTCCTCGACTGGCGTCTCGTCCTGGCACGCGCTTCCGCCTGCATCACCAGGCTGAGCGCCGCCGGCAGCACCGTCAGGGTAACCAGCGTCGCGGCAATCAGCCCGCCGATAATCGCCAGCGCCATCGGGCCCCAGAAAATCTGATGCGAAACCGGGATCATGCCCAGAATGGCGGCGCTGGCGGTCAGCAGCACGGGTCGCGCGCGGTGCATGGCGGCGGCGGCGATCGCCTCGTTGCAGGGGCGGCCCGCGCTTAGCTGGCTCTCCGCTTCGGCGATGAGTATCACCGCATTGCGGATAATCATGCCCGCCAGCGCGATAACGCCCAGCAGCGCCACAAATCCCATTGGCGTGCCGGTCGGCAGCATCGCCAGTACGATGCCCGGCAGGGCAAAAGGCGCCATCAGCAGCGCAAGCAGCATGCGGGAGAAGCGCTGAAGCTGGATCATCAGCAGCGTCAGCATGCAAAGCAGCGTGACAGGCAGCACGGCGAAAACCGATCCGTTGCCCTTGTTCGATTCGGCTACGGCGCCCTCTTCGCTGATGCTGTAGCCTGGCGGCAGGCTGGCTCTGAATCTGTCGAGGATCGGGCGCAGGCCCGCCGACACCGCTTCGGCGCGCAGGCCGGGCGGCAGGTCGGTCTGCACGGTGATAAACGACAGACGCTGTCGACGCCAGATCACCGGATCCTCCAGCCCCCACTGCGGCGTCGCGACCTGCGCCAGCGGGATTTTCACGCCCGTCGGCGCCGTTATTATCAGCGCCTGGAGGCTGCCGAGATCGTTTCTCTCCGCCGCGTTGCCCTGCAGCAGCACGTCAACCAGCCGGTCACTATCGCGCACGCGAGTGATCGTCGCGCCAGACCAGAGGGTGTTGAGATAGCGGGCAATCTGCTCTGAGGAGAGCCCTACGGCGCGCGCGGCCGTCTGGTTCACCTTCAGGGTCACCACCCGCTCAGGCTCGCCCGCCGTCTGATTCACCTCACGCGTCAGAGGGGATCGCCCGAGCGCGGCGGCAAGCCGTTCCGCCAGCGCCTGAACGCGTGCGTAATCCGGGCCGCTGACGCGATAACGCACCGGCCAGCCAACCGGCGGCCCCAGTTCAAGGGGCGATACGCGGGTGGTGATATCGCTGAATTCCCGGGCGAGCAGCGCGGCGAGATAGCGCTGTAGCCGCGTCCGTGCCGCCAGGTCCTTCGCCACCACCACCAGCTGGGCGATGTTTTCATCCTCCAGCAGAACCTCCATAGGCAGATAAAAGCGCACCGCCCCGCTTCCCACGTAAGCGGAGTAGCGATCGATATCGCGGCTGGCCGACAGCGCGCGCTCCAGCCGCTGGGTCTGACGCAGCGTCGCCGCCTGCGAGGCGTTCGCCGGCAGCGCCAGACTGACCAGCAGTTCGGGCCGGTCGGACGCCGGAAAAAATTCGCCCTGCATAAAAGTAGCGCCCACGCCCGCCAGCAACAGCGCGGCGAGAGCGAGAGCAAGGGTGATAAGCCGATGCCGGAGAATGCGCTCAAGCAGGCGACGATAGCGCGCGCTCAGCCCGCGACTGTCTGACGCCTGCGGCGGCAGTCGGGCCGGCAGCAGCCAGCTGCCGGTCAGCGGCGAGAAGAGCACCGCCACGATCCACGAACAGAGCAGCGCGATAAGCACCACCGCAAACAGGGTGTAGCAGTATTCGCCGGCGCTCGAGGCAGCAAAGCCAACCGGAATGAAACCCGCGATGGTGACCAGCGTGCCGGCCAGCATCGGCCAGGCCGTCGCGCTAAAGGTCCCGATCGCAGCGTCGGCGCGCGACTCACCCGCTTCAAGGCGCGCCACCATCGTTTCCACCGCGATCATGGCGTCATCGACCAGCAGACCCAGCGCGATAATCAGCGCGCCGAGCGAGATGCGCTGCAGTCCGATACCGGCCAGATGCATACAGGCAAAGGTCATCGCCAGCACCAGTGGAATAGCAGCCGCCACCACCAGACCGGCCCGCATCCCCAGCGACACAAAGGAGACGGCCAGCACGATAACCACCGCTTCGGCGAGCACGCGGAGAAATCCGCTGACCGCCTGTTTCACCACCGCCGACTGATCGGCAACCTGCGTCATCTCTATGCCGTGCGGCAGCTGCGCGCCCTCCTGACGCATGCGCGCGCGCAGCGCCTGGCCGAACGCCAGCATGTTCCCGGTGGGCGCCATGGAAATGGCCAGGCCGATTGCCGGCTGGCCGTTAACGCGAAACAGCGGAGCCGGAGGCTCCGCCACCCTACGCGTCACCGTGGCGATATCGGTAAGCGGCACATAGCGCCCGTTGAGGCGCAGCGTCACCGCACGCAGGCTCACCTCATTGCGGAAGGCGCCGCTGACGCGCAGGGCAATATTATCCTCCGGCGTGCGCACCGTCCCTGCTGGCGCCACCACATTCTGCGCGTGCAGGGCGTCCGCAACCTGCTGCAGATCCAGCCCCATTGATGCGAGCTGACGCGGTGAAAAGGCGACCACCAGCTGTTCCTGCTGCTCGCCCAGCAGCTGCACTTTGCCTGCGTCGGGCAGGCTCATCAGGTCGCGGCGGATCGCCTCGACGCGGTCGCGCACTTCTCGCAGGCTAAAGCCGTCGCCTGTGAAGCCGTAAATTGTGCCAAACGTATCCTCGAACTCATCGTTGACGGCGGGGCCCTGCACGCCCTGCGGTAAAGCGGGCGCGATGTCCTGCATCGCTTTTCGTACCTGATACCAGATATCGGCAACCCGCTCCGGCGGCGTCTCATCGCGCAGATTAACGAAGATCACGCTGCGTCCGGCGCGCGTTTCGCTCTGAACATAGTCGAGCATGGGGATCGCCTGCAGCTTTTTCTCTAGCGGATCGGTAAGCAGATGAACCGTATCGTCAAGCGTCGCGCCTGGCCACTGTGCGGAGACCACCGCCGTTTTGATGGTGAAGGCGGGATCTTCGTTGCGCGCGAGCTGCTGGTAGCTGACAACGCCGGCGGCCACGATCAGCAGCATCAGGAACGCCATCAGCTGCTGGCGGCGCAGCGCCCAGGCGGAAAGATTGAAGGCGGGCGTCATAAAGATATGCCTTCTGTCTGCGTCACCCGCTCGCCGTCGCGCAGGGTTCTGACCCCAGCCGTCACGACTCGCTCGCCCGGCGCAATGCCTGCGCGAATCAGCACCGACTCCGACGCATAGCCGGCGATGCGCACGACGCGACGGCGGACCAGGCTGCGAAGCGGATCCAGCACGAACACCGCCGGCTCTCCCGCCAGCCGCGTCAGCGCGGCGGCCGGCAGCGTCATTAACGGCTCGCCCTCTGCTGCGGGCAGCGCGATCGTGGCGCTTGCGCCCAGTACCATCTCCGGCGGCGGGTTGTCCAGCGTGACGCGTACCCGCCAGCTGCGCGTTTGGGCATCGGCCTGCGGACTGACGTCGCGCAGATGGCCGGTGGTGGCGACGGCAGGATTGCGCAGCAGCGCGACGTGAAAAACCGCGTCGGGCCGCCGGGAAACGCTGTAGGGCGCGGCGACGTCAAATACCACGTCCCGACGGCTGCCGAAGGCGACGCTATAGACCGCCTCTCCGGCGCTGATCACCTGGCCTGCCGACGCGCTAACGCCGATCACTATTCCATCATCGGGCGCAGTCAGCGCGCGCCAGCGCAGGTTTTCCAGCGCGTTCTTTAGCGCCGCCTCGCTGCTCCGCAGCCGCGACAGCGCGGCCTGCCAGTCAGCCGCAGCGGTATCGAGCTGCGCCCGGGCGACGGCGCCGGACGGCATCAGCAGACGCATGCGATGCAGCGTAAGCGCGGCGACTTTTTCGGCGGCGCGGCTGCTGTCGAGGTCCGCCTGCGCGCGGGTCATCTGGCTAAGGGCCTGCGGGCTGTCGAGCGTGGCCAGGGTGTCGCCGCGCCGAAATCGCGCGCCCGGCTCGGCGCTGCGCGTCAGGATCCTGCCCTCAAGCCTGAAGCTCAGCATGGTTTCATCGTGGGCGCGTATGTCGCCGGTAAGGAGCGGCGCCGAGACGGCCGCAGGCGCGACCGTCACGCACTTGACCGGACGCGGCGGCGGCGGCGCGCTGGCTGGCCGCTGCCGATCGCAGCCGGTCAGCATGACGACCATCAGCATCAAACCCGGCAGCAGCGGCGGCAGCCAGTTGAGATGGCGGGTAACGAGCAAATGCCCGGCGCCCTGCTCGATCAGGGCGGTAAGTTCATCAGACATGGCGCAGTTCCTGAGTAACGTTTGCGCCATTACACCGCTTAATTATCGAGATTCTTGCGGTGAACCATCAAGAGCGTGTCAAGAAAGGGGGCCGGGCAGCAGAATGCGCATCCGCAGACCGCCTTCAGGCGGAAGCGACGCCGCGATGGCGCCGCCGTGCGCCTGACAGATCGCCTGTGCGATAGAGAGGCCCAGCCCGCTGCCTCCGGAGTGACGCGCACGCGACGCCTCGCCGCGCGTAAAGCGCTCAAACATGATCGGCAAAAAGGCCGGCGGCACGCCGGGGCCGCTGTCCTGAACGCTGATTTCATATCCCTCATCGCAGCGGCGGGCGCTGAGCATTATCCTGCCGCCGGAGCCAGCATAGCGCAGAGCATTTTCCAGCAGAATGGTCAATACCTGTCCCAGCCGAAACGGATCGATATTCAGCAGCGCGTTCTCCGTTACCCCAATCTCCGCGCGCATGCCCGCCGCATCAAGCTGCGGCCTAATCCACAGCAGGCGTTCGCGCAGCAGATCTGCTGGATTGCAGGGTTTCGTGTCCAGGCTGAGCTGCCCCGCGTCGGCCAGCGAAAGCAGATGCAGCTCATCAATCAGCCTGCGCAGACAGCTTAACTGCTCCATGATCAGCCCATGCTGCCGCCGATCCGCCGTGAATACGCCGTCGATCAGCGCCTGCAGCCGCACCATCGCCGCCGTCAGAGGCGAGCGCAGCTCATGCGCCATAGCGACGTGAGAGGCGCGCAGCTCTTTGTCATAGCGCGCCAGCTGTCGCGTCATGGCGTTAAAGTTCTGCGCCAGATGCGCCAGCTCCGCCGGCGCGCCAGGCGTGAGCGCGGCCTGCGCGCCGAAATCCCCTTCCGTTACGCTCTCCGCGGCGCGTCTGAGCTGGCTGAACTGCGCCGAAAGCGGCCGGGCATGACGCAGGCCAAAATAGGCGATAAACGGAATGGTCACCAGCACCAGAATGCCGACGGTGATCCAGTCAGCCGAGGCGATAGAGGGATCGGAATAGCGAATGCCCCACCAGCTATCGACAATCTGGTGAAAGCGAGCGGGATCGATTTGCGGATTCTCGCGCAGGATCAAAAAGGTTTTCAGCACATCAGGCGGCATATGCCAGGTGATCCAGAGATACTGCGCCGTGAAGCGCAGCCACATGCAGAGCGCGATCAGCACCACGGTGCCGATCGCCAGGGTGAGAATGCGTACGCAGAGCCAGCGCCACAGGGTTTGCGGATGCGTTTTTTTCATGGCTGTCGGAACCGGTAGCCGATGCCGCGCACGTTCAGCAGCACCTCCGCGATGCCCGCCGCTTCCAGCTTGCGCCGCAGGTTATAGATGTGCGTATCCACTACGCGCTCCAGCGCGTCGCTTTCGGGCAAACACTGCTCAAGCAGATACTGGCGGCTCAGCGCGCGCACCGGCGCGCGCATCAGGGTGGCCAGCAAGGAAAATTCTGTCGGCGTGATATCGAGGCTGGCTACGCCCTCTCCTCGCTCCACCGTCACCGTCATGGCCGCGGTATTGACCTCCAGCGCGCCCCATCGCAGCACCTCTTCCGCTGGCGGCTTAGGGTGGCTGCGTCGTAATACCGCCTGCACGCGCGCTACCACCTCGCCGGGATGATAAGGCTTGACCACGTAGTCATCCGCCCCGTAGCGCAGCGCGCCGATGCGATCCGGCGTATCGCCCATCGCCGTGACCATAATAACCGGCACATCGCTGCCGCGTCGGATCTTTGCCAGCACCTCTGTGCCGTTCAGGCCGGGCAGCATAACGTCGAGCAGCACCAGATCGGGCCGCCAGCGCTCGGCCTGCTCCAGCCCGGACACGCCGTCCGCCGCGACTCTGACCAGATAGTTTTCCCGGCGCAGATAGGCTTCCAGCACCTCTGCCACGCTGGCGTCGTCTTCGATAATCAGAATCTTTTTGTTCTGCATGGCTCACCTTGACACTTTCTTCATAAATCCCTGGCCGTTTATTGACACGTCCGCCGGATAGTTCCGGCTGGCGGTACGATCGCCCGTCAAGGGCGGAGAAAACGGATGACGAGGAGAGATGATGATAACCAGAAATACGACGCTGTACATGGCCGGACTGGCACTGCTCGCCAGCGCCGCGGCGGCGCGCGCAGATGACGGCGAGACGCAGGACAGCTTCATGATCGGCCTGGGCGCGCAGTATGCGCCGCGCTACAGCGGCTCCGATAAGATGCGGCTGCAGCCGGTGCCGATTTTTCAGGCAAGGCGCGGCGCTTTTTTTGCCGATGCCCAGAAAGGCGTCGGCTACGATCTGCAGAGCGACGGCGGCTTCTACCTCGAGCATACCCTGGGCTACAGCCTGGGCCGCGCCGATAAAGACGCCGACTGGCGCGACGGCGCCGACAGGCTCAAAGGCATGGGCAGCATCGACGCCAGCGTCAATACTGCGCTGGCGCTGGGCTGGCAGGTCACGCCCTGGCTCAGCGCTGAGGGCAAGGCGGTGCTGCCGCTCAGCGACGATCAAGGCGTCAATTATCAGGCGTCGCTGACGCTGGTGCCGCTGCAATCCACGCGCGATACCCTGGCGCTGCAGTCGACGGCGCTGTTTGGGGACGCCCGCTATATGCATCTCTGGTATGGCGTCAGCGCCGCGCAAAGCCGCCGCGCTGGTTTTGAACCCTACCGCGCGCCCGGCGGATTTTATGGGGTGCAAACCACGCTCAGCTGGAGTCATCAGTTTGATGCCAACTGGGGAAGCCTGGTCAGCGCAGGCTACAGCTGGCTCGGCGATCGTGCGGCGGCGAGCCCGGTGGTTTTCCGCCGCGACGAAGGCATAGGCACGCTCGCCATCACCTACAGCTTTTGACTGATGTATTCGGTAAAGGATCTGCTCACGCTTATCGCCGTCTATTTACTGTGCATCGCGATATATTTGCTGGCATGGGCGCTCTATCTCTTTTGAAATCGCCACGCCCGGCGTGGAAACTTTCGCTGGCTGCCGCGCTCTGCAGGAGAAAAATCAATGCTATCGGAACCGCATCTGTTCGCTGAACTTACACGCTGGATCAAGGCCAATATCGCTAGCCGCCTTTTCCTTCGGGATATTGCCGCCCGGTTTGGCTATTCACAGTGGTATTTAAACCGGCGCTTTCTTCTTTATCACGGCATCAGCCTCGGCGCGTTTATTCGTCTGGAACGCATGAAAGCGATCGCCAGCGAACTGATAACCAGCGATCGCCGCATTGCCGATATTGCCGTCAGCTATCAGTTTGAGTCGCAGCAGACGCTTAGCCGGGCGTTTAGCCGTCAATACGGCATGCCTCCCGGCCTGTACCGGCGCACGATGCGGGCGGCGCGTCTGCGGCGAGATTAGCTGGCTATGTCTGCTAGTAGCGAAGGCGTCCGTAGCGTCCCGCGATCAACGCGCTGCTCTCCTGCGGCGTCAGGCTCTCCTCTTGCTGCGTCTCGTTCAGGCTGGCGAGCAGGCTGTCGGCCCACCAGTGACAGTCGAGGCGTCGGATGCCTTTCATCAGTCTGGCGTGCCGGTTCTGACGCTCTTTTAGCGGCAGCCGCAGCGCGGTATGGATAGCGTCGGCAATGGCGTCGGGATCGTAGGGATTGACGACAATCGCGCCGTCCATGTGCTCCGAGGCGCCCGCGAACTGCGACAGAATCAGCACGCCGGGATTGGCGCGGTCCTGCAGCGCCACATACATTTTCGCCATCAGGCTCATGCCGGCCATCAGCGGCGTCACCAGCGCGACGCGCGACGCGCGGTAGATGCCCGCCTGCTCTTCCCGGCTGTAGGCGTGCGTCAGGCAGCTAACCGGATACCAGCCCAGCATGCCGTGTGCGCCGTTCATTTCGCCGCACAGGCTTTCCAGATCCTGAGCGACCTCTTTGACGCGCGGAAGATGCCCGGCGGCCTTTGACGCGAGCTGCAGCAGTCGAATCGATCCCTCATGCTCGGGATGGGCGCGCAGCAGTACCTCCATGGCGCTCAGGCGATACGGCAGCCCGGCGCTGCTATCCAGATGGCCGCCGCTCAGCACGGTATGTTCCGGCAGCGTGTCGCGGCACTGCTGCTCCATCAGGCGACAGCTGTTGCTCTCTTTCAGATAATCCACATCTTCCAGGTCGATCCCTACCGGAAAGACGCCGGTGGTAATGATGCGGCCATGGACGCGTACGCGGGTAGCGCTGAGACGCTCGGTGCGGTATTCGCTTTCGATCCACAGCAGAAAGTTATTCATGTCCTGAAGGGTCTGAAAGCCGATCAAATCGCTGCACAGCAGCGACTCGGCCAGCCACTGCCAGTCTGGAATCGCCTCGAATCCCTGCCCCGCAGGAAACGGCTGATGAAAGAAAAATGCGGTGCGGTTGAGCAGCCCCGCCTCGCGCAGCAGTTTTATGCAGGGGATAAGATGATAGTCCTGGATCCAGAGCTGATCGTCCGGCATCGCATACTCCGCGATCGCCCGGGCGTAGGCCTCGTTTATTTTCTGATAGTGACGGCGGCCGTGGTGGGTAAAGCGCGCCAGATCGGGACGCTGATGAAAAACGGGCCACAGTCCCTGATGCACGTAGCCGTGGTAGCCGGCATCCGACTCTTCCTGGGTCAGCGGAAACGTCAGGGTGTCAAAATTTTTTCCGTGGCGGAATGAGAGCGTACGCAGCGTGTCGGGCGCGATCGCTTCGCATTTCCCGTTCCAGCTAACCCATAGTCCGCCGCGGCGCGACAGGATAGTTTCATACAGCGCCGAGAGCGTGGCGTGCTGAGAGTAGTTATGTGAAACCAGAATTAAGCCTGACATGGAAGGATCCTGTAGTGCCTCCGGATTAGTGCCGGACGGCGAGCGTAAATCAGACAGATTAAAGGGAAGCGCAGACAGGTCAGGTTGAGGCATTTCATCAGGTTGATTCTCCTTAGGCAGGTGCTGCAGAAGATTCAACCATGGGCCGTATAAAAATTTTGTATTAATGAGACGCGCGCAAATAAAAATTGAGTAAAGGCGTCGCTCTGTTTAGTGGGCGGGGATCCGGGCAATCACCTTGATTTCGAAATCGAAGCCTGCCAGCCAGTTGACGCCAACGGCCGTCCAGTTCGGGTAAGGCGGTTCGGGGAATACGGCGTGTTTGACCTGCATAATGGTCGGAAACTGCTTTTCCGGATCGGTATGAAAGGTAGTGACGTCAATCAGATCGTTAAAGGTACATCCGGCGGCGGCCAGCGTCGCCCGGAGGTTGTCGAAAGCAAGCTGCACCTGCGCGGCGAAATCGGGCTCCGGCGTTCCATCGGCGCGACTGCCGACCTGACCTGAGACAAACAGCAAATCGCCGGAGCGGATGGCGGCGGAATAGCCATGCTCTTCATAGAGCGCGTGGCGGTTAGCCGGGAAAACGGGTTGAGGCTGGTTCATGGCATTTCCTTCTGTCAGGTCATCAAGCGGGATGCGCAGCCGCTATAAATAATTTAACATACGCGGCGTATGTCCCATTAATCACACATACGCGCCGTATGTCAACTCAGATACGCTACGTATGTGACAAAGGAGTCGCTATGGCTGTGAAACGCCGCGTCGAAACCATGGAGGCAAACCGCGCCAGGCTGATTGCCGCCGCGCGAAAAGCCTTTGCGGAAAAAGGCTTTGCTGCCGCATCGATGGATGAGCTGACCGCCAGCGTCAATCTGACGCGCGGCGCGCTGTATCATAATTTCGGCGATAAAAAGGGGTTGCTTGCCGCCGTCGTCACTCAGATAGATAGCGAGATGGCGCAGCGCGCCCGGGATGCCGCGGCGGATGCTGGAGATGAGTGGGAAAAGCTGCTGGCGGAAGGGATCGCCTATATCAAGATGGCGCTGGATGAGGAAGTGCGGCGCATCGTGCTGCTGGATGGCCCCGCTTTCTTAGGCAATCCGGCTCAGTGGCCAAGCCAGAACAGCTGCCTTGAATCCACCCGCCAGCGCATTGCCGACATGCTGGAACGCGGCATCGTTAAAACGGTAGACCCGGACGCCACCGCCTGCCTGCTGAATAGCGCCGCGCTCAATGCCGCCCAGTGGATTGCCGCCAGCGACGATCCGCAGCGGGCGCTGCCGAAAGTCGTTCAGGTGTTCACGCTGCTGGTGAACGGTATGCGTCAGACGGCCTAGCAGCCTGCCGTGATAAAATCGCCGTTCGCACTGACCGGGATCACGGTGGAAAACAGCACCGCCGCAAAAAGGATAAGCGCCATTCCGCCCGCGACTATCGCCACTCTGCCCAGCGAGGCCGCGTAGCGCATTATCACGGGTTGGTTTGAAGCAAGCATCCACTCTCTGAAGTAATGCACCCAAGTGGCCAGCATCATAATGGAGACCGCGGTGCCCAGCGACATCGCCATCACCGCCGCGACGCCCCAGCTGAACATGCCTACGGCGTTGGCAAAGACCAGGATCATCAGCGCTCCGCTACAGGGACGGATGCCGATGCCGGCAATAACCCAGGCCGCATTGCGCCAGCCGCCAGTGAGATCTGCGGCGTTAGGCTGATGCTTATGTCCGCAGCCGCAGGCCGCATCATGCTGATGGCGTGACGCTCTGGCGCTGAACATGCGCAGGCGATCGCCACCGATCGCGCGCACGATAAGCACCATACCAAAACCTGCGATAAGCAATGCGCTCGCTTTTTCCATCCAGTAGCGACTTGCACTGAGATCGCCCATGGAGAGATTCAGCGAGATGGCAAGGATAAGCACGAAAAGAATCGCGACGATGCCCTGCATCAGGCTGCCCGCCAGCGTAATCAGGCGGCTGGCGTTGAGTTTTTCCCGGTGCGTGGCCAGCCAGGTGGTAATCACAAACTTGCCGTGGCCAGGACCAACCGAATGCAGAAAGCCGTAGGTAAAGCTGCCTGCTATCAGCATCAGCCCGCCCTTGATGTGATGGTCGCGCTGCAGAAGCAGGTACTGCACCAGATAGCGATGCAGTGAAATTTGCAGGGTGAAACAGTACTGCACAAACTCGCCCCAGTGGCGGGCAAAAAGATAAAGCAGCGCTACACCCATTACGCCGCTAAAACTCAGTAGCATTATCAGTGAGGCGGCGCTGCGTTGATCGTTTTTCAATAGACTATCCTGCCAGGTTTATCGTATGGCGTAGAGCCGCCGTCTTAAAACCCGCGTTTGCGGGTCCGGTCAGGCCCCATAACTGTTACGCCACTCGTCGACCATTTCTTGGGTTATTTCTTTTTTATAACACACTGGCGCATAGCCGCCCTGCTTACTCCAGGCACTTCGCCCGCCGCAGCTGCCATTACGTGCGGAATTAAAGGGACACGCGCATACGCCTGGATAAGCGGCGATCGAATCTTCAATAATCAGCTGACGTACCTGATCGTCGGTCTGCTGCGGCGACTGCGCCGCCGAAGCCCGGATCCAGAGCAAACTGATGGCCATAACAAGCGAAACAGCAATAGTGCGTGTATCCATGATTCCCCCTTGAGATAAGAGGGACAGACTACCCCAGCACGGCGGCGGGCAATGGTGCGAAAAAAACGCAGTTTATGCGCTTTTTATGCGCTGAGAGAGACGGCGATATGCCGGTCAGCTTTTGCTCAGCGTGTAGTTAAACACCCGGCCATTTTTGGTTTGCACGGTTAGCGTTTTGCCTGCCGTCGTGTCGAGCGTTCTCGCTTCGCTGTAGTTCCACATCAGCAGCTGCTGCCCGTTGGGATAAGGCGTTTCCGTATCGGGCGGACCGAACATCTCAATAAGCTCGGCGCGGGTGGTCGTTCCCGCGCGTATTTTCTGAATGCTCGCCGTATCAAAATTTCGCCCGGAGGAGCTGGAGCAGGCTGTCAGCGCCAGTATCAGAACGGCGACCGTGAATGCTTTCACCATGTTTTTCCTGCTATTAAGGGAAGCGACATTGTAGCGGATCTCGCCGTACGCCACGCGTCAGAGAAATGATCACCCAGGCTTTATAACAGCGCAACGCCAGCGGCAGGAAGGCCTGACAACAGCGCGCATCTCCTTTGGTTTGCCAGACGCGTCTGGATGATCGGCTAGCCTCTGGGATAAGACATATCTTAATTGCTCACCTTTTATCCTGTGCATGCTCTATAATTTAAGAAATCTTAAATTCAACACCATCAGGGTATCATCATGACCAGTTATACTATTCAGGTTGAGCTTAAAGAGCAGACCGAGAAAACACGCATTGAGCTGCATATTACCATGCTTGAAAATGGCTTTACCCATAACGTTATGTGCGACAAAGGGTTTACCTACGCCCTGCCCACCAATGATTTTGTTTACGCGGGCACTGAAACCATAGGGATTTTAATGGACCGAATCGTTCTTCTGGTAAGCAGTTTGAGTAAAGATTCCTCAATCCTGGTCACCCGTTCCGAGGAGCGATGCTGGTCAGGTTTGCGTGTCATCAACCCTGGATAAGAAGAACGTCCTCGACGCGTTAATGGTGGTTAACCATCACTAAAGCAAACTTAAAAATTGCTGTGGTACACGGAACTCGTCTGCTCTCTATTCAGGGCTTTATCAGGCCTGGCAGGTGCAAACTGCGCCCCGGCTATGCCAGATGCAAACAGCCACCACCCGCCAGAATAATCGCTTTTAACAGGCCAGCTCTATAAGCGGTTTCGCTGTTCGTCCCGCTGTACGATAAGTCTCTAAGGCGGCTTTCCACTCGTCTAAGGTAAATATCCGCGCGTCGTGGGCATAGCTTTCCGCAAGCAGCGGCCACAGGTCTCTGAACATCTGCTGCCAGCCATGTATGCCAACAGCCGCCAGATACTGCCGCACATGGAACCAGTGAATTTTCGGCAGATGATGTTTAGCGCGGAACACCTCGCCAGACAGAAGACCATAGCTGATAAAGAGAGCGGTCAGCGGCATCAGCTCAAGGATCTTTTCTGCAAGCCTGCCGCCGGTGGCATCGTAAACGACCCCGGCGCGTGCGGCATAATAGCCGATGGCCTCACTCTCCTGCTCCTGAACCGGCGTAATGCCGCACTGTTCAAGTTTCAGCGCATGCACTGGCGAGCGGTGAATGCCCGTCACTGAGCGCGCGCCGGCGCGGAGCGCCCACTGGCCTAGCAGCATGGCGCACTCGCTCCCGGCGGCCGTGATCAGGATATCTTTACATGCCGGTGAAAAGTGCTCGAGCATCAGCTTTGCGGCAAGAGGGTTGATATACCCTCGCGCAGCCAGCCTGTCGTCAATATTATCGGGGACGGGAATGGCGAGCGCGGCGGGAATATCCACCTGACTCTGCCAGGTGCCTTCGCCTCGCAGAGCAAGCACCCGTCGCCCTAGTAAATGACGGTATGCTGCCGGCGCGTCTGTAACGATGCCCATACCCTCGTAGCCGGCAATCTGCGGCAGCGTGATACGGTGCTGATAGGCGCCCGTAATTGGGATGAGGTCAGAAGCGTTAACCGGTGAGTAGCGCATCGTTACCCTGACCGCGTCGGCAGCAAGCTCGCCTTTCTCCCCCGCCTCCAGATGCAATACCTCTTCCGGCTGGCCGAAACTTCGGTAAGCCAGGGCTCGGTTTGTCATCTTTCCCCCTTGTCGTTCAGAACGTCCATTTACACTCTCAGGAGAGGCATAGTGAAGCTGAGCGCCTGGGTTATCAACCCCTGAACGCAAATGCAGCCGTTAAGGATTCGCTGTCCCTGCGCTCAGTCGATGCGGCCGGCGGAAAGGCGGAGATCTCTCTTTCACCGCCCTAAAACAGCATCTCCATGTCTCATAATTTCGCTTAAACATTCACAGCGCTTAATCTTCGCTTAAGAATAATCCTATAGAGTGAGCACTGTATTAGCCCAGTTCGGGCTTTTCCGGAGCCTACCCCTATGCAAAATAAGATCGCAGATTCTCAAACCCTCAGCAAAGTCCCTGCCGTTACTCTGGCGTTCTGGTTAACTAAGATCGCTGCAACTACGCTGGGTGAAACCGGCGGCGATGCGGTAACCATGTCGATGAATCTGGGCTACCTGACCGGTACGCTGATTTTCGCCATTATCTTTTTAGTCGCCGTCGTGGTGCAGATTAAACGCCACAGCTTTAATAAGTGGATCTACTGGTTTACCGTGGTTGCCACCACCACCGTCGGCACCACGCTGGCGGACTTTGCCGATCGCTCGCTGGGGATAGGCTATCTGGGCGGCACGCTGCTGCTGAGCACGCTGCTGGTTCTCTCGCTGTTTATCTGGCGCATTACCTGCGGCACTATCGCCGTGAATTCCGTCAACAACGGCGTCACCGAGTGTTTTTACTGGGTCACCATTATGTTCTCGCAAACCCTGGGCACGGCACTAGGCGACTGGACCGCAGACAGCGAAGGACTGGGCTACGACGGCGGGATCCTGCTGTTTGTCGGCGCGCTGGCCATTATCTGGGCTGCCAGCCGCTTTACCGCGCTTTCGCGCACCGCGCTCTTCTGGGCTGCCTTTATCCTGACCCGACCGCTGGGCGCGGTGGTGGGCGACTTCCTGGATAAGCCCATCGCATCGGGCGGCCTTGCGCTGAGCCGCTACAGCGCCTCGCTGACGCTGGCGCTGATTATCATCGCCTTTCTCTGGCTGTTGCCGCAGCGTGCGGCGATGAAGACCGCGACGGTGAATTAATAGCACAGCGCCAACGGCAGCCCGGCTGCTGGCGCTTATCGCGATGAGATGATTTCCAAGCCGCCAGCGATGGCGGCTTTTGTATTATCGGGGGGATGGAAAAGTCGCGCAGTTCGTACGTCGATAGTGGAGCAGGCTATTATTGATTATCCGGATTATATGGCTCGTATCATTGGGGAGATTCCCCTGCCGCGCCTCAGTGGTGAGCTGATGCAGATTTCTGAGCCATAAGACAGGGGAATTAGCCCGTAATGGATGAAATGGAGGTTGAGTGAAGATCAATAGCCCTGAGAATATCGGCACGCCAGAAAAGTCAGCTTTAAATCGCATGCTCATCCTGCTGTTTGCCATCACTGGCGGAATGGCGGTCGGTAATCTCTACTGGGCACAGCCGCTGCTGAATGATATCGCCCTCTCATTTGGCGCTCAGCCAGACTCAGCAAGTATGCTTATCACTTTCACCCAGTTAGGTTATGCAACCGGCATTCTGCTGCTGGTGCCGCTGGGTGACATCCGGAATCGCCGCAGGCTGATTCCTGCCATCCTCTTTCTCTCAGCGCTTTCGCTTTGTCTGACGGCACTTGCGCCCTCTATGCCATTACTGATGGCGGCAATGGCGCTGACAGGGCTGACGACCGTCGCCGGCCAGCTTTTGACGCCGTTTGCCGGCGATCTGGCGAGCCCGTCTCAGTTAGGAAAAGTGTTGGGCACTATCATTTCAGGAATGCTTATCGGCATTCTCTTGTCGAGAACCGTCAGCGGAGTAATTGCCGATTTGCTCGGCTGGCGTGCGGTCTATTTTATCGCTGCGGGCGGCGCGTTCATCCTGTCGCTCCTGATGCTGCGAATGCTTCCAGCCGATATTCCTCGCCAGCATCTCAGTTACAGAGTATTAATGCGCTCGCTGCTGTCGGTGATAGCGGAAAGCGCAACGGTGCGTATCACCCTGCTTATCGCTGCCTGCGGCTTTCTTGTTTTCACGATGTTCTGGACCAGCCTGACCTTTTTGTTGAGTGCGGCACCCTACTCTTATACGGTCAGCCAGATTGGCCTGACGGGACTGGCAGGACTGGCAGGCGCGCTGATGGCCAGACGGGCAGGCATTCTGCATGACCGGGGTCACTCGGTGACGGCGACGGGCCTGGCGCTGCTACTGGCCCTGGTGGCTATCGGTGTTGCCGCCTGGGGCCGCAACAGCATCGGGTTAATCGTCCTGGCGATTATCCTGATCGATATCGCCGTACAGACGTTAAACGTGTTGCATCAGACACGCATCATTTCAATTAATCCGGCGATGCGCAGTCGCCTGAGCACCATCTTTGTCGTCTCTAACTTTATCGGCGCGGCGATAGGATCAGCGCTGGCGGGCATACTGTGGCACGCTGGCGGCTGGAGTGCGGTCATGATCGGCGCGGCGGGATTTCTGGCGCTGGCGCTGGGGATCTGGTTTATGAATCGAGATAGCCTTAAGCTCACATAACGGCTATCAGGCTGTAACAGAGAAAATCGATTACAGCCTCTTTGCTCGCGCGTTATTTTTACGCCCGTTTTATTTCCTTAGCCCAGCCAGGGCATGAGGAAGCGCCGATACCCCTGCTCGCGACATAAGAGAGAGTAAAGCCGCAGCGACTTCTGTCTGATGCCGCCATAAAACGTGCTGGCATTCGCCGCCGTAATCCGTACCATACGCGGCATACTTTTGCCTGCTGACTACGCTGAATAGCAGGATGGCGCGCCGAAGCGCTGCGCGTTATCTGCCCTCTTTTGGTTGCTGAGATATAACTTAATGCAAGAAAATCAAACGGTTGACAAGAAAGAACAGTACAACCTCAACAAACTTCAGAAGCGTCTGCGTCGCAACGTCGGCGCCGCTATCGCCGATTACAACATGATTGAAGAGGGCGACCGCATTATGGTCTGCCTGTCAGGCGGCAAAGACAGCTATACGCTGCTGGAGATCCTGCGCAATCTGCAGCAGAGCGCGCCGGTTAACTTCTCGCTGGTGGCGGTCAACCTCGACCAGAAACAGCCGGGCTTTCCGGGGCATATCCTGCCGGAATATCTGGAATCGCTGGGCGTCGAATACAAAATCGTTGAGGAAGACACCTACTCCATCGTTAAAGAGAAGATCCCGGAAGGCAAAACCACCTGCTCGCTCTGTTCGCGCCTGCGCCGCGGCATTCTCTATCGTACCGCCACCGAGCTGGGCTGCACGAAAATCGCGCTGGGCCACCATCGCGACGACATTATGCAGACGCTGTTTTTGAACATGTTCTATGGCGGAAAAATGAAAGGCATGCCGCCGAAGCTGATGAGCGACGACGGCAAACATATCGTGATCCGTCCGCTGGCCTACTGCCGGGAAAAAGATATCGTACGCTTCTCTGAGGCGCGCAAGTTCCCGATTATTCCGTGCAACCTCTGCGGTTCGCAGCCGAACCTGCAGCGCCAGGTGATCGGCGATATGCTGCGCGACTGGGATAAGCGCTATCCGGGACGGCTTGAGACGATGTTCAGCGCGATGCAGAACGTCGTGCCGTCGCATCTGGCGGATACCGCGCTGTTCGATTTTAAAGGCATCCAGCATGGCGATGCGGTGGTGGACGGCGGCGATCTCGCCTTTGACCGTGAAACGCTGCCGGTGCAGCCTGCCGGCTGGCAGGAAGAGGACGAGACGGCGCCGGCGGTACGCCTCGACGTGCTGCAGCTGCCCTAATCCGCAGCCGAACTAAAAAGGGCGCGCTGTTCAGTCAGCGCGCCCTTTTTTTTACCGATGCGGCAGCGGATCGAGGATCGGCGGATAGCCCGGCTCTGGCTGCGGATCCGGTTGCGGACTCGGCGGCGGCTGCGGTATTGGATCGGGGATCGGGACGGGATCGGTAGGAATCGGATCGCTGGCGAAAATGGATGTCATACCCTGCTCCTCTGAGGTCGTTGTCCTTCAAGCATAGGTATAACTCAGCCGCAGGGGCAAAAAAAAAGCCGGCGGATAAGGCCGGCGTATCGAATTAATATGTGCTATGCAGTAATTCTAAAAAAGGAAGTAAGACAATATGGAGCGCAACGCCCATCGCTTGACGTTGCATTCACCTGCGGGACTGAGTTTGCCGCTGTTGCCCTGCAGGGTTATTGACCTCGATCAGCTTTTTTTCCCTTTTTGCCTCTCACCGCGCATTATTGTCCTGACGTTAACCTTAGTAACCAGTTGATTACATTATTGTCACAGCCAGCGCCGTCGCTTCAGCCACCATGCGACGCCGATAATCATAATCAGCAGCAGCAGGCAGAAAACAGTGAAGCCGAGATGCCAGTTGGCGCCCGGAATGCCGCCGAGGTTAACGCCGAACAGCCCGGTCAGAAAGGTGGTCGGCAGAAAAATCATCGCCAGCAGCGACATGGTGTAGGTGCGGCGGTTCATCGCCTCCGCCATCTGCGAGGCGACCTCATCGGCGAGCACGGCGGTGCGCGCCACGCCGGCGTCGAGATCGTCCAGCCCGCGCCCTAGCCTGTCGGAGACCTCCTGCATACGGCGGCGGTCGCTGTCATCCATCCACGGCAGCTTCTCGCTGGCGAGGCGCGAATAGACGTCGCGCTGCGGCGTCATATAGCGCCGCATCACGATCAGCTGCTTGCGCAGCAGCGACAGCTCGCCGCGCGCCGGCACGCGCTGGTCCAGCAGCGCATCCTCCAGCACGATGATTTTGTCATGCAGCTCTTCAATAAATTCGCTGGCGTGATCGGTCAGCGCGTCGCAGATATCCACCAGCCAGCTGCCGCCATCTTCCGGGCCGTTGCCGTTCTGCAGATCGGTCAGCACCGCGTCCACCGCATAGACCTTACGGCGACGCGTCGACACGATCAGCTTGTCGTTGATAAACACCCGCATCGCCACCAGCTGTTCCGGCCGAGAGTCGGCGTTGTGGTTGACGCTGCGCAGCACGATCATAAAGCCGTCGCCAAGTCGGCTGACGCGCGGCCGCATGCTGTCGCCCGCCAGCGCGTCGCGCACCGTGTCGGGGATCAGCGGCGTAGACTGCAGCCAGTCGGCGCTCTCACGATGGGTATAGTTAAGATGCAGCCAGCAGGGACGCTCGCAGTGGATGACGTCCTTATCTTCGATGGGGATCAAGCCGCCCTTGCCATCAAGCTGGCAGGCGATTATGGCGTCGGATACCTGCAACGCTTTGCCTTCAATGACGTTCACTCACTTGCCTCACTAAAAAAATCAATACGATACAGTCTAGCGCGGCGCGGTTGAGTTGCAATCCTCAGGCTGTGAGCAAAGGTGTCTGCAGGCGGCCTGCCAGGCAGGCCGCGCAGGACTTAGTGCTTTTCGATCCACAGCTCGCGGCTGTAGGCGACATCTTCGGGGTTGTTGATGGGATAGCCTTTCACCCACGGCTTGATCAGGCGGCCGTTGGTGTACTGATAGATCGGCGCGATCGGCGCCTGGTCCGCCAGAATCTGCTCCGCCTTGTTGTAGTCGCTGTTGCGCGCCTCGGCCTGGGTTTCGCCGCTCGCTCTGGCGAGCACCGCGTCGTAGTCGGCGTTGCTGAAGCGCGCGATGTTGCTGCTGTTGCCGCTGGTCAGCAGGCTGAGAAAGGTAGACGGTTCATTGTAGTCGCCGACCCAGGAGGCGCGGATCACGTCGAAATTGCCGCTGTTGCGGCTGTCGATATAGGTTTTCCACTCCTGATTCTGCAGCGTGACCTGAACGCCAAGGTTCTTCTTCCACATCGACGCGACGGCGATAGCGATTTTTTGATGGCTTTCCGAGGTGTTGTAGAGCAGCGTCAGGTGCAGCGGTCGGCCTGGGCCGTAGCCTGCGGCGGTGAGCAGCGCCTTCGCCTGAGCGTTAAGCTCCTGCTGGCTGTGCTGCTCAATATACGACTGCGCCGGTTTGAAGCCTGCGGTCACGTCGGGGGTAAAGCGCCAGGCGGGCTTCTCGCCGGTGCCCAGCACTTTTTCCGCGATAATGCGGCGGTCAATGCTCCACGACAGCGCCTTACGCACGCGCGCATCCGCCGTGGCGCCCTTCTGGGTGTTGAAGGCGTAGTAATAGGTGCCGAGCTGGTCAGGCGTATAGACCTCGCCCGGCAGCGTTTTTTTCAGCTGTGCGTACAGGTTTTTCGGGAACGATTCGGTGATATCGATATCGCCCGCGCGGTAGCGCTTGGTGGCGCTGGACTCTTCGTTGATGGGAATAAAGGTCACTTTGGTCAGCACTGAATGCGCGTTGTCCCAGTAGGCTGGATTACGCGTCAGCACAATTTTCTCATTCACCACGCGCGATTCCAGCTGATAGGCGCCGTTGCCCACCAGCTTGCCCGGCGCGGTCCAGCCGTCGCCTGCGCTGGCGATAACGCGCTGCGGCACCGGGAAGAGCGCCACGTTGGCCGCCAGCGCCGGGAACCAGGGCACCGGACGATCCAGCGTCACTTTAAGATGCTGCGCGTCGACGGCGCTGACGCCGAGCCGATCCGCCGGCATCTCGCCTTTGGTTATCGCGCCCGCGTTGCTGATGCCCGCCAGCCCGGCGAACCAGGCAAAAGGCGAGCTGTTTTTCGGCTCGACCAGACGCTGCCAGCTGTAGACGAAATCCTGCGCCGTCACCGGCTCGCCGTTGGACCATTTCGCGTTGCCGCGCAGCGTAAAGATCCAGGTTTTATTGTCGCTGCTGCTCCAGCTTTCAGCCACGCCCGGCACGATATTGCCCTGCGCATCCTGATTAGTCAGTCCTTCGAAGAGATCGCGAATTACCTGAATTTCCGGCAGGCCGACCGCTTTCATCGGATCGAGCGAGGCGGGCTCGTCTTTGATATGGCGGACAATCTCCTGCTGGGCGGCCAGCTGCGCGCCGGCCGGCAGCTGCGCCGCCAGCGTCGGCGTCGCGATGGCGGCGAGGATCAGCGCCGTCAGCGTCTTGCGAAATGTGCTTTTCATCTTCACTCCCTTACCCTAATGAAGCGCTGCGCAACGCACTGCAGGGCGCAGCATGACCCAGGCACTGTAGCGCAAATGCCTGAAGGATAAATAGCGATTTTCCGCGCGCGGCTTTTCCGCTACTTTGTCTGAACAGGGCAATAAAGGAGAAAGCCGATGACGGTGTTACACCCGCGACCACGACGCGGCAAACTTGAGATTCCGTATCAGCGCTACGGCGACAGCGTGCTGGGCGCGCCGCTGCTCTGGTTTCCCGCGCCGGCCGCCGATAGCGACAGCGGGCTGATCCTGGCGGGCACCCATGGCGATGAAAACGCCGCCGTCGCCACCCTGTCCGCGGCGATGCGCACGCTGCCGGACCGGCTGCGGCGTCATCACGTGGTCCTGGCGGTCAATCCGGACGGCTGTCAGCTGGGCCTGCGCGCCAACGCGCACGGCGTCGATCTCAACCGCAACTTTCCGGCGGCCAACTGGCAGAGCGGCGAGACGGTCTATCGCTGGAACAGCGCCGCCGAGGCGCGCGACGTGCTGCTCTCGACCGGCGATCGGCCTGGCTCCGAGCCGGAGACCCAGGCGCTGTGCGAGCTGATCCACGGGCTGAAGCCGCGCTGGGTAGTCTCCTGGCACGAGCCGCTGGCCTGCATCGACGATCCGCGCAGCAGCGAACTTGGCCACTGGCTGGCGCAGCAGACCGCGCTGCCGCTGGTAGGCAGCGTCGGTTACGACACGCCCGGCTCGTTCGGCAGCTGGTGCAACGACCTCGGCCTGCCCTGCATTACCGCCGAAATGCCGGCGATTTCAGTGGATGAAGCGACAGAGCGCTATCTGGAGCCGATGATTAACCTGCTGCGCTGGCAGCGATAACCACTTTGCCGGCGCTGACCTGAATGGCGGGCTCGACATCCACCGCCAGCCAGGTCGGCCCGTCGAGATCGGCGAAGCGCGCCGCCGGCGCCAGCGGCAGCGCGGCATGGATCGCGCGCGAGGTGCAGATCATGCAGCCGAGCATCACCTCCAGTCCGAGCGCCTTCGCCGCTGCCGCCAGCGCCAGCGCTTCGGTCAGCCCGCCCGCTTTATCCAGCTTGATATTGACCATCTCATAGCGTCCCTGCAGCGCAGGCAGGCTGTCGCGGGTATGGCAGCTTTCGTCGGCGCAGATCGGCAGCGGATGGATAAAGTTCGCCAGCGCCGCATCCTGTCCGGCGGGCAGCGGCTGCTCCAGCATCGCCACATCCAGATCCGCCAGCAGCTGACAGCGCGCCGCCAGCCCTTCGGCCTGCCAGGACTCGTTGGCGTCGACAATCAGCGTCGCCTGCGGCACCGCCGTGCGGATCGCCACCAGCCGCTCGGTGATAAAGGTGTCGTCCAGCTTGATTTTCAGCAGCGTCGCGCCGTGCTGCCAGAGCGCCCGGGCGCTGCTCGCCATCGCTTCGGGGGTGTCGATGCTGACGGTCTGCGCCGTCACCACCTCTGCGGGCGCCGCAACGCCGTTTAGCGCCCAGAGATCCTGGCGCTGCTGGCGGCTCTGCAGATCCCACAGCGCGCTGTCGACAGCGTTGCGCGCCGCGCCGGCCGGCATCGCCAGCTGGAGAGCGTCGCGCGTCATGCCCTGCTGCAGCGAAGGCAGGATCTCGGCGATCTGCGTCAGCACGGAGGCTTCGGTTTCGCCGTAGCGCGCATAGGGCGTCGCCTCGCCGGTGCCTTTGACGCCATTCTCTTCAATCTCCACCACCACCACTTTCGCTTCGGTGCGGCTGCCGCGGGCGATGACGAAAGGGGTATGCAGCGGCCAGGACTCGGGATAGCTTTTTACCGTTCTCATACTCTCTCCATGTCATTCGATAACTGCGCGTCGTCTCGGATAATCTGCGTTTTCCGCTCGTAAGTCTCTTATAGATATGTCATAAATCTTTTTTCAAACCATACTTACCTGTAGCCAGTTATCTGACATTTAAGGAATCGCTATGTCTCACACTGTTCATTTTCAGGGCAACCCGGTTGAGGTTGCTGGTCACTTTCCCCAGGCAGGCGAGCAGGCTAAAGCCTTTTCGCTGGTGGCGAAAAATCTCTCCGACGTGTCGCTCTCTGAGTATGCAGGAAAACGCAAGGTTCTGAATATTTTTCCCAGCGTGGACACCGGCGTCTGCGCCGCCTCGGTGCGCCGCTTTAACCAGCTGGCCAGCGAGCTGACCAACACGGTGGTGCTCTGCGTCTCCGCCGATCTGCCTTTTGCGCAGTCGCGCTTTTGCGGCGCCGACAACCTGAATAATGTCGTGACGCTCTCGACGCTGCGCGGCGCGGAATTCAAACAGGATTACGGCGTGGCGATTTCTGCTGGCGCGCTGGCGGGCCTGACGGCGCGCGCGGTGGTGGTGCTGGACGAGCATGACAAGGTGCTGTACAGCCAGCTGGTCGACGAGATCACCACGGAACCCGATTACGACGCGGCGCTGGCCGTACTGAAATAGCGTTACCCCCCGGCGGCGGTTAGCCGCCGTTTTTCTCTTCCTGCTCGCCGCGCCTCTGCCCTAACCCATACTCACGCAGCTTGTTGGCGATAGCCGTATGCGAGACGCCAAGGCGTTTCGCCAGCTTACGGGTGCTGGGATAGGAGAGATAAAGACGGGTAAGCACGGAACGCTCGAAGCGGCTGGTGATCTCGTCGAGCGTGCCCTCCATCGCCTCTTCGCCCAGCGAGGCGTCCAGCGCCTGCTCAGGCAGCACGATATCCTGCGGACGCAGCTCGTGCCCCTCCAGCTGCGTCAGCGCGCGATAGAGCGCGTTCTTCAGCTGGCGCACGTTGCCCGGCCAGTTGTAGCGCGTCAGCAGGCCGTTAAGCTGCGGCGAGAGGCGCGGACGCGGAATGCCCTGCTCGTCGGCAAAGCGCGCCACAAACATCTCGGTTAGCGGCAGGATATCGAGCGGGCGCTCGCGCAGCGGCGGCAGATGCAGCGTCAGCACGTTCAGACGGTAAAAGAGATCTTCGCGGAACTCCCCGCGCTGCACCAGCTCGATCAGGTTCTTCTGCGTGGCGCAGATGACGCGCACGTCGACATGCACCTCATGCTCTTCCCCGACGCGGCGGAAAGTGCCGTCGTTGAGAAAACGCAGCAGCTTGGTCTGCATGCGCGGCGACATTTCACCGATCTCGTCGAGCAGCACCGAGCCGCCGTTGGCCTGCTCGAAGAATCCCTTTTTCCCCTCTAACGCGTTGGGATAGGCGCCGGCGGCATGGCCAAAAAGTTCGCTCTCCGCGACGTCGTCCGGCAGCGAGGCGCAGTTGAGCGCCAGGAAGGGCTTCTTGCCGCGCGCGCTGCGCAGATGGCAGGCGCGCGCCAGCATATCTTTGCCGGTGCCGGTATCGCCAACGATCAGCAGCGGCGCATCATGCATCGCCAGCTTGCGCGCCTGATCGATCACCTGACGCATCTTGGGCGTTACGGCGATGATATGGTCGAACTCCGACTCGTCGGTCACCACCAGGTTTTGCAGCTGACGCCCCATGCGGGCGGTGGACTTCAGCATCACCATCGCACCGACCGGCTGATCGCCTGCGCCTTCGTCGGCGGTCAGGTAGATGGGACGCGCCTCCATCAGGAAATCGCGGCCGTCGATCACCACATGCTGCGCCTGCGCCTCAACGCGGTCGCTCTCCAGCCAGCGCTGGAAGTTGAAGCCGCTAATCAGGTTGCCCGCGCTGTGGTTGCGAATTTTTTGTTCGTCGAGGTCGAACAGATTTTGCGCCGCCGGGTTGGCCAGCTCGACCTTGCTTTTGAGATCGATAGAAAAAACCGGCTCCGGCATGGCGACCAGCAGCGCGCTCAGGGCGCGGTGCTCCCGCTCCGAAGGCATATAGGCGACGGTGCGCACGTCGGTCACGCCGGGCGTGCGGCGAATCTCCGCCATCAGGCTGCTGAACTGGTCGAATTCAAGCGCAGAGAAGTTAAGGTAAATACGGCCGAGCGCCGCGATTTCAATGCCGCGTAAATCGATGTTACGGGCGACTAACAGATCGAGCAGCTCGCGTGCCAGACCGATGCGGTCCTGGCAGAAGACTTCAAGACGCATTGCGATGGCCTTAGTCAGGTGAAGAATCTGGAGATAATACGCTAACTTGCGGCAGGTCTGAAGAGGCGTGGAAGCAAAAGTTGACAGTGGTGTTCAGCCTGCGGTGCGCGCCGCGCGAGCGGCGGCGCACCAGCAGGGGAAAGCGCTTAGCCTTCGCGCTTTACGCCGCTTTTCGGCAGCGTCTCTTTAAGCTGGCTGATAAGATCGCGGCGAAAATCGCCCAGCCGCGGCTTATCCTCCTCCAGCCAGGGCAGCGGGCGGCACAGCTCCATCGCCTTGATGCCGAGCCGCGCGGTGAGCAGACCGGCGCCGATGCCCTGCGCGGCGCGCGCAGAGAGCCGGGCGGCGATATCCTGCGACATCCAGTCCATGCCGACTTCGCGCACCAGCTCCGACGCGCCGGCGAACGCCATGTTCAGCAGCACCAGCCGAAACAGCCGCAGCCGGCTGAAATAGCCTAGCTCAATGCCGTAGATAGCGGCGATGCGGTTTACCAGCCGCAGGTTGCGCCAGGCGATAAACGCCATATCCACCAGCGCCAGCGGGCTGACGGCGATCATCAGCGTCGACTCCGCGGCGTGGCGGCCGATTTCGCGTCGCGCCTGGCGATCCTGCACCGGCTGCACCAGCTGCGCGTAGAGCGTGACGGTTTCGCGGTCGTTTTGGGTTTCATGCAGCGAAGCGTGCCAGCGCTGCAGCGCCGGATGCGCCTGATCGAGACCCGCCTGCTGCGCCAGTTTTTCGCAGAAGGCGCGCCCTTTGCCGACGCTATGGCTGTGCAGCAGTTCGCGTCCGACGTCGCGCGTTTCGGCGCGGGCGCGCAGCTTATAGAGGCGGCGCCACTCGCTGGTCAGCGCGCCGACGCCGGCAATAACAATTAAGGCGCCCGCCGCGCCGCTGCCGAGGGCAAACCAGTCGCGCGTCAGCCAGGCGTCGTGCATCCACTGCACGCTCTGTGCCGCGACGCTGACGGCAAACAGCGCCGCGCCCGCGCCGACCAGCCGGCGCCACAGGCTGCGCTTCGGCCGCAGCGCCTGCTCCACCGCCCGCTCGCCCGCGCCCTCTTCCATTACCTCGTCGGCCTGCTCGTCGACGGCGAGAAACGCCTGCCGCGCCTCGCCGTCGAAAGCCTGCGCCGGGCGCAGCGCAGGCTCGCGCGGGGCGTCCAGCGGACGGGCGAAATCGATACGCGGCTTGAGTTGTTCGTCGTTCATCGCAGCTTGTCTCCTAATAAAAATTCCAGCGCGGCGTCCATGCGGATATGGGGCAGCGGTCGATCGATATCGAGCGGCTGCGGCCGGAACTGTTCAAACTGAAATCCCTGCTGCTGCCAGAAGGCGTGGCCCGGCAGGCGCGGCGGCACTTCGCCTGGATAGAAGGTCAGGGCTTCGCCGTCCGCCAGCCGCTCGCCGCGCAGCGCCGGGATCTTTTCGCCGCGGTGATCCACCAGTCCGCTCTGGGTGGCCTGCACCGACGCGAGGCCGACGCAGTCCATGCTGATGCCCTCGAAGGCGGCGTTTTGCCACGCGTCCTGCACCAGCTGCTGCAGCAGCGACACCATATTGCCGTGCTGATCGGCGGTGATATGGTCCGCTTTGGTGGCGGCGAACAGCAGCTTGTCGATCACCGGCGAAAAGAGCCGGCGGAACAGGGTGCGCTGCCCGTAGTGGAAACTCTGCATCAGCTGAGTCAGCGCCAGCCGCATATCGTTAAACGCCTGCGGTCCGCTGTTCAGCGGCTGCAGGCAGTCCACCAGCACGATCTGGCGGTCGAAACGCAGGAAGTGGTTGCGGTAAAAGTCCTTCACCACATGCTGACAGTAGTAGCGAAAGCGCTGCTGCAGCATGGCGAAGTTGCTGCCTTTGTCAGCCTGCGCCAGCTTGCCGCGTTCCGCCTCGTCCGTCAGCGGCCAGGGAAAGAACTGCAGCGCGGGCGCGCCCGCCATCTCGCCCGGCAGCACAAAGCGCCCCGGCTGAATAAAGTGCAGCCCTTCGGCCTTGCAGCGGTGCAGATAGTCGGTCCAGGCGGCGGCGATGGCGGCCAGCCGGTTTTCATCGGCGGGCGCAAAGGGATCGAGCGACGCGCAGAGTTCGCGCCAGGGCTGCGCCCACTGGGCGCGATCGCCCTGCAGCAGCCCGACCATCTGCCGCGACCAGTCGAAATAGTCCTGCGCCAGCATCGGCAGATCGAGCAGCCATTCGCCGGGATAGTCAACGATCTCCAGATAGAGCGTCGCGCTCTCTTTGAAGTGGCGCAACAGCGAATCCTGCGAGCGGTAGCGCAGCGCCAGCCGCATTTCGCTGACGCCGCGCGTTGGCGTCGGCCAGGCGGGCGGCGTGCCGTAGAGCTGCGCGAGCCCTTCGTCGTAGGTGAAGCGCGCCGTGCCCATATCGCGCTGCGGAATGCGCTTGACGCCCAGCAGGCGTTCGTCGCGCACCACGGAAAAGAGCGGCAGCCGCGCGCCGCTGTGCACGTTAAGCAGCTGGTTGACTAATGAGGTGATAAAGGCGGTTTTACCGCTGCGGCTCAGGCCGGTTACCGCCAGGCGCAGATGACGATCCGCGCCGCGGTTGAATAATGACAGTAGCTCAGACTTGTTTATCATCTTTTTCCCTGATGAAGCGCGCCGCCGCCCGCTTCATAACGCGCTGCAGCAACGGCTCCAGCGCCAGGGAAAGCAGCATGCGCAGCGGGCGACGCGCAACCGATTTTACCGCCCAGCCGGTCAGCCCGGCCGGTCCATAGCTCACGGCATTGATAATGATGAATTTCCCGACCGACTTCAACGCGGGGGTCGCGCGGCGGCGAAAAGAGGACGTGCGTGAATATAACAAAGTATACCTCCGGTTGACGGGTATAACGGGGCCAAAGCGGCCCCGTTCAGGGAAAGTCAGAGCTGGCGAAAGCGGCTACGCACGCTGAAGGTTTCAGAAGTGACGTAGCGTTCGATCTCGCGCACGCTGTACTCATCGCGCCGCAGCGCGCTTTCCAGCCGGTCGAGCAGTTCGCCGGCGTTGGGCCTGGTCGCGCCCTCTTCGGCATCCGCCGGTTTCACGTCAAGCACGAACCCCAGAATGAAGTAGGCGCAGATAGTAATCGCGAACAGGCCGAAGAACAGCGACAGCACCACGATAACGCGCAGCAGCCGCACCGGAATATCCAGGTACTCCGCCACGCCGGCGCAGACGCCCATCAGCTTCCCTTCGTCCGGCTTGCGCCAAAGCTTGCGTTTAATCATGGCTGCCTCCAGTTAGGATGCTCGGCGTCCAGAATAGACTCCAGCGCATGGATGCGGTCGCGCATACGTTCCGCATCCTGCGTCAGCTGCTGCAGGCGCTGCAAATCGCCTGCCGACAGTTCGTTGCCGCTGCGGCGATTGCTGTAGTGCAGCCATAACCAGATCGGCGCGACAAACAGCACGAAAATGGTCAGCGGTATAGCGAGAAAAAGTGCGCTCATTGACTCTCCTTAATCACTCTCGCAAATCAAATAGTGTTATTCGCTACGGTTCATTTTGGCTTTCAGCGCTTCCAGCTGCTGGCTGATTTCGTCATCGGCCTGCAGATCGGCAAACTGCGCGTCCAGCGACTTCGACTTGCCGAAACGCTGGCTTTCCGCTTCTGCTTCCATATGGTCGATGCGGCGCTCAAAAGATTCAAAGCGCGCCATGGCTTCATCCAGCTTGCCGCTGTCGAGCTGACGACGCGCGTCGCGCGAGGTAGAAGCAGCCTGATGACGCAGGGTCAGCGCCTGCTGACGAGCGCGGGTTTCGCTCAGCTTTTTCTCCAGCTCGCCGATTTCGCCCTTCATGCGCTCCAGCGTCTCTTCAACGTGAACCACTTCCTGCTGCAGCGAGGCGATCAGGTCGGTCAGCTTCTGTTTTTCGATCAGCGCCGCACGCGCCAGATCATCTTTTTCTTTGCGCAGCGCCAGCTCCGCTTTTTCCTGCCATTCGGCCTGCTGGATTTCCGCCTGTTCGATGCGGCGGTTCAGCTGTTTTTTCTCCGCCAGCGCGCGCGCCGAGGTAGAACGTACTTCAATCAGCGTGTCTTCCATTTCCTGAATCATCAGGCGTACCAGTTTCTGCGGATCTTCCGCACGCTCCAGCAGCGAATTGATGTTGGCGTTAACGATGTCGGCGAAACGAGAAAAAATACCCATAATGATGTTCCTCTTTGATTATGTTGGTGCGCCATGCGCTGATTGTTATATTCAAAAGGCGTGCCAGTTTTTATTTCACTGATTTTTATAGCTATTTATATTTTACAGCGTTGCGCAGGTCGCGTAAGGTAGTTAAATTGATTAAGAGGTGGTGAATTTCATCATGGTAGACAGCAACGATAACCTGTTAGGCGAATCCAATAACTTTCTCGAAGTTCTCGAGCAGGTATCCATGCTGGCGCCGCTGGAGAAGCCGGTGCTGGTGGTCGGCGAGCGCGGCACCGGCAAAGAGCTGATCGCCAGCCGCCTGCACTACCTCTCCGACCGCTGGCAGGGCCCTTTTATTTCGCTTAACTGCGCCGCGCTGAACGAAAATCTGCTCGACTCCGAGCTGTTCGGCCATGAGGCGGGCGCCTTTACCGGCGCGCAGAAGCGTCATCTGGGCCGCTTCGAGCGGGCGGATGGCGGCACGCTGTTTCTCGATGAGCTGGCGACGGCGCCGATGCTGGTGCAGGAGAAGCTGCTGCGCGTCATCGAGTATGGCCAGCTGGAGCGCGTCGGCGGCAATCACGCGTTGCAGGTTAACGTGCGGCTGGTATGCGCCACCAACGAGGATCTGCCCGCGCTGGCGGCGGCAGGGAAATTCCGCGCCGACCTGCTTGACCGCCTCGCCTTTGACGTGGTGCAGCTGCCGCCCTTGCGCGAGCGGCGCAGCGACATTCTGGTGATGGCGGAGCATTTCGCTATTCAGATGTGCCGCGAGCTGGGCCTGCCGCTGTTCCCAGGCTTTACGCCCGAGGCGCAGGAGACCCTGCTGGCGTATCAGTGGCCTGGCAATGTGCGCGAGCTAAAAAACGTGGTGGAGCGCTCGGTCTACCGTCATCACAGCAGCGACGAGCCGCTCGACCGGATTATTATCAATCCCTTTGCGCCGCGCGAACTGCCGACGGCCGCCGCGCCGGATGACTCTTCAGGCTCCCTTCCCGCTTTGCCGCTTGATTTGCGGCTGTGGCAAAATCAGCAGGAGCGCGCGCTGGTGGAAGCCAGCCTGCAGCAGGCGAAATATAACCAGCGCCGCGCCGCAGAACTGCTGGGTGTGACCTATCATCAGTTGCGGGCGATGATGAAGAAGCACGGTATAGAGAAGGAGTGATTTCATCATTATTTCAATGGATTACATAAAAAAATCTGACTTTCAAAACTTCATGCATCATCTCTTAACAGCCTGTTTTTGCAGCTATTTTAAATAGTTTTAGAGAAAGTTGTTCCATGGAGCTGTGCGAGGCTGACGAAATCGCGCAGACCTGCCACATCAATTATGGCGTGAGCTTCCCGATGTTCGAGAAAGTTGAGGTCAACGGCGCCTTAACGCACCCGGTGTTTCGTTATCTGAAAGACGCATTGCCCAGCGTGCCAGGCGGGCGCCTCAAATGGAACTTAACTGAGTTCCTGATCGGACGCGACGGTATACATGCTGGCTGAAAAGCTATCAGCCAGCTTTCACGCTTACCCCGATATTGCATCGTTACGTTCACAGGAAAAATATTCAGGAAACGCAGGTGCGGGACAAGTTTTTCAGTTATTGCTCTGTGCCTGACCCGGATGGCAACGACAGTTCCATAAGCTGCCCTCCTTCTTCCGCAAGCCGTGCTAAATAGTGCGACGTTTCCAGAATCTGATAAGGAAAATAGAGGCCTGGCGCAACCGGTGGCTTTCCATCTAGCCCGACCAGTCGCTCAAGAAGCAAGGCAATTCCCATACCTGTCAAGGGTGCTGCGCCACCCGGATGTACTACCGCATGTCGGGTATGAAGAGCTTGTCCAGCCAGATCCAGCCCCGAAATTTCAATAATGATTTCGGTCGAGAATTTTCCGCCGTCACGCCGACTCGAACTGACACCCGTGCCCAGGTCAAACTGGACACTATGCGCGCCAGTTGCTGATGCCAGTCCAGCAACGTCAATCGACGAGAAACCGGTAGCGCCTATTTCGGTGCCGTCGACTGCTGAGAATGTAGTCCTGGCATCATTGCCCTCCCGCCATATATAGACGCCGGCCCGGCGCGTTAGCGCGGCAGGCATCAGGTGATTCAGATGTTCGAAATCAGCGGCGACCGCTGGGCCGCCGACATCCTCTTCATCGACTAACGCCCCAATACGGATTTTATGTACCCGGCTGAACGCCTTGCTCAGATGAAGCGTAGGAACTGTCGTGGCACCTACCAACCACTCATAGCCAAGCACCACTGCCGCCGCATGCGGGGCATTCATAAAGTTGGCAATTTCCGGAGCAATCTCGAACACACCAGAAGAAATACTGAGATGTGATACGCCACGGGATTGAGCAAAACGGAGTGCAGCGAGAGAATGGTCTTTATAGAGAACGACCACCGCGCTGATTTTTTGTTCGCCGAGGCCGAGATCTGCGCATGCGGTATCGATGACTACCCCTTGCGCGCCTCCCATTTCTTTCGCTGCGTTCTGCGCTCTGGAAAGATCTCGACTGCCTATCAGCAAAGGAAGGTGAGGATAAGTCGCGTGGATTGCCCGAGCAGTCTGACGGCCAATTGCTCCGGAGCCGCCCAGTAGTAACACAGGGTCAAATGACATAAGCGTGGTTCCTTATTAACGTGATAAGCTACCAATAGTAGGAAAGGTAGCACCACTTGCGAGCATAAGCTACCTTTAGTAGGTTATATGAGAAAAATATAATGAGAGAACAAAACGCTTCGTTAGCCAGGTCGCCTGCACGGAGATTATCGAAGGCAGAACGGCGACAGCAACTCCTCGACACCGCGCTTATGATCGTGCGAGAGGAAAATGCAGATCGACTGACTCTGGGACATTTGGCTGTACGTGCCGGTGTCTCTAAACCCGTGGTTTATGATCACTTCCCGACTCGCTCGGCGTTGCTGATTGATCTGTACAGATGGATTGATATGGAACGGATCAGGAGGTTCACTGAGGCCATAAGCACGCCCCCCCGAAACCTGCAGGAAACCGTACAAGTACTGGCGAGTGCTTATATTCACTGCGCCGCGGACAAAACGGACGAGTTTCATGCAGTAGGTGCGGCGCTGGCGGGGAGCGAAGAGAAGGCGGTGGTTTTCCAGGAACTCCTGGACAATTGTGTCGCAATGTTTGTGACAGTTCTGACACCACATCTACATATGTCGCCGCAGGAGTTACTACAACGTTGCATCGGCCTGGTCGGCGCGGGAGAGGCGCTGTCCGTTGCGCTTACTCGTGGGCGACTCAAGGAGACTGAAGCGGTTGCAGCCTTCGCTTCCCTGATCAAAGGACTGGAGCAGACGAGTGCAAGCTGAAAGACAGGTATGGTCCGATTGTAAACTCTCCAGGCGTAGTGGTGCCTGGAATTATTAAAAGCATTATCCTTATTCCAGAGTGACTAATAGATTCATAGTTACTGCCGACATTTTCTCCTGCTGGCAGCGTTTGTTTCTTGCAACGCCGTAGCCGGCAGATTGCTATTAATACGTAAGCTGTTCATGCGGGGTTTGCTTGCGTCTTTTTCAGTCCGGTGTGGTCGTACATGCGCCTGCCCTTCTACTTCTCTGCTTGTGCGCTGTCCACCTGAGCGTACTTCCCCAGATGTCTGAAGTCGCGTAACGCAGCCAGTATGAAGGCAAAAAAAAGCCCGCTTGCGCGGGCAACAATACTGGAAGCAATGTGAGCAATGTCGTGCTCTTCACCGGTAGAGCCACCGCTGAAGCGCAATTAAATAATAATCATTCTTGTTCTCACTTGTAAAGCTCTAATTGAGAATTTTTCTCATTACCACAGCAAGGGTGTGTCTATTTTCTGCTCTCTGGCGAAAATCCCCCCAGCCGCGTCACCATATTTTGGGACATCGCCGCCTTTGCGATACACTCAGCCTATTGCCCGAACACCGTTGAGTTCTATGTCAAAATTAATCCCGTCGCTGATGCTTATTCTCAGCCTATTCAGCGCGTCTGCCTGGTCGGCAGAGAGTCGCGATATTCGCCACAGCGGCTTCGTCTACTGCGTCAACGGCACGCTGAATACCTTCAATCCGCAGATGGCGAGCAGCGGCCTTGCCGTCGATACCCTCGCCGCGCAGCTATACGATCGTTTGCTGGATGTCGATCCCTACACCTATCGTCTGGTGCCCGATCTGGCCTCTTCCTGGGAAGTGCGCGATAACGGCGCGACCTACCGCTTCCACCTGCGCAGCAAGGTTTCTTTTCAGCGCACGTCCTGGTTTACGCCGACGCGCGCAATGAACGCCGATGACGTAGTATTCAGCTTTGCCCGCATGTTCGATCGCCACCATCCGTGGCACAACGTTAATGGCGGCAACTATCCCTACTTCGACAGCCTGCAGTTCGCCGATTCGGTGCAGAGCGTTAAAAAGCTCGACGGTAATACGGTTGAGATCCGACTCAACAGCCCGGATGCCTCCTTTCTCTGGCATCTGGCGACCCACTACGCGCCGGTGCTGTCGGCGGAATATGCCGATCAGCTGACCCGTAGCGGCCGCCAGGAGGAGCTTGATCGCCAGCCGGTGGGTACGGGTCCTTACCAGCTCAGCGAATATCGCGCCGGACAGTATATTCGGCTGGCGCGCAATCCCGCCTACTGGAAAGGCGTGCCGCGCCTGCAGCAGGCGGTAATCGATATGGGCGCAGGCGGAACGGGCCGCCTGTCTAAGCTGCTGACCGGAGAGTGCGACGTGCTCGCCTATCCCGCCGCCAGTCAGATCTCTATCCTGCGCGACGATCCCCGCCTGCGCATGACGCTGCGCCCCGGCATGAACATCGCCTATCTGGCGTTTAACACCCGCAAAGCGCCGCTGGACCGTCCGGAAGTGCGCCACGCGCTGGCGCTGGCGATCAATAACGAACGCCTGATGGAGTCGATCTACTACGGTACGGCGGAAACTGCCGCCTCGGTGCTGCCGCGCGCATCATGGGCTTACGATAGCGAAGCGCGCGTCACCGAGTATGATCCGAAAAAAGCGCGCGCGATGCTGGCGTCGCTGGGCATAACCGATCTCCATTTGCGTCTGGTGGTGCCCTCCGCCTCGCAGGCCTGGAACCCTAGCCCGCTGAAAACGGCGGAGCTGCTGCAGGCCGATCTGGCGCAGGTTGGTGTTAAGGTGAGCATCGCGCCGGTAGAGGGCCGCTTTCAGGAAGCGCAGCTGATGGCGATGAACCACGATCTCACCCTTACCGGCTGGGCGACCGACAGTAACGATCCCGACAGTTTTTTCCGCCCGCTGCTGAGCTGCGCGGCGATTCGCTCGCAGACCAACTATGCGCACTGGTGCTCGCCCGGCTTCGATGAAGCTCTGCAAAAGGCGCTGCTGTCGCAGCAGCTGGCGGGCCGTATTGAGAACTATCACCTGGCGCAGCAGATGCTGGCACGCGATCTGCCGGTGCTGCCGCTCGCCTCTTCGCTGCGGTTGCAGGCCTACCGCCACGATATTAAAGGCCTGGTGTTAAGTCCGTTCGGCAACGCCTCTTTTGCCGGAGTCTACCGTGATGAGCGCGAGGAGCCGTAAGTGATCATCTATATGTTGCGTCGCCTGTTATTGCTGGTGATTACCCTGTTTCTGCTGTCGCTGGTGGGCTTTAGCCTGAGCTACTTCACGCCCAACGCGCCGCTGGAAGGCGCTTCGCTGTTCGATGCGTGGTGGTTCTGGTTCAGCGGCATGCTGCAGTTTGATTTTGGCGTCTCCAGCACCAATGGTCAGGAGATTGGCCTGCAACTGCGCGAAGTGTTCCCCGCCACGCTGGAGCTGTGCGTGCTGGCGTTTGTGCTGGCGCTGCTGACCGGGATTCCGCTCGGCATCTGCGCCGGCGTGACGCGTAATAAGTGGCAGGATAAGGTGATTAGCGCGCTGGCGCTGCTCGGCTTCTCGATGCCGGTATTCTGGCTGGCGCTGCTGTTTACGCTGTTCTTCTCCCTGACGCTCGGCTGGCTGCCGGTGTCCGGCCGTTTTGATCTGCTCTACCCGGTGCAAAATATTACCGGCCTTGCGCTGGTTGACGCCTGGCTGAGCCCGTCGCCGTGGCGTCATGAGATGCTGGTCAGCGTAATGACGCATATGATCCTGCCGGTGATTGTGCTGGCGGTCGCCCCTGCCACCGAAGTGATCCGCCTGCTGCGCGCCAGCACCAGCGAGGTGATGGATAAGAACTACGTGAAGGCGGCCGCCACGCGCGGGCTGTCGCGTTTTACCGTGATCCGCCGCCATGTGCTGCATAATGCGCTGCCGCCGGTGATCCCGCGTCTGGGCCTGCAGTTTTCCACCATGCTGACGCTGGCGATGATCACCGAGATGGTGTTCAACTGGCCTGGGCTGGGCCGGTGGCTAATTAATGCTATTCGTCAGCAGGATTATGCGGCGATTTCCGCAGGCGTGATGGTGGTTGGCGGTCTGGTGATTCTGGTGAACGTGGTTTCCGATATTATTGGCGCGGCGATGAATCCGCTGAAGCATAAAGAGTGGTATGCGTTGCGGTAGGGAAAGATGTATTTGGTGCGGCCATGTAGATCTGATGCTAGTGAGGGGCAAATTACTTTGCTGACGGATCAGCCAATGACCCTTGGCTGCATCAGTCTCAGCCGCTGCCCATCAATGGTGACAACAATTCACACTTAACTAAACTAAGGCCTACCTTAGAAATTATGCCAGAAGGTTTATCATATGTGAATCCATAATTTAGAGTGCGATTTAGCCAAAACCTCGTCATACACAGGATTACATTCGAGAAAAGAGAGTTTTTAGCAATAATCCCCTATGAAGTTGAAGCACTACTGAATAATAAAATATTGTTAGTTTTGATACCCGATAGAAAATAGAAAATTAAAATTACCTTATAAGCTGGACAATTTTTCGCCCAATTGACTGAAGGTAAATCTGACCAGATTATATATAGAACTTTTATTAATGAATGAAGGTTTAAGAATTTAATTTAATAACCCTCTATTAACATCACCAGCCTCGTAAAACTCCTTAAATGCTTTTATCACATAAGAAAAATCTTTAACTGTTGATGCCTTTGAAAGGGATTCTCCAAGAATTGGTATAAGTTCTCTGGCGTAACTTTCGTTATAAAAAGTCCTAACATCTATATCACCGTCTTCCATGCTTGTTTCAAGTAAGACCATGTAGATACTATATTCAGAATACAATACCATTTTATAAGGAACATATTTATCCTCTTGATCATTATCAAGAACAAGGACTCCACTATGGCCTTCTAGTATGCTCAGGTAGTTCATCACCTGAGAAATTGATGGTTGTAAAATTAGAGGCAGTTGCACACGCCCACCATTGTCTAAATAATACCCACCCAGTTCAAATTTAATCATTACTTCTTAATCTCCTTTATCAATTTCATGCCGGACACACACATATAAGCCTTTTATTAAAATCAGTTATGCTAAATATATTACCCACGCACTTCTTTGATTTTCACAAGATTTAATAATACTTTTATCAATGAAAGATATTATCCGCTCTCCAGACCTTCCCTAACTTAGTTATTCATGAATTCGGCATCTTGGTTGTTCTAGGCTATGGTCAGGCCGAAAAGAAGGGAGGGTTACTGGTCAGATAACAATTAAAAAAAACAAGCCGTTGAAGACTGGGATTCGTTTTTCCTAAAGCTTAATAAAAAAGTCTTGAGTGAGCTGCTTACCTGTGGGGATGGCTTCATCTTTACCAAAAGATAACAAATGCTCCTCATCATTAAGCTTTATTGAGTACCCATATAGTATCTCACCCTCCTAATTTGCTCTCATCACACCGCCCTTTTACCTGCATATTCCTTATTTTTTTCCTTTCCGCTATAGGATGTTTCCACTTCCTGATAAAAATTATTCTTACTTCCCATAAGTAATCACCCGAGTTATTTATATGCTATTCAACTAGCGAGAGATATATTCCGATTGCTTTATCGTCTGACGTGTCTGTTTGCCTGATAAACAATTATTCTCAACGTCATTTTTCAGGATTTATATATAAATACCTGTTATTTATTTCCAAGCGCAATTCATTTGCAATATCAAGTATTTTTTTATATTCATCTTTTGTTATGGGTATGCCATAGTCAGCAATATGATCACATAATGTTTCAAAAGCAAGGGTGCTTTCCGAATGCTCCATATATTCTAAATCAAAATCAATGACTATTGGATCTATACGATCTTTCAGTCCCTCTCCGAATATTCTAATCTGTTCATTAATATCCATACTTAATTTCCTTACTTTATTGGCTTCAACTTTGGTGGTGCTGGATTTTTATCTGGGAATGCAGTGATGATCTTACCACTCGCTGGTTCGTAGACTACCCGCATACGTACATCATCACGAACTTCCCATGCAACCCACCTGGCTGGCTGTCCTGCTTTTGTATAAAAGCTTCCAGTGCCAGTTTGAGCATACCATTGAGTATCTGGAGAGGTTGCAATGTCCCCAACAACATGAACGATTTTATCGGCTGACCATGTCGGTGGATAAATAGTCTTTCCTGGATTACCTGGATAAAAATGCCCGCCACTACTCATATTCTCCCCGTATAAAATATGCTGCTTCGCCTCTGGCGAAAGGATATCAACATACTTCCGGTTTTCTGGGCTAATGTTGGTGTTATTATCCGGGAATATGTTTTTTCCTATTGATTGACCATTTCCTTGCCAAACTGAAGGACTGCCCGCCGATGGTGTTCCCTTATCTACTTTGGAGATAATACCCTGTCCAGACATCCCTCCAAATATCGCTGCTGTGCCCAGACCTACATTCAGACCACCATCCACATAGTTGCCATCGGCTATCTGACCTACGCCAGTACCAACCTGATGGGACCCGCCAGCAACCAGCGTACCCCGTACCAATGCACCCGGAACACCAGGAAGAACCAGTAGCGCATCTGTTCCTACTGCTGCCTGACCTGACTGTATACTGTAGGCTTTCAAATACCCTAGCGCCTCATTGTAGGCTTTAGCATCCGCAGCCGATGCTACAAAGGCCCCACCTTTAACAAGCGCCTGAATTGCTTCTGCTGCCTGCTGCTCTGAGTAACCATACATTGTCTGAAGTTCATATCCATATTGATTGAGCAGTCCGGCAAGTTGCTGCTTTTCTACCTCATTCAGTTGGCCTTTTTGATACTTATCCAGAAGAACATTACTTGCTTTGTCTTCATTGGTTAGTGTGACAATATTCCGAGAGGCCTCCAGCAGGTTCTTGCCGGCTTTCTGATCTTCGAGAGCTTTATTCAGGGCATCATTCTTTGACGGACTCAGCGTATTATTCTCAACCGCATTCTTCCCGGCCCCCGCCCCGGTCCCGCCTCCCAGCGCCGAGTCTGATGCTATCCCGCCCGCCAGTCCTGCCGCCATCTGGCTCAGCGCGCTGACCGTCTGCTTCTGGCTCTCCGTCAGGTCGCGAATGTCCGTGTCCGGATACATCACCTTCACGATGGCTTTCGCCGCCAGCTCTCCGCCTGCTGCACCCGCTGCGCCTGCCGCCGCGCTGCCGCCCGCTATCTGCGCCAGCACCGCGCCTGCGACCGCATGCGCCATGGTGTTCGCCAGCACGTCGGTGTGCGGGTTACCCTGGGCGTCATAGCTTGTCGTGGCTTTCTTGATGGCGTTAGCGAGGTACGGCGCCATCGCGCCGCCCGCTGCGGCGCCCAGGTTGCTGGCGCTCAGCCCGCCCAGCGCGCCCGCCACCGCGGTCGCCACCATCGAATAGGTGCCGCCCGTGCCCCACTGCGCCGCCACCGCTTTGTAGCCAGGGTCGCTCTGCACGATTGTGCTGAACTGATCCTGTGGGAGGCGGGCATAGTCAGGATGCTCACTAAGCAGGCGCTCGGAGGTCTCTTTGGCGGCCGCATTCAGCTTCCACGCTTTCACGTCGCCATAAATGTTCCCTGCCAGCTGCTGGACGCCCTGCGCAAACGCCATCTGGTTGTTGACTTTATCCTTGTCGAAAATCTTGTCGATGCGGCCGTTGGCGTTTTCGGTGTCGCGGCTGAGGCCCGTCACGTCCTGCGTCTGATGCTGAGCGTCGCGCACCGTGATTGTACTGTCCGCCACCGCCGAGCGCGTGGTGCCGGAGGCGCTGCCGCTCATGTTCACAAAGGTCGGCAGCGCGCCGCCCGCAAACTGCTGGCCCGGCGCATTATCGCTTTTATATCCGCCGCTGATGCCGAAGGAGGCGCTGCTGGCGCTGTAGGAGGCGTGATTATCAATGCTGTCCCAGCCCAGCGTGCCGGTAGACAGGCGGTTATTCGCCGCATCCGCAGTAGAGGCGATGACCGCGCCGTTAAGCTGTGTATGGTTGCCGACAAAGATGTCATAGCCGCCGTCGCCCGCAAACAGCCCGCTCTGGTCGCCGACGCTGGCGTACTCGCTGTTTATCTTGCTTTTGCTGAGGCTCAGCCCGGCCGAACCGCCCGTGCCCCATGTGAAGCTGAAGCCGCCGCTGGCGCTCTGCTGTTTGCTCTGATAGTTATCGGTGTCCTGCAGGCTGGTGAGCGTGAGGTTATTGCCTGCGTTGACGCTGATGCTGTCGCCCAGCGCCTGCGCGCCGGAGAGCAGCATGTCGTTGCCGCTGCTGAGCGTCAGGTTATCCTTCGCGTTAACGCGGCTATTGACGTTGGTCGTGCTGTCGCCGTTCTCACCGCCGCTAGCCATATAGCCGTTGGCCTGTACGCCGAAGCCGGTTTGCTTACCGATGGCGGCATGCACTCCGGCGCTCCAGCCGGATGATTTGTTGCTGCTCTTCTGTTCGGTATGGTTGCTGGCGGCGACCAGGTTCAGGTCGTGCGCGGCGGCCAGCGTCACGTCTTTGCCAGTGATACCGCTGCCTGCCACCGTCAGATCGCCGCTGGCGCCGTTCGCGCCGGTGGCGACGACGGCGACGCTACCGCCCCCGCTGAGCGAACTGCCGCTGACGGTATTACTGCTGTATTCCGATGAGGATTTGCTCTTGCTGGACCCGACGTTAAGCGCGATTTTAATGCCGACATCGTCGATTTTGCCATTTGCCAGCGCCAACGCAGAATCTTTGGCCGCGTCTGCCATCGCCCAGCCGCTTTCCAGCATCTTCACGGCGTTAAGCGCCTTCAGGCGATCGTCCCCCGCCTGGCTGGCCTCTTTCGCCTGCGAGCCCAGGCTCAGCAGCGCGTCGGTGATCGGGCTGGTGAGCTGAAGCGTCAGGCCGCTCTGCTTCTGCTCATAGCTCTGACGTCGCGTCAGCGTGTCGTTGCCCGGATCGATAGTAACCGATCCGCCAACCAGGCTGATATCCTGCTTCGCGATCACGTCAGAACCCGCCACGCGCGCATCGTGACCGGCAACCAGCGTCACGTTGCCGCCGGTGCTGCCGATGGTGCTGGCGCTCTGGCTCTGGGTGGTACCGTCCTGCTTCAGCTGCTGTTTCGAGGAGGCGCTGCCAAAGGTCACGCCAATGCCGCCGCCGCTAAACATGCCGCTCTTTTTGGTTTCGCTCAGGCGATAGCTGGTCTGGGTATCGGTAGCCGCCGCGATGGTGAGATCGTTCCCGGCTTTCAGGCTCACATCGCCTTCGCCAATCACCGAGGATCCTTTCACCGTCAGGTCATTGCCCGCGATGATTGAAACGCGATCGCCGCTCAGCTGCGAGGCTTTCTCAGCGGTGGCGCTCTCTTCGCTGATGGTGTGGGTGGTCTTTTTGCTGAACAGCCCTTTTTTGGTTTTCGTCTCCTCTTTGTAGGCGTAATCGCTCTCCGTGGCGGTCGTGATGTTCACGTCATGACCGGCCTGCAGCGCAAGATCGTTGTTCGCAGTGAGGGTGCTTGCCTGGCTGGTAATATCGTTTCCAGCCACCAGCGTAGCGCTGCCGCCGCTGACAATCTCAGTGCCCTGCTGACGTACCGTTTCATTAATAACGGTTTTCTTGCTGCCGCGTTCGCTGTTGCCGGTTCGGCTCTCTTCCGCGTTCAGGTTGATATCGCGTCCGGCCTGCAGCCCGACATCGCCGTCTGCAACAATTGCTGCTGCCTGGCTGGTGAGATCCTGACCTGCAGCCAGCACCAGATTCCCACCCGAAGAAATTGTCGTGCGATCTGAACCAGAGCTATGCGTCTCCTTGTTCCCCTTGCTCTGCTTGCTGCTCTCACTGGTTTGCGCGGCGTTAAGCTGCAGATTGTTTGCCGCGCTGAGGGTGGCATTGCCTTTGGCACTAACATCACTGGCCGTAATCGCCACATCGTGTCCGGCCTCAATAAGAAGGTTACCGCCAGCACTGACCCGGCTTCCCTGATAGGTAACTTTGTCGTTCTGAACTGGCTTATAACCACTGCCAGATGTTGTGGCTAGCTGATTGGCGTTCAGGGCAATGTCGCCCCAGGCGCTCATTAACAGATTGCTGCCTGAGGAAAGAGATGCTCCTTCAAGCGTAATATCTTTACCCGCATTGAGTGTTAAGGATTGATCTGCAGTGATGGCGGCAATGCTGCCAGTCTGAACGTTTTTCAGGCTATTACTGACTATCCCAAGCGGATTAGATAACGTGATGTTGTTAATGCTGCCATTTAGCGTTTCCAGTGCGACGGTTTTACCCTGAAGGACGCTGCTGACATTGTTGATATCACCAATTGCGCTGAGATTCAGGCTGTTACCCGCTTTCACAAGCCCATCATTCAGGTTACTGATACTGTTCTGGCTATCGAGAGACAGGCTGTCTGACGCCAGCAGCGTACTGCCGCTGTTAGTTAATGAGCCAGCGGCCACGTTGACATTTTTAGCGGCAATCACGCTACCGTTATTAACGGCGGTATCTTTGGCTGAAAGGTAGAGTTTAGGCACCATGACGGTTTCGCCGTTAATGGTCGTCGACTCCCACCACAGAATGCTATGGTCGAGAGAGGCAATCTGATCGGCGGAAAGTGAGACGCCAAACTGCAGCCCCAGCGACTGTTTAGTCGCTGCTGCGTTATCCATCAAATACTGCATCTGTTCCAGGTCCGACCCGATGCCATTCAGATACTGGCTGCCGGTCTGGTTTAGCACCACATTGCTGACGTAACGGGTATCAAAAGCCGCATCGCCGAGGAATCGATAGTCTCGCTCAGGTTTCAGATTGAGGCGGTCGAGCAGGTATGAAGAGCCAAGGAAAGCATTCGCATCCGTATACTGCTGACGATTTTCCTTTGGCGCGCTGCCAGGCTGTTTTCCCAGCAGCTTATTGAGATCGCTAAACAGATGAGTGTCCAGCTGACCCATCCCATCCAGCTTCGGGTTGACCGTGATGAGATAAGGACTTGAGGAACTGGTGGAAACAACAAAATAGCCGTTGTCACTGACTGGTATCGGATACGCGCTAATATCAACCGCTCTACCCTGAAAGTTTTTCAGCGTGGTTTCTTTGGCATCAGACCCGGCATCTTTCAGGGCATTTGATATACCAAAACCGACGCGGCCTTTCTGGCTAACGGACCTGTCAGCAAGGACTTTAGTATCATTGCTTTCCGCTGCCAGCGCACCAGTGCCGTTGATCTGTAGAAGTGCGTTCTGGACCTGGTCTTTCCACGCAGGGGAGTTCACCGCGACTTTGTCTGCTGTTCCAGGTGATTGCTTCTGAGCCGTTCCACCTATCGTCAGCTGAGTCAGCGTATTTAATACCGGTGCGTTAAGCGTGTTTACGCTTCCACTTACATGCGGATCGGTGGAGGTGTTGCTGATGTTCTGACTAAAGTCAGCATTGATGGTATTCCCCGCCTGAATGACGCTGCGGTAGACGTTACCACTGCCGGTCGTTTCATATACCGGGCTGCCATCAAGCGTATAGCCAAATGAGCTTGAGGACGCGCCGCCGTTATAACGGTAGATCTGGTAAACCGTTGTCGTGCCATCCGTCCAGCTCTGGTTATTCAGCTGATCGCCTGACAGCGCCATATTGTTACGGGCAAGCAGAGTGGACGCGGAATTGACCAGCTGCGCGGCCTGTACATTCAGATCCCTGCCCGCTGCAATACGTCCTGCTCCTCCGTTGGCAGTGGCGGTCACGGCAATCGACTGATACGCCACCTTTTGCACCTGAACATCAGCGTTGGGTCTGTAGCTGTATGTATGGGTTTCCCAGTCATCCCCATGACCGTGATGATATTGGGTACCACTAACGTATTGGCTGTAATCGCTGGACTTAAACCACGTAAACGGGATCCTGACATTGGTACCATTCGCCCATGAGGGAGTAGCTAACTGAGTGACCTCATCATGAGTACTTAACCCATCCCGCGTATTCAGCAGATGCCCGGTCCTGATATTGATATCGCCATTCTGCGACTCAATGGTGCCCGACGTATTGATCACCTCGCCGTTAGCATTCCCCGCCGCATCTCCCTGCATCCACAGGCTGTTGCCCGCCAGCATATCCCCGCGCTGGTTGCGGATGCTGTTCGCATAGAGCGCCAGGTTTTGCCCGGCATAGAGCAGCGCAGCGTTGACGATGCTGCCTGGCGAACTGAGGGTCAGACTGCCCAGCGTACCGGTAAAACCATCAACAGCGATGTCGCTGCGGCTGTTCAGGCTGACGTTGCCGCCGCCCTGTAACGTGCCGCTGCCGTTCAGGGCGATGCGGTTGCCGCTCAGGCTGCTGTCGCCGCTCCCGGTGGTGATCTGCCCGTTGTTGGACAAATCGCCGCCCGCGCTCAGCGTCAGCGCCTGGCCCTGCAGGGTGCCCTGATTATCGATCGCGCCGTTGCTGCTGATGCTGAGACGATTGCCCGCCGCCAGCGTGTTGCGGGCGGTAAAGCCGTTAATCAGGTTCAGGGCGGCGTCGCCGAGCGCTACCACCTGACCCAGCTGATCGAAGCCGCCGCTCTCCAGCAGCAGGTTGCCGCCGCTGAAGAGTCTGCCGGTCGTCTGCTGCGTTACCTGCGACGCCTTCACGTTAAGCTGACTGACGCCCAGCAGCGTTCCACTGTTAGTGAGCTGCGCGTAATTCACCGTCAGGCTGCCGCCCTGCGCGGTACCCTGATTTTGTAACTGCGTGCCGGTCAGCGTGCCCTGTCCATCGGCCAGTAGCGTGCCGCTGTTGCTGGCGTTTGCCGCATTCAGCGTCAGCTGCGTCGCCTGCAGCCAGCCGCTGTTGGTCAGCTGCGGGGCGTTCAGCGTCAGCTCCCCGGCCGACAGCACTCTGCCGGTATTGGTTGCCGAATTGTTTGCGGTGAGGCGGCTGTTCGCGCCCTGAATCAGGCCGTAGTTATAGAGCTCCGGCGTGGTGAGCGTCAGTCCGCTCTGGCTGAGCAGCGTGCCGCTGCCCTCATTGGTCACGCGGCCGCTGGCGGTGAGCAGCAGGTTGTTGTCGCCCTGCAGGCGCCCGCTGTTGGCGACGGCGCCGGTGGTCATGATCAGATCCGCACCCTGCGCCCGTCCGGCGTTGGTGACGGCGGCGGCCTGCAGCTCCAGCCGACCGCCACTCAGCATCGAGCCGTTCTGCTGCTGCGTCAGCGTATTGCCGAGTATCACCGTCAGCCCGTTTACGCCAGAGACTTCACCGCTGTTGTCTAACGTGGTCCCGTTCAGCGTCAGGTTTTTCGCTATCCACTGTCCCTGATTGCTGAGGCTGAGCGCACTGAGCGCGGCGGCGCCGTTCGCGGTGATTTTACTGCCCGCCGAGGATGAGAGCCGGTCGCGCAGGCTGAGCTGCATGGCGTCGGCGCTCTGGATCGCGCCGCCGTTGGCGAGGCTCGTGGCGTTCAGCAGAATTTGCTGCCCCTGCCAGGTTCCGTTATTGGTGACGGTATCGCCGGTAATGCTTAGCGTGCCCTGCGTCAGCAACTGCCCGCCGGGATTGTTGATCAAGACGCGCGCCGGTTGAGCCTGTACCGCCAGCAGGCGCAGGCCGCGGACCGCTGCGGCCGGGCCCAGCGTCAGCGACTGCAGACCGATCAGGCTGCCCTGATTGGTGACGCTGGCGGGCGTAATGGTCAACGTCTCGCCCTGCAGGGTGCCGCCGTTGTTGAGCACGCCGCCCCGCAGCGTCATCGCTTTTTCTGCCAGCAGCGAGCCGCTGTTCTCGGTATCCTGCGCGGTAATCACCGAAGTCCCCTGCGACATCACCGCGCCGCCGTTGCGCAGCGCGCCGCTGACCGATGCGGTGAGGTTGCCGCTGCTCAGCAGCGAGCCCTGATGCTGCCAGCTCTCAGCGTCGATCTGCACGCCGTTACCCTGCAGCGTGCCGTCGGTGTTCAGGCCGCGCGCACTGAGCAGCAGATCGCCGCCGCTCAGGGCCTTACCGGACGATGTCTGCGTGATGTCGCCCGTCGCCTGCACGTCCAGCAGCGTGCTGCCCTGCCATAGCCCGCCGTTGCTGAGCGTATCGCCGCGCAGCGCCAGGCTATCCGCCATTAACCTGCCGCGGTTGTCCAGCCGACCCGCCGTCAGGCTGGCGCTGCCTTTTGTCACCATCGCACCGCTGTTGTCGAGCAGCCCGGCGGTGGTGCCGGTCAGCGTCGCGATGCCGTTTATCGTGCCGCTGTTGGTCAGCGCGCCGAACTGATAGTGCAAATCGCTGCCCTGCATCGCGCCAGCGTTGTTGCCGCTGCTTGCCTGCAGGCCGAGATCGCCGCCGCTCAGCAGCGTGCCCGCGCTCAGGTTGTCGATCTGACCAAAATCGGCCGAAAGCGCCGCGTCGCCCTGCATAAGAGCGCGATTAGTCAGCGTATCGCCTGACGCAGCGAGCTGCTGCGCGGCCAGCGTGCCGCCGTTGTCCAGCGTCGCGGCCTGCAGCGTCGCCTGCTGACGCGCCAGCAGCACCCCGGCGTCGCCGTTGCTGAACGTGCCGGTCAGACGGGTGGTAACGTTGTCCGCCGTGACCCGTCCGCTGTTGCTGAAGTCGCGTCCGTTTAAGTCAAAGTCGCCAGAAACCTGCAGCAGTCCCGCGTTGGTCAGCATCACCGGCGAGAGCAGCAGCGAGGAGCCGCTGATAAGCTGGCCGCCGACCGCGTTGGTAATGTTGGCGCTGCTGAGGGTGAGCGCGCTGTTGCCCTGCAGCAGACCCGCGTTAGAGAGATTCGCTGCCGTGACATCAAGCTGGTCCGCCGCCAGCGTACCGGCATTGCGCGTCTCGCCGCTGGTCAGGTCAAAACGCTTCTCGCTCAGCAGCGCGCCGCCGTTATCCAGCAGGCCGCTGACCGCTGCGGTGAGCTGCGAGGCAGCGCGCGCGCTGCCCGGGTTCTGCCAGCGGTTTACCCGCAGGTCGAGCCGGTCGCCCTGCAGGCTGCCCTGATTAGTGAGATTATCGCCCTGCACCGCCAGCGTACCGCCGCTGAGCAGCTGACCGTTCGCCTGGTTGCTGAGCTGGTTGCCCTGGAGCGTCAGCGCGTCCGTGCCCTGCATCAGCCCGCTGTTCACCAGATCGCTCTGCAACGTCAGCACCTGCGCCAGCAGCCAGCCGCTGTTGTCTGTTTTGCCCGCCTGCAGCTGCACGCCCTGCTGTCCCAGGATCTTGCCGCTGTTGTTCAGGCTGTCAGCCTTGAGCTGCGCGTCGCCGACGCTGAGCGCGTTGCCGCGGTTTTGCCAGTCGGCGGCCGTCAGGTTCAGCCGCTCGCCCTGCATCAGGCCGCTGTTTTCAAGCTGGTCGGCGTCCAGCTTCAGCGCCCCGCCGCTCAGCAGGGTGCCGCTGTTGCTGAGCTGCTGGGCTGCGGCGAGCAGCGCCTGCTTGCCCTGTAGGGTGCCGCTGTTGTCCAGGGTGCCGCCGTCGATATCCAGCTGGCTGGCGGCGATCTCTCCGCCGTTGGTCAGCCTGGCGTTGTTTAGCTGCAGGGCGTTATCCGCCAGCAGCCGCGCCGCCTGCTGGTTGCTGAAGCTGCCGTTGCTGGCAACGATATCCGCCGCGTTGATCTCGCCGCCGTTGATCAGGCTGGCGCCGGCCAGCGTCAGGGTGCCGCCGCTGGTAATCAGGCCCAGGTTGTTCAGCTCGGGCAGATTCAGCCCAAAGCTGTTCTCAGAGCTGACCGTGCCTTGCGCCAGGTTAGTGAGGCGTTGTCCCGTCAGGCTGAGCGCACGGGTGCCCTGAATCAGCCCGCTGTTGTCGGTTTCCCCGCTGCTCAGCCGCAGCGCCTGCTGGCTGAGCAGGCTGCCGCTGTTGTTGAGGTGGTTCAGGGTGATCGACGCATTCCCCAGGCTCAGCACCTTGCCGCTGTTCAGCCCGCTGTTGGCGGTGACGGTTAACTGCTGTCCCTGCAGCGAGCCTGCGTTACTGAGCGTGTCGGCATTGAGGGTTAGCTGTCCGTCGCTCAGCACCGTGCCGCGGTTGTCGAGCTGCTGGCCCTGCGTCTCCAGCGTCTGCTTCGCCTGCAGCGTTCCGCTGTTGTCCAGCGCGTTGTTGTTCAGCTGCAGGCGGTGCTCCGCGAGCAGCGATCCGCCCTGGCTGTTGCCGATCGTCTCATTGAGCGCGGTCAGGTTCGCGGCGTTGATTTCACCCCGATTGGTCAGGCTGCGGCCGCCCAGCGTCAGCGTCGCGCCGCTGCTGATCAGGCCGCCGTTGTCCAGAGTCTGGAAATTGAGTGAGAAGCCGTTATTTGAGCTGAGGGTGCCGCCCGCCAGGTTATTGAACTGACTGCCGCTAAAGCTGAGCGCATCCGCGCCCTGCAGCAGCCCGCTGTTGTCGGTTTGCGCGCTGTCGAGGGTCAGCGCAGGCGCGGAGAGCACGCCCTGGTTGAGCAGATAATCGCTGCGCACCGCCAGGCTGCCAGTGCCGGCAAGGGCGCCGCCGCTGTGGTTGGTTAAGGTGCCGGCGCTGAGCGTGGTGGCCGCCGCGGCAAGCGAACCGCGGTTATCGAGCTGCTGCGCGGTGGCAGAGAGCGTGTTGCCAGCGGTAAATTGCCCGGCATTGCTCAGCTGCTTAGCCGCCTGCAGCTGAATCGTCTCGCCCGCATTTCCCCGGCTGGCCTGGTTTGCCGACAGCGTGCCGCCGCTTAAGCGGATATCTCGCCCCGCCGTCAGGCTGGCGCCTTGCGTCGTAAGATTGCCGCTGGCCGACACGGCGATGCCGGCATCGCTCACCAGCGCGCCTGGCCCGATGGCGACATCCTGCTGCGCGTTGACAGCAATCTGCCCGGCTGCTTTGTTATCGCCTCCTAGCGCGACCGACGCGCCTTTTGCCGTCAGCGACCCGCTGCTCAGGCTGGTATTCAGCGTCAGCTGGCCGCTGCTGTCGAGCTGGATATCGCCCTGTTTCGCCACCAGATTGCCGAGGTTGACCCCCACGCCCTTTTCGCTTGAGACCAGGCGAATGCGGTTGGCGTACATGCCGCCCAGCGCGCCGGTATCTACCGCCACCGACGGCGCGGCCCCCTCGCCGGCGATCGGCGTGACTGACCCGTCTGCGCCGACGCGGTTCGCGCCCACCGTCACCGAGAGATCTTTCGCATGAATGCCGGCATTGATTTCCGTGGCGCGCGCGACGATCGACACCGCGTCCGCGCTGCTGCCGTCCAGCCCCTTGCCCTCGACGATCACCGCGCCTTTGCTCACCTCCAGCGCGGCGAGGTTGCCGTTTGCATCCAGCTGCGGCCTGCCGGTGGTGAGCGTGACGTTCGGGGTGTTGATAAAACCGCAGCCGTTGCAGGTAATGCCGTACGGGTTGGCGACCATCACGTTGGCGGCTTTGCCCGCCACTTCGGTGTAGCCCTGCAGCTGGGAGCGGTTCGCGCCCGTGACTTCGTTGATGATCGCCCGCGCTTCCTGCCCGGCTTTCAGGTTGGGGTTGTTCTGGATCAGGCCGCCCAGCTGCGTCTGATTAAGCTGGCCGGTGGCGTTATTGAGGATCAGCCCTTCCTGCCCGACGTTGTACTGCTGGTACTGGTTATGCGAAACGCCTGCGCCGTTCGGCGTGGCGATATTGACCACCGGCACGCCGTTGCCCGCGGCATCCATCTGCGTGCCGGGCGTAACCGGCGTAATCTGCGCCGCCACGGCGGGCAGCATCGGCTGCACGGCCACCAGATAACAGATGAGGTAGCTCAGCGCGCGGCGGGCAAGGGAAACAGGTTGACGATCGTCCATAATCTTTGCCTCTTAGAAAACCAGCCCGACGCGGGCGTAAATGCTGACGCGATCCGGCTGCAGATAGCCGGGATAGCTGAGGGGAATGCCGAGGGTGTACTGGGTGTAAAAGTAACGGCCGCGCGTGCCGAGCCCGACCGCGCCGCCCCACAGCGTGCCGGTCCCTTCCCGGTTCAGCGCGTCGCTTTTCAGCCAGCCGCCGTCCACCGCGGCCAGCGCGCTGACCTCGCCCATGACCGGCAGCGTGAAGAGGCGGTAGCTGAGCTCGTTACGCAGGTAGCCGCCAGCGTCGCCGGAGAGATACTGCTCTTTGAAGCCGCGCACCGAGCTTTCGCCGCCGAGCGTCAGGCGCTCGCTGCCGTAAAGCCGATCGGGCGACCACTGGCCATAGACGCTGCTGAGCCACAAGAGATCGTTCGTCAGAGGACGCTGGAAGCTGCCGCCTACGCTCCACTTGCGGAACTGCGCCTTCGGCAGCTCGCTGTTTTTGCCCGCGTCGCTTTCGGCATCAAACCAGGGCATGCCGCGGCTGAAGGTCGGATTCAGCGTGGCCACGCCGCCGAACATTTTTTGCGTGTGGTTCAGCCCCAGCTGGAGGCTGGTGATTTTGCGGCTGCTGCCGGAGAGCAGCGTATGATTGAGAAAGTTATGGCTGCTGTAATGGTTCAGGCCGAGCTGCACGCCGGTTTTAATATCGCCGTTGCGAAACAGCACCCAGGCGCCGCTCAGGCGGTGCGCGACGTTGTCGCCGTTGCTCAGCCAGGTAAAGCCATTGTTGACGAAGCTGCTGTGATAGCTGCTCCAGCTGTAGCTGTAGTCGAGCAGGCCGTAGCCGTACGGCACGCTGACGCCCGCCTGCAGGTTCTGCGCGTCGCGCCAGTCGCTGAAGGCGCTGCTGCGTCCGCCGCTGATAAACCAGCGATCCGCCAGCCCAAGCAGGTTATTGCCGGTGAGCGAGGCGCTGAGCTGGCCGACGCCGGTGCTTTTCTGTCCGCTGTTGTCAAAGCCCACAGCGGCGCTCAGCGGAAATTCCGGCTTCGCGGTGAGATTAACCACGGAATAGCCCGCTTTGGGCGACGGCTGAATATCGATCTGCACCGGCGTGCTGCGCACCCGGTTAATCTGCTCCATGCCCTGCTCGATATCGCGCAGGTTAAGGATTTTGCCTTCCAGCCCGGGAAAGGCCATCGTCAGGGCGCGCGGATGCTGGCCCTCAAGACGAATTTCATCCAGTTTTCCTTCCAGCACCGGAATGGTCAGTTCGCCCTTTGATAAATCCTGTTCGGTAAGGAACGCCCTGCTGGTAATATAGCCGCGCTGCATATACCAGTCGGAAATGCTGTGCACCAGCGCGTTTATTTCTGTTAAGTTAAGGCAACGGTTAATATAGGGCGCGACAATCCTTTCCCGCTGGCGCGCAGAGAGCAGTGAAGCGTGGCGGATATCGATGGCGTGGATCGGAAAACAGGGGCCGCCTTGCGAGGAGGCCGCGGCGGGCATGCGTTCAGGCGTCACCGCGCGCCACAGAGCGTCGCGCTGCTGCTGATCCTGATTCAGTCGCTGCTGCTGCTGATTTTGAATATAATCGCGGTCGGCGGGATTTAACGGCGCCGCCATAGCCGAAGTTGTCAATAAGCTGACGCACAGCGCCAGTAACATCCCTGATTTAGCCATCATCAAAAACTTAAGTTAAGTTAATTGTCACTGCTCGTTCTTCCCTGCGACACAGAATATCACTGAAACAATGGGAAAGTTCCGGTTAAATGCATAAAAAATTAATCTCGCCCTGGTTTTTTATAGCAAAGCGTTAAATGATAAATTAACTCAAATGGAGAGAATTAAAGATGGCATTGCATATTAATGGCTAATTAATCGGGCGAGATCCTGATATTAACGATTAACGTTAACCTCGCTTTTAATATGATCCGTGACGCGACTGATAAATAAAGCAGGCGCTGATGCATCGCCTCAGGCGGGAAAAGCGAGTCTCCGCCGCACGGCATCGCGTCACCTTTTCAGCGGCCGTTAAAGCGGATTTTCACCGTTTTGCCCGGCATCGAATTCCTGCAGGGCCGCCTTCAGCGCCTTCAGCAGCAGCGTCGTGCGATAAGGCATGTACTGTCGGGTCGGCAGCAGCGCCCAGACCGCCAGCGCGTGTCGACTGGCGTCTGACAGCGCAATCTCCACCAGATCTCCCCGGCGCAGCTCGTCGCGAACATCGAGAAAGGTCAGCTGCGCAATGCCGATCCCGGCTGCGCACATCTCCCGCACGCCTTCGACGCTGCTGCAGCTAAAGCGCGCGGCGATCGGGCAGTTCACCACCTGTCCGTGCTGCTCGAACATCCAGTGCGCCACCCCGGAAATTTTCAGGCAGCGATGCTGCTGCAGATCGCTGAGGCGGGTCGGCTGGCCATAGCGCGCCAGATAGCCGGGCGCGGCGCAGAGTATGCGTGGATTATCGGCGAGCCGGTGGGCGATCAGCGTTGAATCCTTCAGCGGCGCCAGCCGCAGCGCCATGTCATAGCCCTGCCCGACGATATCGACCACGCTGTCGCTCAGGTTGAGGTCGACCCGCAGCGCAGGGTTCGCCTCCATCAGCGCAGGCAGCAGCGGCAGCAGATGGCGCTTGCCGAATTCCGACGCCGCCGTCACGCGCAGCAGCCCGCTGGCGCCCTGCGATGCTGAATTAAAGAGGCTTTTGGCGGTTTCTCCCGCCTCCAGCATCAGGCGCGCATAGGGCAAAAACTCCTCGCCCTCGCTGGTTAACGATACCGCGCGCGTCGTGCGCTGAAACAGGCGCACGCCCAGTTCGCTCTCCAGCTGCGCTAACCGTCGCGAAATGGTCATGGCCGTTGCGTTAACCCGTCTGGCCGTCTCGGTAAGGTTGCCGGTGTCGGCGATGCTGCAGAAAATCTCAACGTTCTTTAAGTCCATTGTAACGTTATCCGTTATACAGCTTGTCGATTTTGGCGATTATTCGCCGCTGGCCGCTGCATTACAATAGCTTCAGTAGATAATCACTCAGGAGATCCTGCCGATATGGCTAAAAAAATTTTTACGGCCGGCGTTATCAACGCCACACGCTTTAACAACCGCGCCATAGTGGCGCCGATGACCCGCATCTCCGCTTCGGAAACCGGCGTGCCGGGCGAGATCGTGCAGCGCTACTACGCCAGCTTTGCGCGCGGCGGCTTCGGCGGCGTGATTTCAGAGGGACTCTATGTCGACCAGGCCTGGTCACAGACCTACGCTTTTCAGCCTGGCATCGTCACCGACGAGCACGTCGAGGGCTGGCGCAAGGTGGTCGACGCCGTGAAAAGCCAGGGCGCCGTGTTTATCGCGCAGCTTATCCATGGCGGCGCGCTGTCGCAGGCCAATATTTATCGCCGCTCGACCGTCGCCCCTTCAGCAGTGCAGCCGGTCGGCCAGCAGCTCGGCTTTTACCATGGTAAGGGCGACTATGCGCTGCCCGAGGCGATGAGCGAGGAGCAGATCCAGCAGGCGATTAGCGCCTTTGCCGCCAGCGCAGCGCGCGCGGTCAACGCGGCGGGTTTTGACGGCGTCGAGATCCACTCCGCCAATGGCTATCTGCTCGATCAGTTCCTGACCGACTACACCAATCAGCGCACCGATCGCTGGGGCGGCGACATCGAGGCGCGCCTTGGCCTGACGCTGGCGGTGATCAAGGCGGTGCGGGCGCAAATCGGGCCTGACGCCATCCTGGGCGTGCGCATCTCGCAGGGCAAGGTCAACGATTTCCATCACAAATGGAAAGAAGGTGAAGCGGGCGCCGCGAAAGTGTTCGCTCTGCTACAGGCCGCGGGCGTGGATTATATTCACGTGACGGAATATCAGGCGTGGAAACCCGCCTTTAGCGACGGCGAACAGACTTTTGCCGCTATCGCCCGCGAGGCGGCGCCGGATACCGTGCTTATCGTTAACGGCGGCCTCGATACCGGCGACCTGGCTGAAGAGCAGCTTGAACAAGGGGCCGACTTTGTGGCGATCGGTAAGGCGGCGCTGGCTAACCACGACTGGCCGACGCGCGTGGCGGAAAATGCGCCGCTGCGCGCGCTGCCGGAAAACGTGCTGTCGCCGGTGGCGAATATCAAACCAGGCGAAATTTAATTTCCGCCAGCATGCCGGGCCGTTGCTGTAGATGCAGGTCCGGCATAGTCATCAGCGCTCGCCCCAGCGCATCTGCTGAATCACAACGCGATAACCATCGACATCCTGGAATGTCACGCCCCTTCTCTCCCAGTAGGGATTGAACGATTTCACCCTGACAAAGCCAGCCTGATCCATCTTCGCGCAGCGCTTCTCCCGGCTATCCTGGTCAGGCACGTAGAGCACCAGCAGATCTTCGGCAGACGGAGACGGCGTGACCGGATGAAAATGACACTGCGTAAATTCAAGATGCCAGGGCAAATCGTCGCGCCCTAACATACAGCCGCTAAAACCCTCGTGATCGCGAAATTCGCCGATGATCTGCAGATCCAGTCCGCTGACGTACATCTCACCGCTTTTGCTCAACAGGCTCACCGGCCTGGCAATACGCATATGCTGAAATTCCATTGCCGCCTCTCTGTATGCTCCAGATGGATCGCTGCTGTACGCCCACGCTGCCGACTATGGCTATAATCTGTACAACCCGCCTGCCTGGAAAATAAATATGTTTGAAGGATTTATTCATACAGAAATAGCGCTTTCCGACGCGACAATCAACGTACGTTATGGCGGAAGCGGCCCGCCGCTCATGCTGCTGCATGGCCATCCCCGCACCCATGTCACCTGGTCAAAAGTCGCGCCGCAGCTGGCTAAGTTTTTTACCGTGGTCTGCCCAGACCTGCGCGGCTTCGGCAGCTCGTCAAAACCTGCCGATTTGCCGGATCACGCAGGCTCTGCCAAAAGAGCGAAAGCGAAAGACTGCATTGAGCTGATGCGCCATCTTGGCTTTGCGCGTTTTGCGCTGGTCGGCCATGACAGAGGGAGTTATACGGCCTATCGCGCCGCGCTCGATTATCCCGACACCATCACTCGCCTCGCGCTTCTCGATTCTGTTCCGATCCTTGAAGCTCTCGAACGCTGTAACGAGAGGTTCGCGCGTCAGTGGTATCACTGGTTTTTCTTTGCCCAGCCTGAAAAGCCTGAACGCGCGATTCTGGCCGATCCAGACGAATGGTACGGTCCGCAGCCGAAAACGATGGGAGATGAGGAGTATCAGGCGTTCCGGCAAGCCATTCACGATCCCGCCACCGTGCACGGGATGCTTGAGGACTATCGCGCAGGCTTGTCGATAGACAGAGAGCACGAAGCGCAGGATCGAGAGGCGGGACGTCTTATCACCTGCCCAACCTTATGTTTATGGTCGAAGCAGGACGATCTGGAGGAGTTGTACGGCGATATACTCGCTATCTGGCGGCGCTGGGCGCCGGATGTGCGCGGCCACGCGATTAACAGCGGCCATCATATGGCGGAAGAGGCGCCTGAAGAGCTGAGCGCCGCGCTGCTGCGCTTTTTTCAGTAGCGGCATGGCGGCTCTGACCAGGTAACGGCCAGCGCCGCCTTTAACGGCAAATATCCTTCAGACATTCGCGGCAGGGTTTTGTATTCACCTTTCTGTTTTTTGCGGTCAGCAGCGCGTCGCGGGGATGATAAAACGTGCCGATAAATACCCTTAGCGCCACGTCGGGAAGCCGGACACAGGCTTTGGTATGCAGAACAAAACAGCCAGAGGGATCGCATTCCAGAGTAAGGTAGTAAAAGCTGCTCATCATGGTTACTGATTAAAAGTTGTATCGTAAATACACTATTAAATATCCTGAAATAAATTGATACATCAGTAAAACCTATCGCTGGGAAAGGTTTTAACTATCAAAAAAAATCAACATTTTCTGCTACCAGCCTGTCTTAAGTCGACATAACATCGCCAGCGCGCTCGTCCTGATGCCTTAAATCTAAAGGTTTATCTCTATGATTAACCAGACCTTAAGATGAAAATAAATAAGTGGCTCGCATGACCTTCCGCCGCACCTCTTTTGCACTTTTTTCATGCAGCAATGCGCTGTTTCCGTGCAGAAGCGCGGCGTGTCCCTCGATTTAGCCCCTGTTTTACCGGTTTCGCCTGCCCGTTTGCTGGCACAACTTTTGCAGCTTGTATGTACAAGTTAATTCTGTTCTGCATTTAACAAAATTTTATCAAGTGATGCTCACAATCTGGGCAAATCATCGATGTATCAGAACGGTTTTACTTGTATATACATGAAATGTCATTTGCACAGATTTCACCATGAGATGGCCTGAATCGATTACTCACCAGGAGAAGCCGCATGACGCAACGCGCACCCGTTCGCCTTTTTTGCCTCACCACCCTTTTCGCCACGCTGATGTTGAGCGGCGCGGCCGCGCAGGCCAAAGAGTGGAAATCGATTACCATAGCGACCGAAGGAAGCTATGAACCCTGGAACCTGACGCTGCCGGGCGGCAAGCTGGGCGGCTTTGAACCAGAACTGATGGAAGACCTCTGCAAGCGCATGGGCGTCCAGTGCAAGCTGGTGGTGCAGAACTGGGACGGCATGATCGCCGGACTCAATGCCGGCAAATACGATGTGATCATGGATGCGATCGTGATTACGCCAGATCGTAAAAAAGTGGTCAACTTCACCACGCCGTACGCCTCTACGCCCGCTACCTTTATTACCAGCAAAGATAATCCGCTGCTGCCGGCCGATAGCCACATCATTAAGCTGCACGACGACGAGGCCGCGATCAACGCGGCGATCGCTCCGCTCAAAGCGGCGCTAAAAGGCAAAACCATCGGCATCGCCTCCGGCACCGTTTATACCCCCCTTTATCGATAAATACTTCAAAGGCGACGCCGAGGTGCGGGAATACACCTCGTCGGCAGACGCCATTCTCGATCTGCAATCGGGCCGCATCGACGCGGTGTTCGATGATGTCACCTTCGCCCAGTCGATGCTGGCGCGCAAAGAGAACGCCAACCTGAGCTTCAGCGGTCCGCAGCTGGGCGGTCCGATCTGGGGCGAAGGCGAAGCGATGGGCGTGCGCATGGCCGACAACGATCTCAAAGCCAAACTCGACGAAGCGATTCATGCCGCGCTGGCCGACGGCACGGTGAAAAAGCTGAGCGAAAAATGGTTTAAAACCGACGTCACCCCGTAAGAGAGGTAAAAGATGATGAGCCTGCTGAGTTTTGGCCCAGACGGCTGGGGCCGACTGATCCTGAGCGCCGCCTGCACCACGCTGCTGCTGTCGCTGGCGGCGCTAATCATCGGCGCCCTGGTCGGCTCCGGCGTGGCGGCCGCCAAGCTCTCCCCCCAGCGCTGGCTGCGCTGGCTGGGCGAAAGCTATTCGGTGGTGTTTCGCGGCATTCCGGAACTGCTGGTGATCTACCTGTTCTATTTCGGCGGATCCGGATTGATTACGCTGGTAGGCCAGCTGTTCGGCGCGGACGGCTTTATCGAGGCGCCGCCGTTTCTGATCGGCGCGCTGGCGATCGGGCTCATCTCCGGCTCCTATCAGGGCGAAGTCTATCGCGCGGCGCGCCTGGCGCTGGCCAAAGGCGAAGTAGAAGCGGCGGTGGCGATCGGCATGCCCCGCTGGCGCATCGCGCAGCGCATTCTGCTGCCGCAGGTGGTGCGCTACGCCCTGCCCGGCATGTCGAACGTCTGGCAGATGAGCCTGAAGGATTCGGCGCTGGTCTCGGTGACCGGCATCGTCGAACTGATGCGCGCCAGCCAGGTCGCCGCCGGTTCCACCCGCGATTACTTCACCTTTTACCTGGTCGGCGGCGCCTGCTATCTGGTGCTGACGCTGCTGTCTAATCAGGCATTTCGTCGGGCGGAGTCGCGCCTCGGACGCGCGTGGCAGAGCCGCACCGCGGCGCAGCATTAAGGAGCAGCAGCATGATTGATTTCGCCTTTCTCTCCGACACCTTTCTTAAGCTGAGCGCCGCCCTGCCGGTGACCCTCGGCCTGTTTATCAGCGCCTTTCTGTGCGGCGGCGTGCTGGCGATCGGCATTCTGGCGCTGCGCATGAGCCGCTGGCGTCTGCTGAGCGGCTTCGCGCGCGGCTACATTCTGGTATTTCGCGGCTCGCCGCTGATGATCCAGCTCTTCCTTATCTACTACGGGCTTGGGCAGTTCGGCGTGATCCGCCACAGCATCGTCTGGCCGTTTCTGCGTGAGCCGTTTATTTGCGCGGTGCTGGCGCTGTCGCTCTGTACTGCCGCCTATACGGCGGAGATCCTGCGCGGCGCGCTGCTCGCCGTGCCCGCCGGTCAGGTCGAGGCCGGCCTCGCCTGCGGCATGTCGCGCTGGCTGCTGCTGCGCCGCATTATCGCGCCGGTGATGCTGCGCTATGCGCTGCCCGCCTACTCCACCGAGGCGATTCTGCTGGTGAAATCCACCGCGCTGGCCAGCCTCGTCACCGTCTGGGACGTGACGGGCGTGGCGCAGCAAATTATCCAGCGCACCTACCGCACTATGGAGGTATTTCTCTGCGCCGCCGCGATCTACCTGCTGCTGAATTTTATTATCGTCCAGCTCTACGCGCTGCTGGAACGTCGTCTGACCCCGGTGCATCGCACGGCAAAAAAGCCGTTATCCGCCGTTAAACCGCTTGTCGGAGAGTAATATGCATTCCACATCCCCCGTTACCCTGTCCGCCACGGATATTCATAAATCCTTCGGCGCCATGGAAGTTCTGAAAGGCATTTCGCTGCAGGCGCACAAAGGCGATGTTATTTCGATTCTCGGCGCCAGCGGCTCGGGAAAAAGCACCCTGCTGCGCTGCATTAACCTGCTGGAGACGCCGGATGCCGGCGTGGTCAGCGTCGGCGGCGAAACCATCGAAATGAAGCGCCATGCGCGCGGCCACCAGCTGGCGGCCAATCCCCGGCAGATCGAGCGCCTGCGCTCCCGGCTCGGCATGGTGTTTCAGAGTTTTAATCTCTGGTCGCATATGACGGTGCTGCAAAACGTCATTGAAGGGCCACACTACGTGCTGAAGCGCGATAAAAAAAGCTGCATCGCCCAGGCGGAGCAGCTGCTGGATCGCGTTGGCCTGCTCAACCGCAAAGATTTCTATCCGGCGCAGCTCTCAGGCGGTCAGCAGCAGCGCGTGGCGATTGCCCGCGCGCTGGCGATGGATCCCGAGGTGATGCTGTTCGACGAGCCAACCTCCGCGCTCGATCCCGAACTGGTGGGCGAAGTGCTGAAAGTGATGCGCAGCCTGGCCGAAGAGGGACGCACCATGCTGGTGGTGACGCACGAAATGGGCTTCGCGCGCAACGTCTCCAACCGCGTGGTGTTTATGCATCAGGGCACCATCGACTGCCAGGGCGAACCCGAAGCGATGTTCGGCCAGCAGGGCTCGCAGCGCTTTAAGCAGTTTATCTCCAGCCACCACGGCGCGGGGCAGCCGTCATGACCCTGGTCTGGGGTGACGGGCCGCTGCGGTGGCAGGATCTGGTCGCGGTAGCGCGGCACGATGCAGAGTTGAGTTTAAGCGCCAGCGCCTGGCAGCGGATCGGTCAGGGGCGCGCCATTGTCGATGAGATTGTCGCCAGCGGGCAGATCGCCTACGGCGTCAATACCGGCCTCGGCGCGCTGTGCAATATCACGCTGGCGGACGAGCAGCTTAGCCAGCTGTCGCGCAATACCCTGCTGAGTCACGCCTGCGGCGTCGGCCCGCTGCTGACGCGCGAGCAGGCGCGCGCCATCCTGTGCGCGGCGATCGCCAACTACAGCCACGGCAAGTCGGGCGTATCGGCCGGGCTGGTGCAGCATATGCTGGCGCTGCTGAATCATCAGATCACGCCGCAGGTGCCGTCGCAGGGATCGGTCGGCTACCTGAGCCACATGGCGCATATCGGTCTGGCGCTGATCGGCGTCGGCGAGGTGGAGTATCAAAACCAGCGCATGCCCGCCGCGCAGGCGCTCGCGCTGGCTGGCCTCGCGCCCTGGCGTCCCGGCGCTAAAGAGGGGCTGAGCCTGGTGAACGGTACGCCCTGCATGACCGGTCTCGCCTGTCTGGCGCTGGACGATGCCGCGCGCCTGCTGAACTGGGCGGACGTCACCGGCGCGATGAGCTTCGAGGCGCTGCGCGGCCAGCTGGCAGCGTTCGACCCCGAGGTGCTGGCGCTTAAGGCGAGTCCCGGCATGCAGATCAGCGGCCAGCGGCTGCGTCAGCTGCTGGGCGACAGCCCACTCCTGGCGGCCAGCGTCGGCGTGCGCACGCAGGACGCGCTCAGCCTGCGATCGATGCCGCAGGTGCACGGCGCCAGCCGCGATCAGTTCGCGCACGCCGTGCGCCAGATCGAAACCGAACTCAACGCCTGCACCGACAACCCGCTGGTGCTCGGCACGCCGGACAGCTGGCGCGTGGTGTCGCAGGCCAACCCGCACGGCGAGTCGGTGGCGATGGCGGCGGATCTGCTGGCGATTGCCATGGCGGAGATCGGCAGCATCGCCGAGCGGCGGCTCGACCGGCTGGTTAATCCGCTGGTGAGCGGCCTGCCGCCCTTTCTGGTGGCGCAGCCGGGCGTTAACTCCGGCATGATGATCGCGCAGTATGTGGCGGCGTCGCTCTGCGCGGAGAATCGCCAGCTGGCGCAGCCTGCGGTGCTGGATAACTATGTCACCTCCGGTCTGCAGGAGGATCACCTCAGTCTGGGCACCGGTGCGGCGCTCAAGCTGCTGAAGCTACTGGAAAATGTCTGGCATATACTGGCTATCGAGTATCTGCTCGCCGCCCAGGCGCTCGATTTTCACGGCGATGCGGCGCTCGCCTCGGGCACGCGGCGAGCGCTGCACCGCCTGCGGGCAGTGGTAGCCAACTGGCAGCAGGATCGCTGGCTGGCGCCCGATATCGCCCAGGCGGTCGAGGTACTGAAAAGCACGCCAGATTTTAACCAGTCGTAATGCCCTGTCGCGGGCTCTCTACGCCCGGCGGGCATCAACCCGCCGCGGCACGGTCCGCTTTGCCGCTGCGCTTCTCCGACGCGCCTGCCTCCCTCTCGCTTCCCGCCCGCCGCCAGGTCCGCTTTTTACTGCTACCTTTTACAGATAACCCGTTGTTTTTACCGGAGAGAGACTTTGCCACTGCCCCGCTCCAGGAAAACAGAGCGCTTTGTGCTGCTGTTTCTGCTTTTTATCAGCGTTTTTATCGTGACGGCATGCAGCTGGGCGCTCTGGCAGTCGTGGCAGAACCGGCTGCAGGATGTCTCGGTGCAGGCGCGCAACCAGTCGCTTTCGCTCTCTCGCCAGGCGCAGGACACCTTTCTGCAGGTCAATATCGCGCTGGATGAGATCGCCCGCCAGGGAGATGAGGTGTTTAGCCGTCCTGAGGCTTACAGCGGCAGAAACGGCATTCTCGCCGGACTCTCGCTGCCGCTGCCGCAGCTGGCCGGACTCTTTGTTTATGACAAAGAGGGCAACTGGCTGGCCACCTCGCGCGACATGCAGTTTAAGCAGATGAACAACGCCGACCGCGAGTCCTTTATCTGGCACCGCGACCATGCCGATCCGGGCGCGCATATCGGCCACGTCATTCGCAGCCGCAGCGCCGACGAGCTGGTAATCCCGGTTTCTCTGCGGCTCAACGACGCGGCGGGCAATTTTCGCGGCGTGGCGCTCGGCTCGGTAAAAGTCGCTTTTTTCCGCCAGTTTTACGGCTGGTATGAACAGAGCCCGGGTGATCTGCTGGCGCTGATGAACACCGATGGCGTCTTGCTTTACGCCCGCCCTTTTCCCGACAGTATGCTCAACCGCAGCCTCTCTTCCAGCCCGCTGTTTACCCGCCTGCTGAGTCAGTCGCGCATCGGCAGCGCCACCTGGGACAGTCGCCTGGACGGCGAAGAGCGTCTCTTCGGCTACGCCCGGCTGGAGCGCTATCCGCTGGTCGTGGCGGTCGGCTATGAAACCCGGGCGATCCGGCACGCCTGGTGGAAGAGCAATATCACCGGCATCGGCGTGAATATCTTCACCTGGCTGCTGGTGCTGCTGTTCGGCTATCTGGTGCTGCGTCAGCTGCGCGCCAACCAGCGCAGCCAGCAGGCGCTGATGCGCTCGCAGGATGAGCTGACGCGCCTCAACGGCACGCTGAGCGATCTGGCGATGCTGGATGGCCTGACCGGGCTGGGCAACCGACGGCAGTTCGATTTTTATCTGGAGAAGAGCCTGCAGGGCACCGCCTCGCCCGTCTCGCTGATTATGTTCGATGTGGACTTTTTCAAACGCTACAACGATGAGTATGGTCATATCGCCGGCGATCGCTGTCTGCAGGAAGTGGCGGCGGTGCTCAAACACCTGCCGCTGCGCGGCACCGACCGGGTCACGCGCTACGGCGGCGAAGAGTTCGCCATTATTCTGCCGGGCACCCACGCCCGCGACGCTGAGAATGTCGCTCACCGCGCGCTGGAGGCGATCCGCCGCGCGGCGCTGCCCCATGAGGCGAGCGATCTGCCGGATAAAATCGTCACCCTGAGCGCGGGTATCAGCGCCTCGCCGCCCGGCGACTCGCCTGATTCGCTCAAGCTGGCCGCCGACGAGGCGCTCTATGTGGCGAAAAAAGCGGGACGCAACTGCATTGCCGGAACAGACGGTATCTGCCTGTTATAGCTTTTTCCGGCGCGGCGGCACGGCAATCGCCAGCAGGCCCAGCACGATCAGCAGCACGCCCGCCAGGCCGCTCCAGCGAAACGGCTCGCCGAACGCCGGGAGCAGCACCGCAGCCAGCCATACCAGCACGTAGCTCAGGCTCAGCAGCGGATAGAGCCGGTTGAGCGGCAGATGGCGCAGCGCCAGCATCCAGCAGAGCATGGAAAGCGCATAGGCTCCCAGTCCGGCAGCAAGCAGCAGCGCCCTGGCGTGACGCATCCCGTCGAGACTCAGCCACTCTTCGACGGGCGGGAAATCGCGCATCGCCAGGCGCAGCGTCAGCTGCGCCAGCGTCACCAGCAGCACCGACCCGATCGCCAGCATAACGCCCTTCACAGATGACTCCCGATCAGCGCCACGCCCGCCACAATCGCAAGCGTGCCGAGCCACTGCCGCAGGGTGTAGCTTTCCTGCCAGATCAGCCGCGCGGCGAGCGCCACCAGCACAAAGTTAATGCTGAGCATCGGATAGGCGACGCTGACCGGCACCAGCCGCAGCACCCAGAGCCAGAGCAGCATCGCGACGCCCAGCAGCAGCAGGCTTAAGCCAATCCACAGCATCAGGCGGCTTTTACCGTGGCGCGCGCCGAGGGTCGCCGCCTGCTTCTGGCAGAGCTGCGCGAGGCAACTCAGCAGGCTCACCAGCGCAATCAGCAGCAGGCTCATGGTTTTTCGTCATAGCCGTAGTAGAGCAGCCGCCCCTGCCGATATCTCTCGTCCGGCGTAGGCATCGTCGCGTCAGGCGCTTTCTCGCCCGAATTGAGCATGATGATCACCGCCACGCGGCCGTGGCGGCGATGCGCCTGCAGCCAGCCCGCGAAGGCCGCGCCATCGACGTAGCGCGCCTGGGCATCGGGATAGCTCAGGCCATACTGCACTTCGCCTTTGGCGTCGTAGAGGGTGATGTCGCTGCGGCGCAGCGTCCAGGCGATCGCCGAGGCGACGCCCGGATTATCAGCCAGCAGATAGCGGCTGCCCGCCAGCCGCTCGCGCAGCGCGCTGACGAAGCTCAGCGGCTGCTTCGAATCGCGCACCTTCTGCGGAATGGCGTACCCCACCAGCAGCGCCAGCGCCAGCGGACAGAGCGCCGCCAGCTGCCAGCGGTGGTCGCCCGGCCGCAGGCTCAGCCAGCCCGCGATACCCCAGCCGGCAAAGGCCGCCGCCGCCGCCGCCGCGCGCAGCGTCTCGTCGCGCGCGTAGAGCGGATGGCGCGCCACTCCCCAGGGCGCGAGAAACAGCACGACCGCCGCAGTGGCGATCAGGCCGAGCAGCAGATTGATCCCGCCGTTGATGCGGAACACCCTGCCGAGCCGCGCGCCGCCGCTGTGGGCGTAGCGCGCCATCAGCAACGCCAGCGGCGTGAAGCACGGCAGAATATAGGTTGGCAGCTTGCCTTTGGCGATGCTGAAAAACAGCAGCGGCAGCAGCACCCAGCTCAACAGATAGGCGGCGTCGGCATGCTTTCCGCGCTGCCGCCACGCTGCGGCCAGCGCGCCGGGCAGCAGCGCCAGCCAGGGCAGCGAGCCCGCCAGCACCACCGGCAGGTAGTACCAGAACGGCGCTTTGTGCTGGGCATCGGCGTCGGCGAAGCGCTGGATATGCTCCACCCAGAAGAAGTAGTGCCAGAAATCCCCCTCCTGCCGCGCGATCGCCAGCGCCCAGGGGGCGCTAATCACCACCGCCGTCGCGACGGTCAGCGTCCCCCAGCGCAGCAGTTCGCCGAAGCGACGCTGCCAGATGGCCCAGGGCGCGATCGCCAGCACCGGCACCGCCAGCGCCAGAAAGCCCTTGGTCATAAAACCCATGGCGCAGGCGACGCCGAGCAGCAGATAGCCGCACAGCCGCTGCCGCGTGCCGCTTGCCTGCGCCGCCAGCCAGTAGCTGCACATCGCCGCCACCAGCCACAGCAGCAGAATGGGATCGAGCACCGCATAGGTGCCAATGCCGTATACCAGCAGCGAGGTGAGAAAAATCACGCTGCCGCTGAGCGCGACGGCGCGGCTGGCGAACATCCGTACGCCGAGCCAGTAGAGCAGCAGCGCGCTCAGCGCGGTGCTGAAAATGGCGCCCGCGCGCACGCCGAACAGGGTGTGGCCGAACAGCAGCTGGCCGATGTTGTTGACCCAGTAGCCGGCGATCGGTTTTTCAAAGTAGCGCAGGCCGAAAAAGCGCGGCACCACCCAGCTGCCGCCCGCCACCATTTCGCGGCTGATCTCGGCGTAACGGGTTTCATCCGGCTGCCACAGGCTGCGGAATTCAACTGGAATCAGGTAATAGAGGGCGAAAAGCGCCAGCAGCAGCGCCGTTTTCGTTCCCGCGCGCATCGGTGTCCACATAGAGAAGCGTCCTGTCTTGAGTTAACGCTGGCAGCCCAGCCAGCCTTCGCGCCCGGCGATCTCGCCGCGTACCACTTTGCCCTGCGGCAGCGTCGCGAGATCCTCAGGCAGCAGCTCGCTGAGCGGACAAAAGCGAATGCCCATCCGCTCCGCGCGCGTCAGCAGCTCGCGGAAGGCGGGCAGTCCCACGATGCCCTCAACCTCGGCATGAATGGTGTAGACGGGCGATCCGCTGGCGGCCGCTATCTGCTCAAGAATGTAGTCGTTGAACGCCGCCGCGCTCACCTGCTGGCCGACCACTTCATCCCAGGTAGGCAGGGTCACCGGGATTTGCACCGTCGCCGGGCGGCCGTCGGCCAGCAGCGGTATAAAAGGCCCGCTGCCGCGGCAGTCGCTGTTATAGCGGAAACCGAATGCCTCTTTAGCGGCAATCACGCGCGTATCGGCGCGCCAGCCCGCCACGGCGGAGCAAGTGACAACGTCACCTGTTATTGCCTCCAGCGCCATTTTGCCGCGCGCGAGCTGCTGATTCAGCTTTTCCTGCGGCCAGACGCCCGCCCAGGTTTGCCAGGCGAAGTGATCCCAGGCGTGCAGGCCGATTTCATGGTGCTCCGCCGCTGCGCGCACAATGTCAGCCAGCCCGCGACCGATATCCCGTCCCGGCCAGGCGGTGCCGGCCAGCAGGATGTCCCAGCCGTAGAGCGACGCCGCGCGCGAGCGCAGCATCTTCCACAGAAAGCGCGGCTTCATCAGTCGCCACAGGTGGCGTCCCATGTTGTCCGGCCCGACGCTGAAAAAGAAGCTCGCCTGCAGCTGATGCAGGCTGAACTGCTCCAGCAGCGCCGGCACGCCCAGCTTTGTGCCCCGCCAGGTGTCGACGTCGACGCGCAGCCCGACTTTCTTCATGGCTTCTCCTGCAGCTCGACGGTGCGCAGGAAGAAGTCGAGCGTGTTATCGATGGTGGTGTCCATCTCCACCGTCGGCGTCCAGTTCAGCAGACGACGCGCGTTTTTGATCGAGGGCTTGCGGTGCTCGACGTCCTGATAGCCCTTGCCGTAGTAGCTGCTGCTTTCCACTTCGCGGAAACCGGCGAAGGGCGGAAAGCGGTCGCGCAGCGGATGGCGCTCGAAGCTCGCCAGCAGATGCTCCGCCAGCTCTTTGATGCTGGCCTCGTTGTCTGGATTGCCGATGTTGACGATCTGGCCGTCGCAGTTGCCGTTTTTGTTTTCAATAATGCGGAACAGCGCTTCGATGCCGTCGCGAATATCGGTAAAGCAGCGCTTCTGCGCCCCGCCGTCGATCAGCTTGATCGGCGAGCCCTCTACCAGGTTAAGGATCAGCTGGGTAATAGCGCGCGAGCTGCCGATACGGGCGGCGTTCAGGTTATCGAGGCGCGGCCCCATCCAGTTAAACGGACGGAACAGGGTAAAGCGCAGCCCCTCTTTTTCGCCGTAGGCCCAGATGACGCGGTCCAGCAGCTGTTTCGACACCGAGTAGATCCAGCGCTGCTTGTTGATCGGGCCGACCACCAGGTTGGAGTGATCCTCGTCGAAGTGGTTGTCGGTACACATGCCGTAGACTTCGGAGGTGGACGGAAAGATGATGCGCTTTTTGTACTTCACGCAGTCGCGGATAATCTTCAGGTTCTCTTCGAAGTCGAGCTCGAACACGCGCAGCGGGTTGCGGGTGTACTCAATCGGCGTGGCGATCGCCACCAGCGGTAGCACCACGTCGCACTTCTTGATGTGGTACTCAATCCATTCGGAGTGAATGCTGATATCGCCTTCGACAAAGTGGAAGCGCGGCTGGTCGAGGAAACGGCTGATGGCGTCAGAGCCGATATCGAGCCCGTAAACCTCGAAGTTGTCATCCTGCAGCAGGCGCTCGGTCAGGTGGTTGCCGATAAAGCCGTTAACGCCGAGGATCAACACGCGGGTGCGACGCTTCACCGCGGCGACCGGCTGCGAATAGAGCAGCGCGCCCGGCACCATGCCCAGGCTTTGCGCCAGCTGGCTGCCGTTCATATAGACGCCGTTGTCGCTCTGGCCGGTCAGCACCTCCAGCGCGCCGTCGCCGCAGGCGATCAGGAAGGGATCGACCGACAGCACCGTGCCGGGCTTCGCCTGCGGCGCGTCCGCGTGCACGCGCCCTTTCCACACCACGAATTTCAGCGTGCCGGCAAAGGCGAAGGCGCCTGGCCAGGGATCGGTGACGGCGCGAACCAGGTTGTTCACCCGCTGCGCCGGCCACGCCCAGTTGATGCGCCCGTCGTCCGGCGTGCGGCGGCCGACCAGGGTCGCGTCGCTGTGGTTCTGCGGCCGCGCGGCGATCTCGCCGCGCTTCATCGCTGGCAGCGCCCCTTCCAGCAGTTCGGTGGCGCAGGCGACCAGCTTGCGGTGCAGCGTCAGGGCGTTGTCCTGCGCATTGATCGCCACGCGCTGCTGCGCCACGATATCCCCCGCGTCAGCGCGCTTCACCATGTGGTGCAGCGTCACGCCCGTTTCCGTTTCGCCGTTGACCAGCACCCAGTTGAGCGGCGCGCGGCCGCGGTATTTCGGCAGCAGCGAGCCGTGCAGGTTAAAGGCGCCCACGCGGGCGGTGCGGAGAATGCTGTCGCTCAGCAGCGCGCGGTAGTAGAACGAAAAGATAAAGTCCGGCTGCATCGCTTTGATGCGGTCGACCCACAGCGGATGGCTGGCGTCTTCCGGCGCGTAAACCGGAATGCCCTGCTCCGCCGCCAGGCGCGCCACGGAAGGAAAGGCGTGGCTTTCCGGCGAGGTGTCGGCATGGGTGAAGATGGCGCTGATTTCATATCCGGCATTCAGAAGCGCGCTGATGCCCGCACAGCCCATTTCGGCGTAGGCGAAGACGATGGTTTTCATTGCTCAGATTCCTGTACAGAAGAGGCTTTTTGCTGGGGGTGGATAACACGCTGGATAAAGTAGCGAGGCCGCGCGCGCACGTCGTTGTAGATGCGCCCGATATATTCGCCGAGCAGCCCCATGCCGATAAACTGCGCGCCGACAAAGATAAACAGGATGGCGAACAGCACAAAGACGCCGTCGCCCGCCCAGCTGGCGCCGAGAAACAGGCGCAGCACGATCAACACCAGCGAGAAGGCGAAACCGGCCAGCGCGATCAGGCTGCCGACGATGCTCAGCAGACGCAGCGGCGTGGTGGTCAGGCAGGTCACCAGGTCGTACATCAGGTTAATCAGCTTCATAAAGCTGTATTTGGAGTCGCCGAATTCGCGCTCGGCGTGGGTTACCGGCAGTTCGATAGTGCGCCGTGCGAAGGTGTTGGCGAGAATGGGGATAAAGGTGCTGCGCTCGTGGCAGTTCAGCATCGCATCAACGATATGGCGGCGATAGGCGCGCAGCATGCAGCCATAATCCCCCATCGCCTTTCCGGTGACGCGCTGGATCAGGTGGTTGATGGCGCGCGAGGCGCGGCGGCGAAACCAGCTGTCCTGGCGGTTCTGGCGCACGGTGCCGACCACGTCATAGCCCTGCTGCGCCGCGCGCACCAGGTTCGGGATCTCCTCCGGCGGGTTTTGCAGGTCGGCGTCCAGCGTGATGATCAGATCGCCGGAGACATGGCTGAAGCCGGCCATAATCGCCGAGTGTTGGCCGTGGTTGCGGTTCAGCAAGACGCCGACCACATGGCTGCCGGGCATGTCGGCGGCATCGTCGATCATCTGGGCGGAGCGGTCAGCGCTGCCGTCGTCCACCAGCAGAATTTCATACTCCAGTCCCAGCGTGGCGCAGGCGGCGTCGGTGCGGCGCACCAGCTCCGCCAGGCTCTCTTCTTCGTTGTAGACCGGGATCACCACGGAAACGAGGCGAATCGCTTTTTCTTCCTGCATCTCAGACTCCTGCCAGCTGACGCAACGCGCTGACGACGCGGGTGACGTCTTCATCGCGCATATCCGGGAACAGCGGCAGAGAGCAGATGCGCTCGCTGTTCCATTCGGTGTTGGGCAGCGAGAGCTGCGGATAGCGCTCGCGGTAATATTTATGGGTGTGCGCGGCGCGGAAATGCAGGCCGGTGCCGATGTCCCGCGCCTTCAGCGCCTCCATCAGCGCATCGCGGCTGATGCCGCAAGCGGCTTCGTCGACGCGAATGATAAACAGATGCCAGGCGTGCTGATGCGGCCAGTCCGGCTGCGCCAGCGGCAGAAACGGCGTGTCGGCGAGTTCGCGCAGATAGCGCTGGGCGATGGCGGCGCGGCGCGCATTAAAATCGGCGAGCTTTTTCAGCTGCACCAGCGCAATGGCCGCGCTGATATCGGGCAGGTTGTACTTGAAGCCGGGCATCACCACTTCCGCCTGCGGCTTGCGGCCGTGGGTATGGCGATCGTAGGCGTCGACGCCCAGCCCGTGAAATTTCAGGCTGCGCATGCGATCCGCAAGCTGCGCGTCATCGGTGACAATCAGGCCGCCTTCGGCGCAGGTCATATTTTTGATGGCGTGAAAGGAGAAAATCGCGGTGCCCGCGCTGCCGATATGGCGCCCGTGGTAATAGCAGCCCGCCGCATGGGCGGCATCCTCAATCACCGGAATGCCATAGCGCGCACCGAGCGCGCGGATCGCATCCACATCCGCCGGCGCGCCGGCGTAGTGCACCGGAATGATGGCGCGGGTGCGCGGCGTAATGGCGGCCTCAATCTGTTCGGGCGTCACCATCAGCGTATCGCGATCGATGTCGATCATCACCGGCGTCGCGCCCAGCAGCGTGATGATATTAAGGGTGGAGACCCAGGTCAGCGACGGGGTTATCACCTCATCGCCAGGCTGAATACCGAGCGCCAGCAGCGTCACGTGCATTCCCGCCGTGGCCGAGCTGACGGCGATGGCGTGCTGATTGCCGGTGAGCTGACAAAAAGCCTGTTCCAGCGCCGCATTTTGCGGACCTGTGGTAATCCATCCGGATTCAAACACCGCTTTGACCGCCGCCAGCTCCTCTTCACCCAACGAAGGCCGCGAAAAAGGGAGAAATGACATAATAAAATTCCATCCGTTCCAGATGTTCGAAATAAATAAATGCGTAAGCGCCGCCTGAAGAAATAAATCTTACAAATATGAAGGAATTGTTTCCTTTTGACGTAAGTTTGGTGAATCTTGCCAGCCCATGCTTCATGACGGGATTGAGAAAATAATGCTGGCGAAACCTTAAGACAGCCTTAATCAGGCTGGCGCTTTTTTTTCATCTGGCGCGGGAGAAAATACAATGGCAACAAAGAGGGGGCGATGCAAATAGTGCAGTCACAGCAGATTTCAATTATTTCAGCGCGATCGATACGACATAAGCTTATATCGACCTTCATCGAGATAAACCGCATGGTCTAAAAAAGGTGAATGAACTTATCGGAATTTATTATTACAGCCCTACTGATTAGCACCCGCATTAACTTAAAATACATCAAAATCAATAATCTACATTTATTACAACTTTAACGCACTCTTTTAAATTTCCGTTTTTAAAATCACTTCCTCTCGAAAGTAAATTCTTTCAGAACTGTTAAAACCGGCCAGCCTGCCAAATAAAAAGGCAAGGCAAAAATGATTGACGAGCCGCGCTACCTTATTTCTGCGCATGAAAAATCAGGCGCGACTTTATGCTGTGAGTAAAGTTTTGTAACAGACGCGCACCTAAAATAACGCGCTTTTATGCGCCCTTTTATCGCTGAATAACAGCAGTGGTTTATCTTTTGTTTAAGATAAAACTATTGTTGCCGCCGTTGCCGGCAGCGCATTGCGATATATTGCCCTCGCTGCGTTACCGGCCAGGCGGACTTTAGGCCTAAAATTCCGCTTCCTCGCCCGGCAGCGGTTGAGAAAGTTCCTGCCCTTCGACGCCAGCATAAAAAATCACTAACTCGGTCGGCTCGTCGGTGGTGTAGCCACGGTGCGCGCTGTCGATTGTTTCGTTCAGCGCCTCTCCCGCGCCTGCATGAAATCGTTCGCCGCTGTGCTTGTCTTCGATGGTCAGGCGCCCTGAGAGAACATAGGCGGTATTAGGCATGGGATGAGTATGCCAGGGGAGTTCGCTGTGGGCGGGCAACGACATGCGCATCACCGATATCTGCGGTTTGCCCGCTGGATAAGCCTCATAGGGCTGGCCATTCCAGGCGCTGCCGCTCTGTAACAGCTGCTGATGCGCGATCTCTGCCGGGCGCTGATCTGAGTTGGTTTTTTTCTCCGTCATGGTCTCTCCTGTTTCGTTAATCTCAATAGAGTGTAGCGGACAGGACGCGCCAGAAACGCCAAAGGCCGCACTAAGCGGCCTCTGAAACAGGTATTGCGACAGCGTTATTTGATCAGTTCAGCGGAAACGTAGGCGCCGTTATCAAAGCGAGCCCCGGTAATTTTGTATGCTGCGCCAGCCTGATGCGCCTGCGCGGCGATTTGCGCTTCCGCTGCATCGAGCGTGGCGGCTGAAGCGGTAATGCTCTGAGCGAAGCTGCCGAATGATACAAAGGAGAGCGCAGCAACTACAACGAAAGTTTTGATGGTTTTCATGGTCGATTCCTTAAGAGTGGTTTCAGTTAGTGAGGCGTTTTGCCTCAATGTAGACATCATGCGCCTGAGAGAGGCGGTTTAAAAGCTGACATATTTGCTTTTAAACCACAAAAATATTGAAAGACTTTTCTACTCCTTTTTAGCCTGCCTGCCCGACTGGCGATGCCCCGCTTAACGGCGCAAATTCTGACCTTTCATGCGCCCGACACGAAATTGCTGCCGCCCTTTCCTTGCCTGTAAGCGGGTTATCGACGGATAATCCCTACAGACTTCGTCATGCTGACGCGACGCCGCCGCAGCCCGACGCCCTAACGCTGAAAATTTAGGCAACGCATTGATATGAGTGAAAAATGTAAAGCGCTGCAAACCACGCTGATTCCCCTTCAGGCGATTGCGCATGCCCTACGATAACGTCTATGCCGAAAAACGGCTGCCCGGCGCATTTCGCCGCAGCTGGCACCATTTTTATCGCAACACCACCGCCATGATCGGGCTGTACGGCTTTGGCGCCCTGCTGTTTCTCTGCCTGTTCGGCGGGCTGCTGGCGCCCTACGGCATCGATCAGCAGTTTCTCGGCTATCAGCTGCTGCCGCCCTCATGGTCGCGCTACGGCGACGTCTCCTTTTTCCTCGGCACCGACGATTTGGGACGCGACGTGTTAAGCCGCCTGCTGAGCGGCGTGGCGCCGACCGTGGGTTCAGCGATTCTGGTCACGCTCTTCGCCACGCTGTGCGGGCTGGCGCTCGGCGTGCTGGCGGGCATTACGCACGGATTGCGCTCGGCCGTTATGAATCACGTGCTGGATACCCTGCTGTCGATCCCCACGCTGCTGCTGGCGATTATCGTGGTGGCCTTTCTAGGCCCGCGCCTCGAGCACGCGCTGCTGGCGATCTGGCTGGCGCTGTTGCCGCGTCTGGTGCGCGCCACCTATAGCGCGGTGCACGACGAGCTGGAAAAAGAGTATGTGGTGGCGGCGCGCCTCGACGGCGCCACTAACGTCGATATCCTGCGCCATGCGATTTTGCCCAACGTGCTGCCGATGCTGATCAGCGAAGTGACGCGCTCGCTGTCGCTGGCGATTCTGGATATCGCCGCGCTCGGCTTTCTCGATCTTGGCGCGCAGCTGCCCTCGCCCGAATGGGGCGCGATGCTCGGCGATTCGCTGGAGCTGGTTTACGTCGCCCCCTGGACGGTGATGCTGCCGGGCGCCGCGCTGATGATCAGCGTATTAATCGTTAACCTGCTGGGCGACGGTATCCGCCGCGCTGTAGAGGCGGGAGTGGAATAATGCCGTTACTCGATATTCGTAATCTGACCATTGAATTTATGACCGCCGACGGTCCCGTTAAGGCGGTGGACCGCATCAACCTGACGCTGATGGAAGGCGAAGTCCGTGGGTTAGTGGGCGAATCGGGATCGGGCAAAAGCCTGGTGGCGAAGGCGATCTGCGGCGTGACCAAGGATAACTGGCGCGTCACCGCCGATCGCATGGTATTCGACGATATCGACCTGCTGCGGCTGTCGCCGCGCGAGCGTCGCCGCATCGTCGGTCACAATGTCTCGATGATTTTTCAGGAGCCGCAGTCCTGTCTCGACCCTTCGGAGCGTATCGGCCGCCAGCTGATGCAGGCGATTCCGCGCTGGACCTATAAAGGTGCGTGGATGGGACGCTTCTGGTTCTGGCGCAAAACCCGCGCCATCGAGCTGCTGCACCGCGTCGGCATCAAAGATCATAAAGATATCATGCGCAGCTTTCCCTACGAGCTGACCGAAGGCGAGTGCCAGAAGGTGATGATCGCCATCGCGCTGGCCAACCAGCCGCGCCTGCTGATCGCCGACGAACCCACTAACGCCATGGAACCAACCACCCAGGCGCAGATTTTTCGCCTGCTGAGCCGCCTCAACCAGAACAACAACACCACCATTCTGCTGATTAGCCACGATCTGCGCACCATGAGCCAGTGGGCGGACCGCATTAACGTGATGTACTGCGGGCAGACCGTTGAAACCGCGGGCAGCGATGACCTGATCGTTACGCCGCACCACCCTTATACGCAGGCGCTGATCCGCGCAATGCCCGATTTCGGCCGCGCGCTGCCGCACAAAAGCCGCCTGAACACGCTCTCCGGCGCGATTCCCTCACTGGAAAGCCTGCCGATCGGCTGTCGGCTTGGTCCGCGCTGCCCTTACGCGCAGCGCAAATGCGTGGAAACGCCGCGCCTGAGCGGCAGCAAGACGCACCTTTTCGCCTGCCACTTTCCGCTGAATATGGAGGAGCAGTAGATGGAGACGCTGCTTGAAGTGCGCAATCTGAGCAAAACCTTCCGCTATCGCACCGGCCTCTTTCGCCGCCAGCACGTCGAGGCGGTGAAGTCGGTGAGCTTTATTCTGCGCGAGAAGCAGACGCTGGCGATCATCGGCGAGAACGGCTCCGGCAAATCGACGCTGGCGAAAATGCTGAGCGGCATGGTGGCGCCGAGCAGCGGCGAAATTCTGATTAACGATCATCCGCTTGAATTCGGCGACTACGGCTACCGCAGCCAGCGCATCCGCATGATTTTTCAGGATCCCTCTACCTCGCTCAACCCGCGACAGCGCGTCAGCCAGATCCTCGACCTGCCGCTGCGCCTCAACAGCGATCTGACGCCGGAGGCGCGCGAGAAGCGCATTATCGCTACGCTGCGCCAGGTGGGTTTGCTGCGCGACCACGCCGGCTACTATCCCCATATGCTGGCGCCGGGCCAGAAGCAGCGCCTCGGTCTGGCGCGCGCGCTGATCCTGCAGCCGAAGGTGATTATCGCCGACGAAGCGCTCGCCTCGCTCGATATGACGATGCGTTCCCAGCTGGTTAACCTGATGCTGGAGCTGCAGGAGCAGCACGGCATCACCTATATTTATGTGACGCAGCATCTTGGCATGATGAAGCACATCAGCGATCAGGTGCTGGTGATGCACCAGGGCGAAGTGGTGGAGCGCGGCGGCACCGCCGACGTGCTGGCTTCGCCGCTGCACGATCTGACTAAACGGCTGATTTCGAGCCACTTCGGCGAAGCGCTGACGGCGGAAGCCTGGCGCCGCGAGGCCTGATTCAGGTTGGTTTACCCCATTTGCCTGAGACGTGCTAGAATCCGCACGTCGATTAACGCGGTCGCCTGTTTTTTAACCAATGCGACCGCCAACAACTATGACCATAAGGATTACAGCTATGGGTTTTCTTTCCGGTAAGCGCATTCTGATTACTGGCGTTGCCAGTAAACTCTCTATTGCCTACGGAATTGCGCAGGCGATGCACAAGCAGGGCGCAGAACTGGCTTTCACCTACCAGAACGACAAACTGAAAGGTCGTGTGGAAGAGTTTGCTAAAGATCTGGGTTCAGACATTGTGCTGCCGTGCGATGTGGCCGAAGACGAGAGCATCAAATCGCTGTTTACTGAACTGGCAAAAACCTGGCCGAAATTTGACGGTTTCGTTCACTCCATCGGCTTCGCCCCGGGCGACCAGCTGGATGGCGACTATGTGAACGCCGTTACCCGCGAAGGCTTTAAGATTGCTCACGACATCAGCGCCTACAGCTTTGTAGCGATGGCGAAAGAGTGCCGCGAGATGCTGAACCCCAATTCCGCTCTGCTGACGCTCTCCTACCTGGGCGCAGAGCGCGCTATCCCGAACTACAACGTGATGGGTCTGGCGAAAGCGTCGCTGGAAGCTAACGTGCGCTATATGGCGAACGCGATGGGTCCGGAAGGGGTGCGCGTGAACGCCGTTTCCGCCGGTCCGATCCGTACCCTGGCGGCGTCAGGCATCAAGGATTTCCGTAAGATGCTGGCGCACTGCGAAGCGGTCACCCCGATTCGCCGCACCGTCACCATCGAAGACGTCGGCAACTCGGCGGCGTTCCTCTGTTCTGACCTGGCCGGCGGCATCACCGGCGAGATCGTTCACGTTGACGGCGGCTTCAGCATCGCCGCGATGAACGAACTGGAACTGAAATAAGTTCTGAGGGCGAGCCTGGCTCGCCCTTTTTTTTGCTCACTTTCCCCGCCTTATAGCTCCGCGCTATTAATTATCACCGATCGGTCTTTTGCCCTTCCCCGCCGTTAAGCGACGATAAGCCAGCCCCCGGGCGCGCGTCACGGTTTCGGATTCACGCCATGCGCGACGTGCCAGTTATTTGCAAAAGGAATAACCATGGAACAACGCCGCTTTCCTGGCCACAACCACTGGTTTTACGAGAGCCAGACTAGCCCGCACGCCATTCAGGCTGAGCCGCTGGTTCCCGAAGCAGCCCTGATTAACGATCGTTTCCTGCTCGGCCTGCAGCAGGAGGCGAGCGCGCTTCAGCCGCTGTTGCAGGCCAGCCAGCCGATGCTGCTGGCCTCACGCGATCTCTGCCAGCTGCTGTTTCCCGATCGCGTCGCAGCGACGCTGACCCATACCCTTACCCTTTACGATCGCCTCAGCACCGCGCTGACCGTGGCGCAGGTCGCGGGCGTGCAGCGACTCTGCAATCACTATTCGGCGCGTCTTAATCCACTGCCCGGCCCCGACTCGTCGCGCGAGAGCAATAATCGCCTGACCCAGCTGACGCAGTATGCGCGCCAGCTGGCGATGCAGCCGGAGCTGATCAACGCCGCTGCGCTCAGGGCGCTCGACGCCGTGGGTCTGACCGAGCCGGATATCGTTACGCTGAATCAGATCGTCGGCTTCGTCAGCTATCAGGCGCGGGTGGCGGCCGGTTTGCAGGCGCTGATGGCGCTGCCGGTGCGCTGGCTGCCGGGCGTAACGCCCCCGCCCGATGCCGACCGCAACGGGTTTGCGGAAAAGCCACTCTGGAAACCGGGCGTGAAGCCGCTGGAGCTGCGCTACGCCAGCGCCGAGCAGCTCGCCGCCGTCACCTTCTGCCAGCCGTGTCCCGATCTCGCCGATGCGGTCTGGCTGCTGGCGCACGATGCCGCCGCGCTCTACGGCTGGCAAACCCTGCGCCAGCGCATCAATCCGACTGCGTTTACCCCGCTGGCGGAGGCGACCTGCGCGCGCGCGCTCGGCAGCCGCTGGGCGTTTCAGTTTTTCCCGGATGAGGTGCGCGAGACGCTGCTGGAGTCGGTGGATGATGCCGCCGGTCAGACAACGACGCAGGGCCGCGTCGTGGCGCTGGCGGCGCAGTTGACCCGCTCGCCTGAGCGCTTCAGCGCGGCGCATCTGCAGCCGCTGGTCACCGAAGGCTGGCAGCCAGAGGCGCTATTCGCCCTGATTCAGGCGGTGGCGATCGGCAACTGGAACAGCCGGCTGTTTTACGCCATGGGCGAAGCGGCGTAGCCTTCAAGGTGGCTGCGCGCCTCGTCGAAGAAGTGTTGCGACAGCGGCGAGGCGCGACCCGGTTCGGCAATCACCAGCGCCGCCTGGCGCGCCATATGGGTAATGGCAATCGGCCGCTGCGCCATGCCCTGTAGCATCGACGGCAGCAGATGACCGACAGGCGACACCAGCACCCCCAGCCCCACCTGCGCGCTCTGCACCAGTTCGAGAATCGCGGCGCTCTCCACCATTACCTGCGGCGTCAGCCCCGACTCGCGGAAGGCCATGTCGAGATAGCGGCGAAAATAGCGCGTCGGCTCGGAGAGACAGAGCGGCAAGGCGGCGAGATCGGCGAGCGAGAGCGGTTCGTCGCCCACCAGATCGGGAAACTGCGTCGGATCAAATATCGCTTCAACGCCGCGCTCAGGCAGAAACGCCGTCTGAAAATGCAGCTCGCGCAGCGTCGCCAGCTCGAAAAAGCCGATGCCGACGTCGACGGTATGACTGTTAAGCGCCTCCAGCAGCTGATCGGCGCTAAGCGCGGCGATGCGGTAGTTAAGCTGAGGATAGCGACTCTGCACCCTTTTCAGCAGCGCCGGCAGCGCCACGCTGCACTGCGGCATCACGCCGATGCGCAGCGTGCCGTTGACGCCGTGCTTCAGCGACTCTACCTCCAGCTTCAGTCCCTGATAGACCGACACGATCTCTCGCGCCCACGCCAGCACGCGATCCCCTTCCGGCGTAAAGCCGACAAAGTTATTGCTGCGGTTGATCAGCGACAGGCCGAGTTCGCGTTCGAGGTTTTTCAGACGCATAGAGAGCGTCGGCTGGCTAACGAAGCTGGCTTCGGCTGCGCGGCCGAAATGGCGTTCACGTTCGAGGTTGCAGAGGTAAATTAATTGTTTAATGTCTATTTTCTTTACCTGTCAATGACATAAAAGCATAACTTTGTGGAGGAATATTATGTTGCACCTTTCCCTGTACCCACTTAAAAGTGATTCATCCTGAAGAAGATCTTCGGGTACCTTGCTGGCGATGTCAATGCTGTTGACCAGGATTATTCTTACCACTCACCAACCAGCCCGCTTTTTAAACGGTGACCAAATCGTTCAGTTCAAAACGTGAAAAGGCCGCCCAGTGGCGGCCTTGAATAAGTAAGGTAATTCGGATGAACAAAAAGAAAATCAGGCAGCGATCGGTTGCGGATTTATTTTAATCATGGCCGATTTACAAAAAATACATTTTGCGCCAAGCGGGTTTTTGACGTTGATGTCAAAAACGGAGCGGCGGTATTGCGAGCCCTGACAATGCGGGCAGCGAAGAGACATAATGACTGAAATAATTTTTAGCGTCCTGTGACATTGGCAGCCGATGGACCTTTTGGACCATCCTGCACAGTGAATTCTACCTTCTGCCCCTCATCGAGAGTGCGGAAGTCATTGCCTTCTATAGCAGAAAAGTGCACGAACACATCCTTGCCGCCCTCATCAGGCGAAATAAAGCCGAAGCCTTTTTCTGCGTTAAACCCTTTAACCGTGCCGAGCATGTTAATAGACATAAGATCCCTTTACGTTAAGCCTGTAAGTAATGATAGCTGAATTACAGAGGCGCATCGGTAAGATTGAGATAAAACTCAAGAAGAGAGGCTTAAGCGCGGCACTAACGTAAATGAGAGAGACGACAGAGACAGAGGATGAGGTTGTCTGCTTATCAGACCAGGCGTTCATTTACGCACGCATTGGCAGCCATTGCAAGCAAGTAAAAAAGAATTTTGCTGTTACACTCTTTACGACGTGTTGAGCGCGGCTAAGAATTTGAATTAAATATAAAGAAGGAGAAAGAGGTGAAAAATAAAATTTATCTTCCGCAGTTCGATGTAAGCGCAGACGTGGAGATATTTGGTAATAAAGTCACGGTGCGCTATGAAGGAAACGAACATTTTCCTAAGCGTCTGAAGGTCAAAGAGCAATATTTCGTGGTTATCGACGGCACAGAAAAGATTATGGTGCTTGAACGCAAAGCGATCGGCTCCTGGCAGTTCTCCCTTCAGTCATGATGGCGTGATTCCCACCTTTACCTACCGGTTCAGCAAGGTGGGAATGCGCCGTGGTGCTATTTCTTTTCGCGGTCCTCGTAGGGATCTTTCGTGTCATCATTATGATCGTCACGGGTACGCGGAATCTCGCCGTGTTCAGCAGGCGCATCGGTCGCCGGATGATCGTCCTCTTCATAGGCGTTGTGGACGTGCGGCGTGCTTTCGGGAGCGCTCTTGCTGACGTCCCCTTCCTGTTTACGTTCTTCGTTGGTTTTATGTTTAAACATTTCCGTCTCCTCGTTCGCTTCCAGTCTGTTAAGTGTAGACGTAAATCCTTCAGGCCACGCCGAGCGCGCTTTTTACCTCGTTGGCAATCTTCTCTACCTGCGGACCATAGATAACCTGAATATCGTGCTCGCTGACGCGGTTGATGCCGTTGGCGCCGGTGGTGAGCAGCGTCTGATCCACCACCTCTTTCATATCTTTCACCCTGACGCGCAGGCGGGTAAAGCAGCAGTCGACATCTTCAATGTTCGCCTGCCCGCCCAGGCCGCTGATAATCACCTTCGTGCGCTCGTCCGCCGCCACCAGCTGCGGCTTTTCATCTTCTGATTCACGTCCCGGCGTCTCGACGCCCATGCGGGTGATAATAAAGCGGAATGCATAGTAGTAGAGCGGCGCATAGACCACGCCCAGTGCCAGCGTCCACCACCAGTGGGTTTTGCTGCCGCCGAGAATGCCGAACACCACCAGATCGATCACGCCGCCCTGCACGTTGCCGATCATCAGGTGCAGCATCGACATCAGCATAAAAGAGAGACCGGTCAGCAGCGCGTGCAGCAGATAGAGCACCGGCGAGACGAAAATAAAGCAGAATTCCAGCGGCTCGGTGATGCCGGTGGTGAAAGAGGTCAGCGCGCCCGCCATCATCAGCGCCTTGACCCGCTGCTTATGTTCAGGACGCGCGGTGTGATAGATCGCCAGCGCGGCGGCCGGCAGGCCGAACATCATCACAGGAATTTTGCCCTGAGCGAGAAACTGGGTCGCGTTGCGCAGCGCGTCGTCAGGCACCGAGCCGGGATGGGTCAGCGACGCGTTAAAGATATTGAGCGCGCCCACCAGCGTTTGCCCGTCAACAATGGCGATGCCGCCGATGGGGGTAAAGCGCACGGTTTCATTAAGGATGTGGTGCAGCCCGGTAGGGATCAAAATACGCTCGGCGGTGCCGAGCAGAAACGCGCCGTACTGCCCGCTTTTACCGATCATCTCACCTACCCAGGCGATGCCCGCGCCCAGCGTCGGCCAGATCAGCGCCAGCAGCACGCCCACCAGCGGCAGCACAACCACGGTGACGATTGGCACAAAGCGGCGCCCGCCGAAAAAGCTGATGGCGGTCGGCAGCTGCTGGGTATAGAAGCGATTGTGCAGCAGCACCGTTAGCAGCCCGGCAATCACGCCGCCCAGCACGCTCATGTTATAGGTGAAGATGCCCAGCATCTGGATATATTCCGCCGAGGTCATCATCGCCGTGGTCTGGTCCATGCCTGCCTGCTGTAACGCGGCCGGCGTGGTGGTCGCCGCCGTCAGCCCCTTTGCCGCCAGCGTGGCGCTGATGCCGACGTTCATGGTGATGTAGCCGATTACCGCGGCGAAGGCCGCCGTCGGCTTTTCCGCCTTCGCCAGGCCGATGGCGCTCGCCACGGCGAAGAAAACCGGCAGGTTGGCGAAGAGCGCGCCCGCCACTTTGCGGATGAAACCGATAATCAGCTGCGGCACCTGCATCTGGGCAAAGGCGTCGCCGGTAATCGCCGGATTCTGCATCGCGGCGGCGAGGCCAAGGAAGATCCCCGCCGCCGCAATCACCGAGATCGGCATCATCAACGCTTTGCCAAACGCATGGATCTGGCTGGTGAGCTGTTTCATGGAGTGCGCCCTTTAAGAGATGAAGGAGCAAGTATTGACCCGATGCGCCAGTAACTCCCGTTATCAACAGGTTGCCAGAGAGTAAAATTTGAGCAGCATCACAATTTTGCATCTGGCACGATAAACGGCGGCTATCGCACCATTAAGTCAATCAATTAGACAACTTATGATTGCAGTCGCACACTTCCCTCACCGTCAGGATATATCCTGATAACAAACTTCCTACAAAAAACATAAGCCTGCACTCACCATGAAATTCAAACGTAAAATTAAGCCCTACCGCGCCGCTGCGGGCGGCTGGGGATCGCTGGAAGCTACTACCCGTTTCGTTTTAGACAGCAAAGCTGCGCTGAAAAATATGCGCAACCTGATGCGCATGAACAAAGCGCGCGGCTTCGACTGCCCGGGCTGCGCCTGGGGCGACGATAACAAAAGCACCTTTAGTTTCTGTGAAAACGGCGCCAAAGCGGTGACCTGGGAAGCAACGCGTCGCGTGGTTGACACCGATTTCTTTGCCCAGCACAGCGTCACCAAACTTTATGCGCAGAGCGACTACTTCCTGGAGTATCAGGGCCGCCTGACTCACCCGATGCGTTATAACGCCGAAACCGATCACTATGAGCCGGTAAGCTGGGACGACGCCTTTGCGCTCATCGCGCAGCATATCAAGGCGATGGACAACCCGAACCAGATGGAGCTCTACACTTCGGGCCGCGCCAGCAACGAAGCCTCCTGGCTCTATCAGCTGTTCGGCCGCCTGGCGGGCACCAATAACTTCCCGGACTGCTCCAATATGTGCCACGAAGCGAGCGGCGCCGGTCTGAAGCGCAGCATCGGCGTCGGCAAAGGCACCATCCGTCTTGACGATTTCGACCATGCCGACGCGATCTTCGTTTTCGGCCAGAACCCGGGCACTAACCATCCGCGTATGCTGCACAGCCTGCGTCACGCGGCCGATCACGGCGCGAAGATCGTCACCTTCAATACCCTGCGCGAGCGCGGTCTTGAGCGTTTCGCCGATCCGCAAAAGCCGCTGGAGGTGGTTACCTCTAAAGCGGGCACCATCAGCTCCGCCTATTACCAGCCGAATCTCGGCGGCGATATGGCGGCGGTACGCGGCATGGTGAAAGCGCTGCTCGAGACCCATCGCGCGCGCATAGCGGCTGGTGAGAAAGGCCTGTTCGACGAAACCTTTATCAACGCCACCACGCACGGCGTCGAAGCCTATTTCGACGCGGTCGACAACACCGACTGGATGCAGATTGTGCAGCAGTCCGGCCTGAGCGAAGCGCAAATCCGCGAGGCCGCGGCAATCTATCAGAGCGCCGATCGCGTTATCGTCACCTGGGCGATGGGCATCACCCAGCACAAGCACTCGGTAGACACGGTACGCGAAATCGTGAACCTGCAGCTGCTGTTCGGCCAGCTCGGCAAGAAAGGCGCAGGCCTCTGCCCGGTGCGCGGCCACAGCAACGTGCAGGGCAACCGCACCATGGGCATCGACGAGAAGCCGAGCAAAGCGTTCCTCGACGCGCTCGGCAGCCACTTCGGCTTCGAGCCGCCGCGCGAGCACGGTCATAACACCGTTGAAGCGCTGAACGCTATGCTGCGCGACGAGATCAAAGTGCTGATCGCGCTGGGCGGCAATCTCGCCGCGGCAGCGCCCGACTCCCCGCGCACCGAAGAGGCGCTGCAGCGCTGCGGCCTGACGGTGCATATCAGCACCAAGCTCAACCGCAGCCATCTGGTGCCGGGTGCGGAGAGCCTGATCCTGCCGACGCTGGGCCGCACCGAGCGCGACACCCAGGCGACCGGCAATCAGTTCATCACCGTAGAAGACTCTTTCAGCATGGTGCACGCCTCCGAAGGCATCGGCATTCCGCTGGCGGAGACGCAGCGCTCAGAAACCGCTATCGTGGCGGGCATTGCTCACGCGGTGCTGGGCGACGAGAAGGTGCAGTGGCTGAAACTGGCCGCCGACTACAACCTGATCCGCGACCATATCGCCGCCACCATTCCGGGCTTCGCCGACTTCAACGAGAAGTGCGACCAGCCGGGCGGCTTCTACCTTGGCAACGCGGCGGCGGATCTGCGCTTCAACACCCCGACGCAGAAAGCGGAATTCAGCAGCGCGGCGCTGCCCGCCTCGCTCTTCCCGCTGGACGTGGCGGAAGTGCCTTTCACGCTGCAGACCCTGCGCTCGCATGACCAGTACAACACCACGATCTACGGCCTCGACGACCGTTACCGCGGCGTTTACGGCCAGCGCGAAGTGGTGTTTATCAACCCGGAAGATATGCAGGCGCTCGGCTTTACCGAAGGTCAGCTGGTGGATATCGAAACCCTGTGGAACGACAATATCTCGCGTCGCGTCAGCGGTTTTAAACTGGTGCCCTACAATATTCCGCGCGGCAACCTCGCGGCCTATTATCCGGAAACCAACCCGCTGGTTCCGCTGAACAGCTTCGGCGACATCAGCGGCACGCCGACCTCTAAATCGGTTCCGGTGAAGCTGGAACTGTCGGTTTTCCTGCCGACTCAACGCATCGCGTAAGCGCAGAGTTTCCTTAGTAAAAAGCCGGTTAATCCGGCTTTTTTACCCTCTTTTGCCTTGCCGCGCGCCCCTGATTCGCGTAAAACTAGCAGCCGCTCTTAGGCCACGAAACTAAACTGACTATGTTCCAGGATAATCCGCTGCTCGCGCAGCTTAAAGAGAAGCTCCACGCGCAGACTCCCCGCGCAGAAGGTGTCGTTAAAGGCACCGAAAAAGGTTTCGGCTTCCTTGAAGTCGACGCGCAGAAAAGCTATTTCATTCCGCCGCCGCAGATGAAGAAAGTGATGCACGGCGACCGGGTATCCGCCATCATCCACAGCGATAAAGATCGTGAAAGCGCCGAGCCTGAAACGCTGATCGAACCCTTTCTCAGCCGCTTTGTCGGCCGCGTGCAGAAGAAAGATGACCGTCTTTCCGTCGTTCCGGACCATCCGCTGTTAAAAGACGCGATCCCCTGCCGTCCGGTGCGTGGCCTGAGCCATGATTTCCAGGCGGGCGACTGGGCCGTTGCCGAAATGCGCCGCCATCCGCTGAAAGGCGACCGCGGTTTCTACGCCGAACTGACCGAATTTATCGTTAAAGCCGACGATCATCTGGCGCCGTGGTGGGTCACCCTGTCGCGCCATAACCTGGAGCGCGAAGCGCCGCAGGTCGGCTTTGGCGAGATGCTGGACGAACAGCTGACGCGGGAGGATCTTACCGCGCTCGATTTCGTCACCATCGACAGCGCCAGCACCGAAGATATGGATGACGCGCTCTACGTCGAAGAGAACGCCGACGGCACGCTGCGTCTGACTATCGCTATCGCCGATCCCACCGCCTACGTGCCGGAAGGCAGCGAGCTGGACAAGCTGGCGGCGCAGCGCGCCTTCACCAACTATCTGCCGGGCTTCAATATCCCGATGCTGCCGCGCGAACTCTCCGACGACGTCTGTTCGCTGCGTCCTAACGTGCGCCGTCCGGCGCTGGTCTGCCGCGTCACCGTGGCGCAGGATGGCTCGCTGGGCGACGACGTGCACTTCTTCGCCGCCTGGATCGAATCAAAAGCCAAGCTGGTCTATGACCAGGTTTCCGACTGGCTGGAGAACAGCGGCGAATGGCAGCCGCAGAGCGAGGCGATCGCCCAGCAGATCCGTCTGCTGCACCGCATCTGCCTGGCGCGCAGCGAATGGCGTCAGAACCATGCGCTGGTGTTTAAAGATCGCCCGGATTACCGCTTTGTTCTCGGCGAGAAAGGCGAAGTGCTGGATATCGTCGCCGAGCCGCGCCGCATCGCCAACCGCATGGTGGAAGAGGCGATGATCCTCGCCAACGTCTGCGCCGGTAAGGTGCTGCGCGAGAAGCTGGGCTTCGGCGTCTACAACGTGCACACCGGCTTCGACGCCACCAATGCCGAGCAGGCCGCCGCCGTGCTGGCCAGCCACGGCGTCAACGTCGATGCCGCCGCCATCACTACGCTGGAAGGTTTCCGCCAGCTGCGTCGTCAGCTCGACGCGCAGCCGACGCAGTACCTCGACAGCCGCATCCGTCGCTTCCAGTCTTTCGCCGAGATCAGCACCGAGCCGGGTCCCCATTTCGGCCTGGGCCTGGAGGCGTACGCCACCTGGACCTCGCCGATCCGTAAATCGGGCGACATGATCAACCATCGCCTGCTGAAAGCGATTATCCGCGGCGAGCAAGGCGCGCGTCCGGATGAGGCGCTGACGGCGACCATGGGCGAACGTCGTCGCCTGAACCGTATGGCGGAGCGCGACGTTGGCGACTGGCTTTACGCGCGCTGGCTGGCGCCGCATGCCGGCACCGACCGCAAGTTTAGCGCCGAGATTATCGACGTCTCGCGCGGCGGCATGCGCGTGCGCCTGCTGGAGAACGGCGCCGTCGCCTTTATTCCGGCGCCCTTTATCCACGCGGTGCGCGATGAACTGGTGTGCAGCCAGGAGAGCGGCACCGTGCAGATCAAAGGCGAAGTCGCCTTCCGCGTGACCGACGTGATCGACGTGACCATCGCCGAAGTGCGCATGGAAACGCGCAGCGTGGTGGCCCGCCCGGCCGTCTGAGCATGAAAAGATGCGGGATAATCGCTGTTATCCCGCATTTTCACCTCTCTGTTTACACAAATGTTAAATTTGTTCCCCGCTTCACACTTCTCAACACATTAACTTTCACTTACATTCCATTACATTACCTTTGACTCGTTGTCTTTGAACGTCCCTTTCAGTTCATACAAGGAGTGAGGTCATGAAGAACGTCAAAACCAGTGTCATCTGGTTAGCGGTGGCGTTAGTCGGCGCGGGCGCATTCGCCATGCTGGCGTTAAACCGCGGCGAGCACGTTAACGCCGTCTGGCTGGTAGTGGCCGCCGTCGCCTGCTACAGCATCGCCTATCGCTTTTACAGCCTGTTTATCGCCCGCAATATTTTCGAGCTGGACGATCGCCGCCGTACGCCCGCCGAGCGCTTCAACGACGGCCTCGACTATGTACCGACCAATAAATGGGTGCTATTCGGTCACCACTTCGCCGCGATCGCCGGCGCCGGGCCGCTGGTCGGGCCGATTCTGGCGGCGCAGATGGGCTTTCTGCCCGGCACCATCTGGATCCTTGTCGGCGTCATGCTGGCGGGCGCGGTGCAGGATTTCCTCGTGCTGTTTATCTCTACCCGCCGCGACGGCCGCTCGCTGGGCGAGATGGCGCGTCAGGAGCTGGGCGCCTTTGCCGGCGTGATTACCATGCTCGGCGCGCTCGGCGTGATGATCATCATCCTCTCCGCGCTGGCGCTGGTGGTGGTGAAAGCGCTGGCCAACTCGCCGTGGGGACTCTTTACCATCGCCGCGACCATTCCGATTGCGCTGCTGATGGGCGTCTATATGCGCTTTATCCGTCCCGGCAAAATCGCGGAGGTGTCGCTGATCGGCTTTGTGCTGATGATGGCGGCGATTATCTACGGCGGCAACGTGGCGCAGGATCCCTACTGGGGCCCCTTCTTTACCCTGAAAGGCACCTCGCTGACCTGGGTGCTGGTAATCTACGGTTTTGTCGCCTCGGTGCTGCCGGTCTGGCTGCTGCTGGCGCCGCGCGACTATCTTTCCACCTTCCTGAAAATCGGCGTGATCGTCGGACTGGCGGTCGGCATCGTCTTCGCCATGCCGGAAATGAAGATGCCAGCGGTAACCCGCTTTATCGACGGCAGCGGCCCGGTCTTCGCCGGTCAGCTCTTCCCCTTCCTGTTTATCACTATCGCCTGCGGCGCCATCTCCGGCTTCCATGCGCTGGTTTCCAGCGGCACCACGCCGAAGCTGGTAGAGCGCGAGAGCCATATCCGCTTTATCGGCTACGGCGCGATGCTGATGGAATCGTTCGTCGCCATCATGGCGCTGATCTGCGCGTCGGTTATCGATCCCGGCGTCTACTTCGCCATGAATGCGCCGGCGGCGCTGATCGGCACCACGGTAGAGAACGCTTCGCAGGTGATTAACGGCTGGGGCTTCGTGGTGACGCCGGAGATGCTTTCGGGTATCGCGCGTGACGTCGGCGAGGCTTCGGTGCTGTCGCGCGCGGGCGGCGCGCCGACCTTTGCGGTGGGCATGGCGCATATCATCACCGACGTCTTCAACAGCCGCGCGATGATGGCCTTCTGGTATCACTTCGCCATCCTGTTCGAAGCGCTGTTTATCCTGACGGCGGTGGATGCCGGCACGCGCGCCTGTCGCTTTATGGTGCAGGATCTGGTCGGCACCGTGGTGCCGTCGCTGGCGAATAACCGCTCGTGGGTGGGTAATATGGCGGGCACGGCGGTCGCGGTGGCCGGCTGGGGCTTTTTCGTCTATCAGGGCGTGGTGGATCCGCTGGGCGGCATCAATACCCTGTGGCCGCTGTTCGGCATCGGCAACCAGATGCTCGCCTCGATGGCGCTGATCCTCGGCACCGTGGTGCTGTTTAAGATGAAGAAGCAGCGCTACGCCTGGGTGACGATTCTGCCGACCGTCTGGCTGTTTATCACCTCGATGACGGCGGGCTGGCAGAAGATTTTTCATGAGAAGCCCGCTATCGGTTTTCTGGCGCAGGCGAACAAGTTCCGCAAAGGCATCGACGAAGGCGTGATTATCGCCCCGGCGAAGAGCGTGGCGGATATGCAAACCATCGTCTTCAGCAACCAGATTAACGCCGTGCTGTGCGGCTTCTTTATGCTGGTGGCGGTCACCATGCTGATCGCCGCCTTCTTCGTGATTCGCCGCGCCCTGCGCAGCAACGTGCCGACCACGCACGAAGCGGAGCCGTCGCTGCGTAAGGAGGTCCATCATGTCTGATGCGATTCGCCGCGCCGTCCGTCCGGCGCGCCTCGATACCATTACCCGCTGCCGCCCGCTCGACGCCCCCAGGCGCTTCAGCTGGCGAACGCTGTGGCGCGGCGTGCAGCAAAGCTTCCGCCTGATGGTGGGCGTGCAGGATTATCAAAATTATCTTCAGCATATGCAGCGTCAGCACCCGGATCTGACCCCGATGAGCGAGCGCGATTTTCATCGTTACTGTCTTGATGCCCGGTTCCCCAGTCAGGCAGGTAAGCTGGGAAAATGTCCTTGTTAAGCAGGTAAATCGGCCCCGCGACGCGGGGCTTTTTTGTGCCATTCTTTATCAGACCGGAAAATATATTTGGCTGGCATCTTGTGCTGAAGTGAGATGCCGAATACTGTTGATAAAATAATGAGATAACGCCAGTAGAGCACTCCCCCGGAGGACCTTTCCATGACCGATGAACAAGGGCAAACGTTGCTGTATACCTTGTTTGGCACGACCAGCCCTCATTGGCGCCTGACCACCGACAGCGACGCCCTGCATTTTGCAGAGGATGAAAACGCGCACACCAACATCGCCGTTGCGCTGACGCCCGCGCAGGCCAGCCTGTTGCGCGCCATGCCGGTGATCACCTCCAGCGTAAACCTGACGCTGCCGCTGCACGGCACGCCGGTGCCGATGCATTTCGTCGGCCGCAAGGTAAACCAGTCGAGCTGGGCCGGCACCGCCTCCGCGTGGGGCGATACCTCCGCCGTCGCGCGCGACCTGACGCTGGGGCTCTCGTTTGCCGAACAGGTGGTTTCTGAAGCCAACTCGGTGATCGTGATTGTCGATCAGCGCGGCAATATTCAGCGCTTCAACCGCCTCAGCGAGGAGTACACCGGCCTCAACGAGCACGAGGTGATCGGCCGCAACGTTTTCCAGCTGTTTATGACCAAACAGGAAGCGGCCGCCTCGCGCCGCAACATCGCCGGCTTCTTCCGCGACGGCAATTCCTATGAGGTCGAACGCTGGGTGAAGACCCGTAAGGGCCAGCGACTCTTTCTGTTTCGTAATAAGTTCGTTCACAGCGGTAGCGGGAAAAATGAAATTTTCCTCATCTGTTCCGGAACGGACATAACCGAGGAGCGACGGGCTCAGGAGCGCCTGCGGGTGATGGCGAACACCGATACCGTGACCGGTTTGCCTAATCGCAACGCGATCCACCAGCAAATTAGCCTGGCGCTGGAGCTGGCGAAAGAGGATGAGACCGGCGTGGTCTACCTCGATCTCGATAATTTCAAGAAGGTGAACGACGCCTACGGCCATATGTTCGGCGATCAGCTGCTGCAGGCGGTGTCGCTGGCGATCCTCAGCTGTCTGGGGAAAGACCAGACGCTGGCGCGCCTCGGCGGCGACGAGTTCGTGGTGCTGGCGGAGCATACCAGCCAGGCGGCGCTGGAGGCGATGGCGTCACGCATTCTCGAGCGTCTGCGCCAGCCCTTCCGCATCGGTCTGATTGAGGTCTACAGCGGCTGCTCTATCGGCATCGCGCTGGCGCCGCTGCACGGCGAGGATCGCGAAAGCCTGATCCGCAACGCTGACACCGCGATGTATCACGCCAAAGAGAACGGGCGCGGCAAGTTCTGCGTCTTCGCCTCTGAAATGAATCAGCGCGTGTTTGAGTATCTCTGGCTCGACACCAACCTGCGCAAGGCGCTCGATCAGGATCACCTGACGGTGTTCTATCAGCCGAAGCTCGACAGCGACGGCGTGGTGCGCAGCGCGGAAGCGCTGGTACGCTGGAATTCGCCGGAGCGCGGCATGGTTTCGCCCGCCGACTTTATTCCCTATGCCGAAGAGTCGGGGCTGATTGTGCCGCTCGGCCGCTGGGTAATGCTGACCGTGCTGCGGCAGATTCTGGCCTGGCGCGAAGAAGGCATTAATCTACGCGTGGCGGTCAACGTCTCGGCGCGGCAGCTGATCGACCAGAGCATCTACAGCGATCTCAAGCTGGCGTTAATGGACAGCGGGCTGACGGAGTGCCCGATCGATATCGAGCTGACCGAAAGCTGCCTGATTGAAAATGAAGCGCAGGCGCTGACCCTGATGAAGCAGTTCCAGGAGCTGGGCGCGCAGGTGCATCTCGACGATTTCGGCACGGGCTACTCTTCGCTGTCGCAGCTGGCGCGCGTGCCGATCAACGCTATCAAGCTCGATCAAAGTTTTATTCGCAATATTAATGAGCAGCCGGTCTCTCAGTCGCTGGTGCGCGCGATTGTCGCCGTCGCTAAGGCGCTGACGCTGGAAGTCATCGCCGAGGGCATCGAGACGAAAGCGGAAGAAGAGTTTGTTCTCCTCAACGGCGTGGACGGGCGTCAGGGCTATTTCTACGCAAAACCAATGCCCGCAGAACAGTTCGGGCATTGGCTGGCTAAGCATCCTGCCCGCGTTTAAAACTCCGCGTTATTAGCCCGCTTTACGCAAGGATGCGCTATGGCGGTTTTGTAACTGCACCAGACGTTCCATATAGGCGATGTCTTTCGGCTCCAGCGTAAAGGCATAATCGACCCAGTCCTCAGTGATATCCATCAGCTCGGCGCGCGTCAGCTGCAGAACGCGCTGGCGCGCCTTCAGCATGGCGCGCACGCCGTTCAGCTTCGGCCGCAGCGTATCGATAAAGGTGCGCGTGCAGCGGTAGCTTTCGCCCGGCTGGAACACCTTGTCCACCAGACCGCGCGTCTCATACCATTCGGCGCTGTGCGACTCCCCTTCGCATATCAGCTCTTCCGCCAGCTTCATCCCGGCCCGACGCGCCACTAAAGAGTAGCCGCCCATGCCGGGGAACAGGTTAAAGGCGATCTCCGGGAAGCCGAGCCGCGCGTTGTTTTGCGCCAGGATAAAGTGGTGCGCCAGCGCGGCCTCAAAGCCGCCGCCTAACGCGCTGCCCTCAATCATCGCAATAGTGACCGCGCCGGTGTCGAAGCCGCGCGCCGCCGAGTGAATGCAGTCGACGCAGGCCCGCGCATAGGCGCGCAGCGCCTCGCGGCGGTTGTTGCGAATGCACTCGACGAAGAAGCGCAGATCGCCGCCCGCGTTGAACATCTGCGGCACCAGCGAGCCGGTAACCCAGAAATCGATCGGCAGACCGGAGCGCTGGGCCGCATAGCTCAGGTTCATGATCTCCTCAATCAATTCATGGTTGAAGCTGGGGCGCGGCTGCGCCCGCAGCATCATCCACATGGTGCGGCGGCCCTCTTCGTAGTACGCGGCAAGCTGAGTGGTCTGTCCCACTTCGGTGAACAGTCGGCAGGTTGGTTGGTTAATTACTGTCATCGTCTCATCCTCTGTTTATTTGATGCGTTAAACGCCACATCAGCGTAATGCAGAGAGAGGCCAGACCAAATGAGAGTTTGATTTATAAAGTAAAATCCAGAGATATCCCCGACTTAGAGGTCGGGGATGCTTAAGCGGGGTTACTTGATTGCCGCGCGCTGGCCAACCGCAACGCGAGAACGCTTAACGCGTTTTGAATAGACAGCAGTTATCACTGGCACCAGCACAGAGGTGACAATCACCGACGTCGCTACCAGCGCGGTGGCGGCTGGCGCAACCGGTTTAAACTGCGGCAGCATTTCCGCTATCAGCACCGGCGTCGCCACCGCCGCGCCCGCCGTGCTCGATGCGGCGATGCCTGCGGTGCCGTCGCCGCCGCCGATCAGCCGGTCGGCGATAATCAGCGGAATGCCGGTAATGATAATGACCGCCACGCCCAGCAGAATGCCCAGCAGGCCGGTTTGCGCGATCACCGTGAGGTCAATGGTATTGCCCAGCGCGAAGGCGAAGAAGGGAATAAGCGTGTGCACCGCTTTGCCGAAAAACTCCCGCAGTTCCGGATCCAGATTGCCGAGGGCAAAGCCGATCAGGAACGGCAGGACCGCGCCGACGAAGACGTGCGGTTCAAAAGAGGCGATGCCGGCGGTGCCGAGGATCACCATGGTCATCAGCGGGCCCGACTCCAGCGACATTAGCACAAAGGCGCCCGCCTCTTCTTTGCTGCCGTACTGCTGCATGATCGAGGCGTAGAGGCCGCCGTTGGTCATATCCATCGCCGCCACCAGCGCCAGCGTCGAGAGCCCGGCGAACATGCCGACCTCGACGCCGTTCTCCGGCACGACGCGGGACGCGATCGCCGCCACGATCCAGGCCACCGCGATTTTAGTGATCACCAGCGTGCCCGACTTGCGCAGGACCGTGCCGGTGGCGCTTAGCTTGATAGAGGCGCCCATACAGAAGAACCAGATGGCGAGGATCGGCACCGTACCGGTCATCAGGCCATTGCTGAAGGAACCCAGGTATTTGCCGGCGCCAGGCGTCAGCGTGTGGCAAAGCGCGCCGAGAAAGAGCGGGATGAGCATCATGCCGCCAGGAATTTTATCGATAGCACGTTTGATATGCATAAGGGATCACCTTTGCTGTCCAGAGGGAGGTGCGTTTTTTATGCCCGAGGGCGTGACAGCAAAGTACGGGTCGCCGCGAGGGAAAACAGTGATCGCGCCGTAAAAATGAAACGCTGTTTTATTTTTAGTGACCAGTATGTTTCGTTATTTTGATCGACGTCGCCATACCAGCGAAATCGCTAAGGAGATTAGCGGTTGTTCCAGATGCACGCAGGCGGCATCAACCGAAGGCAAAGTGGTGTCGATTCCCTTGATGCGGAACGCCTTACCCTCCGGTGATGCCGCCTGCGTGTTGATGCTTGCGTCATCTTTAACATCATTGATGCGGCAGATTACTCTTTTTGGCCGTACCAGGCGTTTTTGCCGTGCTTACGCAGGTAGTGCAGGTCGAGCAGCGTCTGATTAATCGGCGGCAGGTCGGCGCGCAGCTGCTGGCTGAACAGCCCCATATAGGCCACCTCTTCCAGCACTACGGCGCTGTGCACCGCTGCATGGGCGTCGCGTCCCCAGGCGAACGGCCCGTGTGAGTTCACCAGCACCGCCGGAATGGCGCTGGGCGAAAGATCGCGCTGGGCGAAGGTCTCGATAATGACGCCGCCGGTGTTCCACTCGTAGTCGCGCTGAATTTCATCGTCGTACATGGCGCGGGTACAGGGAATTTCGCCATAAAAATCGTCCGCGTGCGTGGTGCCCCAGGCGGGGATCGCGCGACCAGCCTGCGCCCAGATGGTGGCGTGGCGCGAATGGGTATGCACGATGCCGCCAATCTCCGGCCAGGCCAGATAGAGCGCGCGGTGGGTGGCGGTATCGGACGAAGGACGCTTATTTCCCTCAACAATCTCGCCGCTGGCGAGATCGACCACCACCATATCGTCGCGCTGCATGCTGGCATAGCTGACGCCCGAAGGCTTGATCACCAGTAAACCCTGCTCGCGATCCACCGCGCTAACGTTGCCCCAGGTAAAGGTCACAAGGTTGTAGCGCGGCAAATCCAGGTTCGCTTCCAGAACCTGCTGTTTGAGTTGTTCCAGCATTGTTTTCTCCTGCTCAGATTGATCTCTGAATTGTGCAGGCGCTGGCTAAAAAGCTTATGGAGAGACTGGCTGGAAAAGAGGCGGAAAACGGCTGATAAATAAAAAATGTGGCGCGAATTAGGAATCTTCCCTCTTCGGAAAATTTGCATAAGGCTTAGAATTCACTCATGCAATGGGCGGATCTATTTGCCGACTGCATTTATCTGCCCGAGACAACATTGTCCATAGTGAAAGGCATATCGGCATCTTCAGGGAAGAAGCGATGGCGTAATACGGGTAGATATAAGAACAGAGGAAAAAAACACCTATACTGAGTGTGTTGCCTCTGTGAGCACAATCAAGGAGAAGTTTATGACAACAACCATGAAACGTATTACCGCAGCTGTTTTGGCTACCACTTTAGTTGTCGCGCTGAGCGGCTGTTCCAACTGGTCAAAACGCGATCGTAACACCGCTATCGGCGCCGGCGCTGGCGCAATTGGTGGCTCGGTGTTAACGCACGGCAGCGCGCTCGGCACGCTGGGCGGCGCGGCGGTGGGCGGCGTTATCGGTCATCAGGTCCATTAATGACCGCAAAGCCGTTTTAATAATAAAAGGCTACACAGCGTATCAACATAACCATCGGGCTACAGACGTAGCCCGATTTTTATTTAACCGCCCGCCAGCTTGACCTTCAACCCTTTCGCTTCCAGCAGCTGTTTAAGCAGATCGCGTTTATCGCCCTGGATTTCGATAACGCCCTCTTTCACCGACCCGCCGCAGCCGCATTTTTTCTTCAGCTCCGCGCCCAGCTTGTTCAGGGCGTCGTCGTCGAGATCGAGTCCGGTAATCAGGCAGACGCCTTTGCCTTTGCGGCCGCTGGTCTGACGCTGAATGCGCACGATGCCGTCGCCTTTCGGGCGTTCGACCTTCTCTTGCGGCTGCTCGATGCGGCCCGTATCGGTGGAGTAGACCAGCGGATTGTCGCGGCTCATGAGGACTCCTTAAGCGAGGTTAAAATAGCTGACAGCGTGGCGGCGGGATCGGCCGACTGGGTAATCGGACGCCCGATCACCATATAGTCTACCCCTGCCTGCTGCGCCTGCTGCGGCGTCATGATGCGGCGCTGATCGCCGGCGTCGCTGCCTGCCGGACGGATGCCCGGCGTCACCAGCGCGAAATCGGCGTCGATAGCGGTTTTGAAACGCGCGGCCTCATGGGCGGAACAGACCACGCCGTCGAGGCCGCACTCGCGGGTCAGCTTCGCCAGGCGTTCCGCCTGTTCGGCGGGCGACAGAGTAATGCCGAGGCCGCGCAGATCCTCGGCGTCCATGCTGGTTAACACCGTGACGGCGATCAGCAGCGGCGCATCCTTGCCGAACGGCAGCAGCGCTTCGCGCGCGGCGTTCATCATGCGCGCGCCGCCGCTGGCGTGCACGTTCACCATCCAGACGCCCAGATCGGCCGCCGCGGCGACCGCATGAGCGGTAGTGTTGGGAATGTCGTGGAATTTAAGGTCGAGAAAGACCTCGAAGCCGCGCTGCTGCAGATCCTTCACCAGCGCCGGGCCAAACAGCGTGAACATCTCCTTGCCGACTTTTAAGCGGCAGCTCTGCGGATCAATCTGGTCGACGAAACGCAATGCGCTGTTGAGATCGTGATAATCGAGCGCCACCACAATGGGCGACGCGGTCACGGTTGACGATAAAGGCATGGCATTTCCTCGTAGTTGACGGCGACAGGCAAAGGGACAAACGGCAAGCATTCTACCCGCGCCTCTCGCCAGGGACAACGTTTGCGGCGCCCTTGCCGCCTGCATGGCGACAAGTTGCACATTGCCGCGCAGAGGTTCCTGATGCCTTAATAGTATGTTGTAACTAAGGAGGGTTGCAGCATAAAACGGCGCGACGATCGGCTATTGACCATCGAGTCCGCGGATCGGTTTGACCGAAGACCAGGTGCGGCAGGAAGGACAGTGCCAGTAGAGCGCATGGGCGGTAAAGCCGCACTTCTGGCAGCGATAGCGCGGCTTGGTGCGGATCTGCTCGCCGACCATGTCGCGCAGCACCATCAGGCTCTCTTTGGCGCGTCCGTCTTCCGCTTCGTGCAGATGGAAGTCCATCAGGCGATGAAAAACGCGCATGGTGGGATGACGCTGCAGCTGACGGTTGATATAGAGCTGCGCCGCTTCCGGCCCTTCATGGCGCTCGAGAATATCAGACATATAGAGTTCAGCCGCCGCGCCGGTGTTCTCATCTACGCAGCGCTGCAGAAAGGCCGCCCAGGCATCGGGCTGATTCAGCCGCTGATAGCAGGTTTCCAGCATCGGCAGCGTTTCGCTCACCAGCTCTTTATCCTGATCCAGCACGCGCTGTAGATGGTCGATCGCTTTAGCGTACTCGCCTTTTTCAATCAGGATACGCCCCATCATGATTGACACGCGCGCGCTCTGGCGATCGGCCGCCTCGCCCTTTTTCAGCAGGCTCATGGCGCGATCGAGATCGTCGCTGCTCATCGCCTGTAATGCCAGCTCGCAGTAGAAGTGGGCGATCTCCCCTTTCTGCTTGTCTTTGCCTAGCTTCACCAGCCGCTCGGCAACCTCTATTGCCTGATGCCAGTCGCTGGTCGCCTGATGGATCAGCAGCAGCTGCTGCAGCGCGCTGATGCGGAAGTCGGTTTCATCCGTCAGCTGCTTGAACATATCTTCGGCGCGATCGTAAAGCCCGGCGGCCATATAGTCGCGACCCAGCTGCTGGATCGCCAGCAGGCGCTGATCGTAGTTGAGGGAAGCGCTCTCCATTAGCGACTGGTGAATGCGTATCGCGCGATCCACCTCGCCCCGCGAACGGAACAGATTGCCCAGCGTCAGGTGCGCCTCCACCGTGCCGCTGTCCTCTTTCAGCATATCGAGAAAGAGATCGACCGCTTTGTCCTGCTGGTTGGAGAGCAGAAAGTTAACGCCTGCGACGTAATCCCGCGACAGGCGACTCGCTTCCTGTTGCTTGTCCTGTTGCGCGCTGCGTCGCCCCATATACCAGCCGTAAGCCGCAGCGACGGGCAATAACAGAAACAGCAATTCATGCATGGAGGACTATTCCCGACCCGCGACGGCGGTCGATGAGGCGGCAGGCGGCGCGCTTTTATCCAGCTGCGTCTGCATACGTTTGATTTTGCGCTGCGCATGCCCCAGCGAGACGCGAACGCGCAGCCAGAAGAGACCGCAGATGGCCCAGCCCAGCACAAAGCCCGCGCCGAACAGCGCAGCCAGCAGCGTAGAGATACGGAATTCGCCCTGCGCCAGCAGATAATTGAAGGTGATGACCTGGTCGTTATGCGCGCCTAAGGTGACGGAAATGATAAAAATGACCAATACCACTAAGAAAATCAGCAAATATTTCACAGTGCATCCTGTTGTGAGGTTATCCGGTAGAAGTATGCCAAAAAAGCGGCAACAATGCTGCTCCCTGCAGCGCCAGGCGCATCGCTTTTACGCAAGCGCAATCAATAATATGGGGATAAAGTCCGGAATTACAATCCGTTTTCCCGCTGCGCCACTTCCTTTCGCTCTTCCGGCGGCAAGGTAAGCGGGCCGCAAAAGCGCTGCGCCAGCCAGGTGGCGAAGGAGACCAGCAGCCAGGAGAGCGCCACCGCCACCGCCAGATCGCCCGGCCAGTGCATGCCCAGCAGCAAACGGCTGGCCATTACCGCGCCCGCCCAGACGCCGACCACCGCAATGGTGACATAGCGGCGGCGCGGCCAGAGCAGGCTCAACACCAGCAGCGCCCAGCTGGCGGCGAACAGCGTATGGCCGGAAGGAAAAGCGAAGCCGGTTTCAAACGCCCAGTGGCGCTTCAGCCAGCCTGGCAGCATCCGGTCGCTGGCGAGCAGCTGATCGACCCGCTGACCGCGCTCTTTACGCGTCATGCTGTAAAACTCGCGATCGTCGAGGCCGTGGTTATGCTCGAGCCAGACGACATACGGGCGCGGCTCCTGAACCTGATCCTTGATATAGGATTTGGTGTATTGCCCGGTGAGAATGGTGGCGTTCATGATCACCAGCAGCAGCAGCGCCGGCTTGAGGCGAAAGCGCAGGCACCAGAGCACCCAGAGACTGAGCAACAGGCTGGTCAGGGTGCCCCAGGGGCGCGTCACGGTTTCGGTCATCCAGTACAGGACACGCAGCAGCGCATCGCTTTCGCCGGGCTGCCAGCGCCAGCCGGTCGCCCAGACCACGAGCGGAATGATCATCAGCAGCAACATGCCTGCCGTAGTGCGACGCAAAATCTGCAGCATCCTTTCTCCTCTGGTACGGCCTCATATTGCCGCTTGCAAATAACTTTATCTTAAAAAATAATAACATAACTTGTTGCGCATTGGATAATCGTGCTTTATCACTACAATCGCTCTGACAAATTACCAGCCCAACTTCACGTTGTGGCACAATATTGCCAATTTTTTCAGGCCATACTGGCCTGTGCGCTGTTTTAGAATAGCGCATCCTCTGAAGGTTCTGGAGAGTCACATGCAGCTTAAACGGGTGGCAGAAGCCAAACTGCCCACGCCCTGGGGCGATTTCCTCATGGTAGGTTTTGAAGAACTGGCAACCGGTCACGATCACGTCGCGCTCATTTTCGGCGACATCAGCGATAACACGCCCGTGCTGGCGCGCGTTCATTCGGAATGCCTGACCGGCGACGCGCTGTTCAGTTTACGCTGCGACTGTGGTTTTCAACTGGAAGCGGCGCTGAACGCCATCGCCGAAGAGGGTCGCGGCGCACTGCTCTATCATCGTCAGGAAGGCCGCAATATCGGCTTGCTGAACAAGATCCGCGCCTATGCGCTGCAGGATAAAGGCTATGACACCGTCGAAGCTAACCATCAGCTCGGCTTTGCGGCGGACGAGCGCGACTTCACGCTGTGCGCCGATATGTTTAAGCTGCTGGGGGTGAACGAAGTACGTTTGCTGACCAATAATCCGCGTAAGGTGGAGATCCTCAGCGAAGCGGGCATCAATATCGTTGAGCGCGTGCCGCTGATCGTCGGTCGCAACCCGAAGAATGCGCACTACCTGGATACCAAAGCCGCGAAGATGGGCCATCTGCTGCCGAAGTCGGAATAACGGGTCTCAGCTTCTATGTTGAGACGCGGGCGGCAGGGCTCGAGGAGTAAACCGACCTGCGCCATGAATGGCGCAGGTCGAACGGACAAAGGTTGAGTCTTTTACGGCGTTGCGTTTAGTTAAGCATATTGCGAATAACGTAGTGCAGGATGCCGTCGTTGCGGTAGTAGGTCAGTTCGTTGCCGGTATCGATGCGGCAGCGCGTCTCCAGCGTCTCCCGCGTGCCGTCCGGGCGCGTCATCGTGACCTGCACCGTGCAGCCCGGCTGCAGCTGCGACAGGTTTTCGATATCAAACACCTCTTCGCCGGTCAGCTGCAGCGTTTTACGCGTCACGCCCGGCGCGAACTCCAGCGGCAGAATGCCCATGCCGATCAGGTTGGAGCGGTGAATACGTTCGAACGACTCGGCGATCACTACGCGCACCCCCTGTAAACGCGGGCCTTTCGCCGCCCAGTCGCGGCTTGAACCGGAGCCATACTCTTTACCGGCAATCACCGCCAGCGGCGTGCCCTCCTGCTGATACTTCATCGCCGCGTCATAAATCGCCAGCTGTTCGCCGCTGGGGATATGGCGCGTATAGCCGCCTTCAACCCCGGGCACCATCTCGTTGCGAATACGGATATTGGCGAAGGTGCCGCGCATCATCACTTCATGGTTGCCGCGTCGTGAGCCGTAGGAGTTAAAGTCGGCCCGGTCGACGCCGTGAGACTGGAGATAGCGTCCCGCCGGACTGTCCGCTTTGATGCTGCCAGCGGGCGAAATATGGTCAGTGGTCACGGAATCGCCAAGCATCGCCAGCACGCGCGCCCCTTTAATATCTTCAACCGGTTTCGGCTCGCGCTCCATATCGTCAAAGAACGGCGACAGGCGAATATAGGTAGAGCCCTCGTCCCACGCATAGGTGGCCGCTTCGCTCACTTTGATCGCCTGCCACTCTTTGGTGCCGTAGAACACCTCGGCGTACTCTTTATGGAACATGTCGCTGGTCACCTGCTGCACCGCAGTGGCGATCTCTTCCGGCGACGGCCAGATATCCTTCAGGAAAACGTCCCTGCCCTGCGCATCCTGCCCCAGCGGCTTGGTCTGCAGATTAATCTTCATATTGCCCGCCAGCGCGTAGGCGACCACCAGCGGCGGCGACGCCAGCCAGTTGGTTTTCACCAGCGGATGGATACGGCCTTCGAAGTTGCGGTTGCCGGAGAGCACGGCGCCGACGGTCAAATCGCCCTCTTTAATCGCGGCTTCAATCTCGTCGGGCAGCGGCCCGGAGTTGCCGATACAGGTGGTGCAGCCGTAGCCCACCAGGTTGAAGCCGAGCTTGTCGAGATAAGGCGTCAGCTGCGCGACCGCCAGATAGTCGGAAACCACTTTCGAACCCGGCGCCAGCGAGGCTTTCACCCAGGGCTGACGCTTCAGGCCGCGCTCAACCGCTTTTTTCGCCAGCAGCCCCGCCGCCATCAGCACGCTCGGGTTAGAGGTGTTGGTGCAGGAGGTAATGGCGCTGATCACCACGGCGCCGTCCTCGATCTCATGGCTGAGACCGGTGCGGCTGTCGGTATAGGTGACAGATTTATGCGCCGGCTGGCTGTGATTCACCTCCAGCTCGTTGCTGGCGTTGAACGCGGCAGGCACATCGCCAAGGGAAACGCGATCCTGCGGACGTTTGGGGCCGGCGATACTCGATTCCACGCTATCCATATCAAGCGCCAGCGAACTGGTGAAGATCGGCTCGTCGCCCGGATTGCGCCACAGCCCCTGGGTTTTGGCATAGGCTTCCACCAGCGCGACCTGCTCGGCATCGCGCCCGGTCAGCGTCAGGTAGCCCAGCGTAACGTCGTCGACCGGGAAGAATCCGCAGGTTGCGCCATATTCCGGCGCCATATTGGCGATCGTCGCGCGGTCTGCCAGCGGCAGATCCGCCAGACCGTCGCCGTAGAACTCCACAAACTTGCCGACCACGCCATGCTTGCGCAGCATCTGGGTCACGGTCAGCACTAAATCGGTGGCGGTTATACCGGGACGCAGCTTGCCGGTCAGCTTAAAGCCGACCACGTCCGGGATCAGCATAGATACCGGCTGTCCAAGCATCGCCGCCTCGGCTTCGATGCCGCCGACGCCCCAGCCCAGCACGCCAAGCGCATTGATCATGGTGGTATGCGAGTCGGTGCCGACCAGCGTATCTGGCCAGGCGAACTGTTTGCCGTCGATCTGCTCATGCCAGACCGATTTGCCGAGATACTCCAGGTTCACCTGGTGACAGATGCCGGTGCCCGGCGGCACGACGCGGAATTTATTAAAGGCCTTCTGGCCCCAGCGTAAAAAGACATAGCGCTCATGGTTGCGCGCCATTTCCAGCTCGACATTCTCTTCAAACGCGCTGTCGTCGCCAAAGTGATCCACGGTAACGGAGTGGTCGATAACCAGATCCACCGGCGAGAGCGGATTGACCTTCGCCACGTCGCCGCCGAGGCGCTTCACCGCCTCGCGCATCGCCGCCAGATCCACCACCGCCGGCACGCCGGTAAAATCCTGCATCAGCACGCGCGCAGGACGATAGGCAATCTCTCGATCGGCATGCGCATTTTGCTGCCAGCCAACCAGCGCCTGAATATCCTCTTCCGTCACGGAATCGCCATCCTGCCAGCGCAGGAGATTCTCCAGCAGCACTTTTAACGATTTGGGAAGGCGGTCGATGTTGCCGAGGTGTTGGGCGGCGCGGGGAAGACTGAAAATATGATACTGCTGCTTGTCGACCTGCAGCGTGTCCCGACTCTGCTCGCGTAGGGTGTCCGACATAGCTCCTCCTTTTCTTATCGTGATCGCGGTAACCTCAGAGAGAACAAGGTTTATGTTAAAGATAGACTACATTTTCTTTAACGTTTTGATTACAACACGAAATGCTACACCATTGCGCAGACAAACGAAAACGCCCCGCAGAGTATGCGGGGCGTTAGCGAAAAGAATAAGGAGAAATACCGCTTTCAGGTTATACAGCAATCCATACGGCCGCTGCCCAGAATGCAAACGAGAATGCATATGCGCTCAGCCAGGAGATCTTAATGCTATTAAAAGTCATATTCATACGTCACTCCTCCCGAATTCGGGCGTAAAAAAATCCTGCAGTCATCGGTTAGATGACACCTTTTTTTATGCTGAGTGTAAAAGAGTGGGCTTTTAATTTGCCCGCCGGATAACCGGAAAGAAGTATTACGCTGGCGAAGCCAGTTACGCTGACAGCTTATTTGGCTTTCGTGTCCATGAAAGACTCGATGAAGTGACGCTGATTTTCACTCAGTTCCCAGCTATCCGGGATAGTCACTTTGTGTTCCGTCACGCTGCTCTCTTTGCCTTTACAGGCTGGCGCCTGGAGCTGTGGCGCGGATAACGATTGTTTACGGCTGAGTGTGTTTGCCCACATGGTTTAGCCCCATATACGCCAGATCATCAGTGCTACAACTACCCAGAACAGCGCAGAAGCAGCTATTACGGTTAACCAGGCCTTGCGACGGGTGTTACCAGAGCGCTCAACCTTGGTGCTTTTTGCCCGGAAGTCCGGTTGTACAGTCAGTCTCGTAGCCATAGTTTTTGATAATCACTCTCAATAAAACGATTGATAACATCGATTAAGATTTAGGACGAATCCTAAACTCATTAAGGCCGAAAATCCAGTTATTTTTATTGAGCACAACGATTAACGCTATTAATCAACGTGGCCTGAAAACTTAAGGAATAATGAACCGCGACACATTTCCTTAATTGAATTATTAGATTGCAAATTTGAGTTAAATTGCGATTAGGGCCATTTCAAATTTGAGTTAAATTTATAAGTCCTGATAAAAAGCGCTTTCACATCAGGTCTTAACTGGAGTATGGGAATAATCCTGGCGTGGCGCAAAGCGGCAAAGTTAAAATTGTGTACTGTTTCTCATTTAAGTAACGCAAACAGAAAAACATGTGATCGATGTTTCATTTACAAAAAAATAATAACTTTTTTCGACATTAAGGTGGCGCTAACGGCTACGGACAAAAAAGGCTGCCTGAGCAGCCTTTAGCAATGCTAAACGAAACGCGGCGTTACTTAAACGGCAGCTTGATATCTTTGAACATCGCTTCGATATCTTCGTTGGAGCGCAGCGCGACCGCCGCATCGACCACGTCACGCGTCAGGTGCGGCGCAAAGCGTTGAATAAAATCATACATATAGCTACGTAAAAAGGTGCTGCGTCGGAAGCCGATTTTCGTGGTGCTGTTGGTGAAAATTTCCGCCGCCTCGATGCGTACCAGGTCAGGATCGGCGAGGGGATCGACCGCCATGCTGGCGATAACGCCGACGCCCAGGCCTAAGCGAACATAAGTTTTAATAACGTCTGCGTCGGTGGCGGTGAAAACAATGCGTGGCGTCAGACCTGCGCGGTTAAATGCGGTATCCAGCTCCGAGCGCCCGGTAAAGCCGAAGGTATAGGTCACCAGCGGATATTCCGCCAGCTCTTCGATAGAGACCTGGCCCTTGCCCGCCAGCGGATGATCGGGCGTCACCACAATGGCGCGATTCCAGTGGTAGCACGGCAGCATAATCAAATCGTCGTAGAGATGCAGCGCTTCGGTGGCGATAGCGAAATCGGCGTTGCCTTTGGAGACCGCTTCGGCGATCTGCGTCGGCGAGCCCTGATGCATATGCAGTGAGACGCGCGGATAGCGCTCGATAAAGCCCTTAATGACGCCAGGCAATGCATAGCGCGCCTGGGTATGGGTTGTCGCCACATAGAGCGATCCCTTATCCGGCCAGGTATGCTCTCCCGCCACCGATTTTATCGCATCGACTTTGGACAACACCTCGCGGGCGATGCGAATGATCTCCTCGCCGGCCGGCGTGACCTGGGTTAAATGCTTGCCGCTGCGTGCAAAGATCTGCACGCCCAGCTCATCCTCCAGCATGCGCACCTGCTTACTGATGCCCGGCTGAGAAGTGTAAAGCCCTTCTGCTGTCGAAGAGACGTTCAGGTTGTGATTAACCACTTCGACGATATAGCGCAACTGCTGCAATTTCATATCTGTTCCATCCCAGTAAGCTACAGAGCAGCATCCCCGATTGACGTATTTTCGCCGGATCGGTGAGAAAAGAGGCAAAGCACAGGAACATGTCGGAAATGCTATAACCACTATATCATCGCGAGGAGGAATGTAGAACGTTTTGATATAAGGCTAAGAAAAAGGCCAGCATTGCTGGCCTTAGATAAAGAGAGGAGATTACTTTTTCGCTTCCTGCCACTTGCCGTCGATATAAAACGCTGACCAGCCTGTGGCTTTGCCCTCTTTCTCAGAGGCGACATACTGCTGTTTGGTTTTACGGCTAAAGCGCACCATCGTCTTGTTGCCGTCGGCATCGGTCGCAGGCGCCTCAGCCAGGTAGCGCAGTTTTTCCGGCAGGCGATCTTTAAAGCGCTGCAGCTCTTCCACTAACGGCGCGCGGGTTTCGCGCGATTTCGGGAAGGTATTGGCTGCCAGGAACACACCCGCCGCCCCGTCACGCAGCACGAAATAGGCGTCCGATTTCTCGCACGGCAGTTCAGGCAGCGGCACCGGATCTTCCTTCGGCGGCGCAACCTCGCCGTTACGCAGGATTTTACGCGTGTTCTTACAGTCGTCGTTGGTGCAGGCCATATACTTGCCGAAGCGCCCCATTTTCAGGTGCATTTCCGACCCGCACTTCTCGCACTCCACCACCGGACCGTCGTAACCTTTGATGCGGAATTCGCCCTGCTCGATCTCGTAGCCGTCGCACTCTGGGTTATTACCGCAGACGTGCAGCTTGCGCTGCGGATCGATCAGGTAGCTGTCCATCGCCGTGCCGCACTTCTGGCAGCGGCGACGGGCGCGCAGCGCGTTGGTTTCAGCGTCGTCGCCTTCCAGCACGTTCAGCACTTCGTTTTCCGGGATCAGGTTGATGGTCTGCTTGCAGCGCTCTTTCGGCGGCAGCGCATAGCCCGAACAGCCGAGGAAGACGCCGGTGCTGGCGGTGCGGATACCCATCTTGCGTCCGCAGGTCGGACAGTCGATAGAGGTGAGCACCATCGGGTTCGGCTGCATGCCGCCCTCTTCCGGATCTTTCTCCGCTTTGTCCAGCTGCTGAGTAAAGTCGCTAAAGAAGTTATCCAGCACGCCTTTCCATTCCGCCTCGTTATTGGCGACGCGGTCAAGGCTGTCTTCCATGGTGGCGGTAAAGTCGTAGTTCATCAGATCGCGGAAGTTCTCTTCCAGCCGATCGGTGACGATCTCGCCCATCTTCTCGGCATAGAAACGGCGGTTTTCCACGCGTACGTAGCCGCGATCCTGAATGGTCGAGATAATGGCGGCGTAGGTAGAGGGACGGCCGATGCCGCGCTTCTCCAGCTCGCGCACCAGCGAGGCTTCGCTGAAGCGTGCCGGCGGCTTGGTGAAGTGCTGGCTCGGCGTCAGCTGCTGCAGCTCGAGCGTTTCGCCTTTGGCGACGTGCGGCAGCGTGCGGTCTTCATCGTTTTTACGCAGCGCAGGCATCACGCGCGTCCAGCCGTCGAAGCGCAGCGTGCGCCCTTTCGCCTTCAGCCTGAAGCCGGCGGCAGCAACGGTAAGCGTGGTGGAATCGTACTGCGCCGGCATCATCTGACAGGCGACGAACTGACGCCAGATCAGCTGGTAGAGCTTCTGTGCGTCCGCTTCCATATCCTTGAGCTTTTCCGCCACGACGTTGACGTCGGAAGGACGGATCGCTTCGTGCGCTTCCTGGGAGTTCTCTTTACTGGCGTAGGTGTTCGCCGTCTCCGGCAGATACTTTTTGCCGAAGTTTTTGTCGATGTAGCCGCGCGCCATCGCCAGCGCATCCTGACTCAGGTTGGTAGAGTCGGTACGCATGTAGGTAATGTGGCCCGCTTCATACAGGCGTTGCGCCATCATCATGGTTTTCTTGACGCCAAAACCGAGTCGCGTACTCGCCGCCTGCTGCAGCGTCGAGGTAATAAAGGGAGCGCCAGGCTTGCTGCTGGTAGGTTTATCTTCGCGATCCACTACTTCATAGCGGGCGTTTTCCAGCAGCGCGACCGCGGCCTGGGTCTGCTCGCCATTGACCGGACGGAACGGGCTGTCGTTCTGGTGGGTGACCGCCATCGCCAGCAGATCGCCTTTCGCGGTATGCAGATCGGCGTTCAGCTCCCAGTACTCTTCCGGCACGAACGCTTTGATTTCCCGTTCGCGCTCAACTACCAGGCGCACCGCCACGGACTGGACGCGACCGGCAGAAAGGCCGCGCGCAATTTTTTTCCACAGCAGCGGCGAGACCATATAGCCGACGACGCGGTCCATAAAGCGACGCGCCTGCTGGGCGTTGACGCGGTCGATATTCAGTTCGCCCGGCGTTTCGAACGCCTGACGAATCGCATTTTTGGTGATTTCGTTAAACACCACGCGGCTAAAGCGCTTGTCGTCGCCGCCGATCACTTCCCGCAGGTGCCAGGCGATGGCTTCCCCTTCGCGGTCAAGGTCGGTTGCGAGATAGATGTGGTCGGCGTTCTGCGCCAGCGCTTTCAGTTCGGAGACGACTTTTTCCTTGCCGGGCAGGATCTGATAATCCGCTTTCCAGCCGTGATAGGGGTCAACGCCCATACGGCTGACCAGCGCGGCCTTTTCATCTTTTTTAACTTTTTTCGCTTTTTTGTCGCCGGCCCCGTCAGCACTCTTTTTCGCGGTTGAACCACTGGTCGGCAAATCACGGATATGACCGACGCTGGATTTCACCACGTAGTCACTACCGAGGTATTTATTGATTGTTTTGGCCTTTGCCGGGGACTCAACGATGACGAGTGCTTTACCCATATGTACCTTTACCTAATGAAAACGTCCTGATAAACGGGAGAGGATTTGATGCCCAGAAACCCAGTGGGTTCAATATTGTTGCGCCTTTTTTGCTTTTCAAGGCTGCGGGGTCAATCTCGGGCCAGCTGGCATATGTTTATGCAAGGGTATGAATAAGAGCGACTTTTTCATCTGACACAATCACACTTCCCGGTGTGATCTCCCTGAAATCTGAATCGCCCACACTCTACCTGATAAAATTCGTTACGCAACTTAATTAGCACTCAGTTGAATTTTGCGCCAGATTTTCACGCGTTTTGCTGATTTGCCGCGCAGCGGTTTTGGCACGTAATATAGAAAGGATTTTATGGATGTCAAAAAGGGGATATTCAATGCAGAAAAATACGCAACCCATTTCACGCCAGGCGCTACTGGAAAAAGCCAATGCGCTTATTCAGGAACACGACGATTATTTTGCCGGTCTGGAAGCCGACGAAGTGATTCAACAGGGCGACGTGCTGGTGTTTCGCGGCCCCTTTTTCCTTGATGACGAAGGGCTGCCGACGGCGAAGACCACGGCGGTGTTTAACGTTTTTAAATATCTGGCGCTGACGCTTTCGTCACGCTATCACCTGGCGTAAAAAACCTGGCCCTGATAGCAAAAACGCATTCCTGCGTGCTCGTCCCGCGCACTCCCTTGCGCGGAACGTTTTGCTCTTTGGGCTCAGACCTCCGCCTGCAGGCTGGCCGTTAAAGCAGCGGCTTCTCGCCGCGCTGCCACCACTTCATCAGCAGGCGTTCCGCGACCGAGCCGGCGCTGTGGGTGACGCGGTCGATCATCTTGCGGCGACGCGCATAGTGCACGCCCAGCACGTTAAACACATCCATCTGACTGATGATCAGCTCGTCGCTGGTGCTGATATCGTCAATAAGATTTAACGCCAGCGCCTGGCGGCCATACCAGTGTTCGCCCGTCGCGACTTTGTCGATATCCAGCGACGGCCGCATCTGATGCACGAACTCTTTAAACAGCAGGTGCGTTTCGTTGAGATCTTCCTGGAACTTCTCGCGACCCTCGTCGGTATTTTCGCCAAACAGCGTCAGGGTGCGCTTGTACTGCCCGGCGGTGTGCAGTTCGACATCAATATCGTTGCGCTTGAGCAGACGATTGAAGTTCGGGATCTGCGCCACCACGCCGATGGAGCCAAGGATGGCGAAAGGGGCCGCCACGATGCGATCCGCCACGCAGGCCATCATGTAGCCGCCGCTGGCGGCCACTTTATCTACTGCCGCCGTCAGGCGCAGACCGCGATCGCGCAGGCGCTGCAGCTGCGATGCCGCCAGGCCGTAGCCGTGCACCACGCCGCCCGGGCTCTCCAGCCGCAGCAGCACTTCGTCGCCCTTCTCCGCCACCGCCAGCACGGCGGAAACTTCTTCACGCAGCGCGGTGACTTCGCCGGCGTCCATGCTGCCCTTGAAGTCGATCACGTAGAGCGTTGGCTTCTGGCTCTCGACGACGCCCTGCTTCGCGGCGCGCTTCTCCGCCTTTGCCTTCTGCTTTTCCGCTTTTTTATGCTGCTTCAGCCACACTTTCTGCACCTGCGGCTTCATTTTAGCCAGCTGCAGATCGTCCTTCATTTGCTGATAGTCGTCGCCCAGATGCGTCAGCCGCAGCTGGCCGGCCGCCTGGCCGCGCTTGCGCAGCGCCGCGTTAACGATAATCGCCACAACGGCGGCGACGGCGATCACCACCGTCACCGCTTTAGCGAGAAATAATCCATAGCTGGAGAGTAAATCCATTCTGCCGCCTTATTAAACAGAGAATTAGCACCGATCGGAGAGTTTACCGGGTTTAGCGCCGCCCGTCGCCTGAAATGCCAGCGGCCGGCACAGAAAGCGCCTGCGGATGATTGCACCCTCCGGCGAATTGAGGCATAAAGCCAAAAACCCGTTTACGCGCTCAAGGAAAAACGTCGTGCACTATCAACCGAAAAGCGACCTGCTGCAAAACCGCATCATTCTCGTCACCGGCGCCTCCGACGGCATTGGCCGCGAAGCCGCCATCACCTATGCGCGCTACGGCGCGGAAGTGATCCTGCTGGGCCGTAACCTGCCGCGGCTGGAGCAGACGCAGCAGGCGATCGCGCAGCTGGGCCTGCGCCCGGCGCACTGCGTGGTATTCGATCTGGCGCAGGCGACGCCGGCATCCTGTCAACAGCTGGCCGGCCAGCTGGCGCAGCAGTTTCCGCGCCTGGACGGCGTGCTGCACAACGCCGGCATTCTGGGCGAGATCGTGCCGCTCGCCGAGCTGGATCCGCAAATCTGGCAGCAGGTCATGAAGATTAACCTCGACGCCACCTTTTTCCTGACCCAGGCGTTGCTGCCGCTGCTGCTGAAATCAAGCGCCGGCTCGCTGGTCTTCACCACCTCCAGCGTGGGCCGCACCGGCCGCGCCGGCTGGGGTGCCTATGCGGTGTCGAAGTTCGCCACCGAAGGCATGATGCAGGTGCTGGCGGATGAGTATAAGAATCAGTCGCTGCGGGTCAACTGTATTAACCCTGGCGGCACGCGCACCAAAATGCGCGCCTCCGCCTTCCCGCAGGAAGATGCCGACAAGCTGAAAACCCCGGCCGATCTGATGCCGCTCTACCTTTATGTCATGGGCGACGACAGCCGCCGTAAAACCGGCATCAGCTTCGACGCCCAGCCCGGACGCAAGCCCGGAGCGGCAGAGTAATGGGCGACGATCGCCACCAGCAGCGGCAGCAGCGGCTGAAAGAGCAGGTTGACGCGCGCATCGCCGCCGCGACGGAAACGCGCGGCATCATGATGGTCTTTACGGGCAACGGCAAAGGCAAAACTACCGCCGCCTTCGGCACCGCACTGCGCGCCGTGGGGCACGGCAAAAAGGTGGGCGTTATCCAGTTTATCAAGGGCGAATGGCCCAACGGCGAGCGCAATCTGCTGGCGCAGCACGGCGTGGAGTTTCAGGTGATGTCCACTGGCTTTACCTGGGAGACGCAGAACCGCGCCACCGACACCGCCGCCTGTCAGGCGGTATGGCAGCACGCCATGCGCATGCTGGCGGACGATACCCTGGATCTGGTGCTGCTCGACGAGATCACCTATATGGTGAGCATGGATTATCTGCCGCTGGACGATCTGGAGCGCGCGCTGGCGGCCCGTCCGGCGCGTCAGAGCGTGATCCTGACCGGGCGCGGCTGCCATCGCGCGCTCATCGAGCGCGCAGATACCGTGACCGAAATGCGGCCCGTGAAGCACGCCTTCGACGCCGGGATCCAGGCGCAGCAAGGCATCGACTGGTAGGCAAAAAAAAACGCAGCCCGTGAGCTGCGTTTTTTATTAGCCGCGTTTGCCGCCGCCGCTGTTGTTGCTGCGTCGACCGCTGCCGCTCACCTGCGTGTGGCGCTTAACTGCACGACGAATTTGATTCGCCTTGGTGCGGCGGCGATCTTTTTCCACCGCCAGCTTGGTGACCGTCTCGTCATCCATGCCTACCAGCGAGCGCAGATAGTTAACCGCCGCCAGATCCATCTCCATCCAGCCGCCGCGCGGCAAGCCTTTCGGCAGCGTGATATCGCCGTAGCGCACGCGCATCAGGCGGCTGACCTGCACGCCGACCGCTTCCCACAGGCGACGCACTTCGCGGTTGCGTCCTTCGGTCAGGGTGACGTTATACCACTGGTTGACCCCTTCGCCGCCGGCGAAGCGCAGCGTTTTAAAGGCCGCCGGGCCATCTTCCAGCTGCACCCCTTTGCTCAGCTGACGAATTTTATCGTCGTCAACCTGACCAAACACGCGCACGGCATACTCGCGCTCAACTTCGCGGCTCGGGTGCATCAGACGGTTCGCCAGTTCGCCATCGGTGGTGAACAGCATCAGCCCGCAGGTATTGACGTCAAGTCGTCCGACCGCAATCCAGCGGGAGCCGCGCAGGCGCGGCAGGCGATCGAACACCGTTGGACGCCCTTCCGGATCGCTGCGGGTACAGAGTTCGCCTTCAGGCTTATAGTAGGCCAGCACGCGGCAAACCTCTGTCGCCGACTCGGCGATAGAAACCAGATGACCGTCGATGCGGATTTTCAGGGATTTGTCATTTTCAATGCGGTCGCCAAGGGTGGCGAGTTTGCCGTCGATACTGACGCGACCGGCTGCGATTTTTGCTTCGATTTCACGACGGGAACCGTGGCCTGCACGTGCCAGGACTTTCTGTAACTTTTCGCTCATAGCGGCCTCACTGTCGCCTTCCCAGGCGTCATTTGGGTTAAAATTCTTTAAAATCAATAACTTAAGTTATGACATTCCGCCTATTATACCTTTAATTTACGGTTTTGTAACCTGCTTAATCAGGATAGCCGCCGTGACTCTTATTTAACAACTGTGATCATCTTCGCAACAGATTTCCATGCAGACTTGTATGGTAGCCCCACCTCTGACATAAGGGCTACTGCTATGACTTCTCTCTCTACCCCAACCGCGCGCGATAGCGCGGCAGACGCCGACAACAAGAGCGTAATACGCCGGGTCGCCAGCGCATCCGCCATCGGAACCGCCGCGGAATATTATGATTTTTTCGCCTACGGCACCGCTGCGGTGCTGTTCTTCGGCCACCTCTTCTTTCCCAGCGATAATCCGCTGGTCAGCACCCTGGCCGCCTTCGCCACCTACGCCGTCGGCTTTCTGGCGCGACCGGTCGGCGGGATTATTTTTGGCCATATCGGCGATAAAGTGGGCCGTAAAAAAGCGCTGGTGGTCACTATTCTCATCGTCGGCCTGGGTACCTTTTGCATCGGCCTGCTGCCGACCTATTCCACCATCGGCATCTGGGCGCCGATATCTCTTATCGTTATCCGTTTGCTGCAGGGCTTCGGCGTTGGCGGCGAGCAGGCTGGCGCGGTGCTAATGACCGCGGAGTATGCGCAGCCCGCGCGGCGCGGCTATTTCGCCAGCTGGGTGCAGATTGGCGCGCCGACCGGCTTTCTGCTGCCGCTGGCGCTGTTCGCCATCCTGAACGCCATGCTGACAGCGGATCAAATGATGAGCTGGGGCTGGCGCGTGCCCTTTCTGCTGAGCGCGCTGCTGGTAATCGTCGGGCTGTTTATCCGCCTGCGCATTGACGAATCACCGGTGTTCGCCGAAATCCGCGCCACTAAAGCGGCAGAATCGCGGCCGCTGAAAGAGGTGATCCAGACTTATCCGGGGCTGGTGTTGAACGGCGTGGCGGCAAAGCTGATCGAAGCCTGCGCCTTCGCGCTGTTTACGGTGATCATTCTGGCATGGGGCAAAGCGAACCAGCTCGACAACAATATTCTGATGGAGAGCATGATTGTGGCGGTGATACTGGAAATTTTCGCCATTCCGCTGATGGGCGCGCTTTCCGATCGCATCGGCCGCAAACCGGTTTATCTGCTGGGCGCGCTGCTGATCGTGCTCTCCATCGTGCCCTTTTTCCTCGCCCTGCAGCAGAACAGCTACTGGCTGACGCAGATTGCCATGATCGTGGCGCTGACGCTGGGCCACAGCATGTGTTACGCGCCGCAGGCGTCGTGGTTCCCCGAACTTTTTCCTACCCATATCCGCTGCAGCGGCATTGCGGTGATCTGGCAAATCGGCTCGTTGATCGGCAGCGGCATTCTCGGCCTGGCCGCGGTTAAAATCCTGCAGGTCACAGACGGCCACTGGTATGGGCTGGCGATCTATGTCGGGGTACTGGGAGCGATCTCTCTGGTAGGTCTGGCACGGTTGCCGGAAACTGCGCCGGGACGGCGCAATGCGGAATATCACAGCTGGCAGCGTCGCTAACTCGACCGGCTTCCTGTTAATTGCCCTCTTCGCGGGGGGCAATGATTAATCTGCCGCGCATCAACATTTTGCCCGTTTTTCTTGCCAACCTGCTGAAGCGAAAAGTGTTTTACGTGCTGTAAGCTCTGATTGCTGCTGCTAATGTATGGCGGCAGCAGAGGATTCATTAGCTTTACGATACAATTAAAAGAGCGTTAAGCTTAACTCACTTCTCAACTGCATTTTTTCATCTGGCAACGCTCACCCCAGCAGTTAATTATTCTGATAATTTTACGCAGAACGCGTTACCTGCTTGGTCGTCGCACTTTATTCCCGCCTTTAAAACCACAGATTGGTTTATCACCCTATTTATTCGCATTTCTTTTTAAGATTAATCTTAATCGATTGTCTGTGGATTATTTACCGGTAAAATCAGAGCCAGAAACGCAAATAATCACTTTCGTATTATTAATCTTATAGCCTTGCTCCAGCGAAAGTTATTAACGAGAATTTAACTTACTCTTTGCAGTTTCTTTAAAAATAAACCGGCGCTACCGGAAATGCAGCGTTAATACGGCTCAATGATGAGTCTGAAATTGCATGTCAAAAATCTTCACCAGGGATTTTCCGACATGCCAGCATGAAGATAATCACCATGAGAAAACTGTTCTTATGGCCGGCGTTTGCTGCGCTGGCTTTGAGCGGTTGCTCTGTGGGCCATACCGAATATAGCCGTACGGCAATGCAGCACGTGGACATGAGTTTCACCGGCATTCCTACGGTTCTCGGGCTCGGCACGCTGGGCAGCAGCATTCCCATCACGCCTGAATATAGCCTGACGGCGGCGCACGTGGCGAAGTTTGCCGTGCAGCGCGTAAAGGCGTATCACCCCTATTGCGATCTGGCGATCATTTACCACAAGAATGACGCGGCTACGCTGGCGAAATTCCGCAGCGGCGCCATCGGCGATCCGGTCAAAATGTACGGCTACAGTTTTATTTCCGCCATGCCGGTTGAATCGTCGGGCAGTAATTTAGCGCGCACCGCCATTCGCAACAGCTGGAATAAAAAACCCTGTATGGCGATGGCGTCAAATGCAGGCGTCGTGAAAGGGATGTCGGGCGGCGCGGTTTATAATGCGGATAATACGCTGGGCGGCGTCATTGTCGGTTTCAGCGATGAAATAAAAAGCAGCAGCAGCGGCAAAACCGTTTTAAAAGATGTGTCGCTCTATATTCCCTATTCCGACTTTCAAAACTGGCTGAAACAGAATATTGGTCAGACGGCGCAGAGCGGCGCCTGACCAGGCTGTTACAGGAAAGGTCGGGGATCGCCTGAACCTTCGCGCACCACGGCGGGCGCATCGCTGGTGAGATCGACAACCGTTGTCGGCTGCTGTCCCAGCGTGCCGCCGTCGATAATTAAATCGACCAGCTTGCCGATGCTGTGCTGGATCTCTTCCGGGTCCGATTCGGTAAAATCGTTGCCCGGCAGGATCAGCGAAGTCGACATCATCGGCTCGTTGAGCGCCTCAAGCAGCGCCAGCGCAATCGGATTGGATGGCACGCGCAGCCCGATGGTTTTACGCTTATCGTTCATCAGACGACGCGGCACAATTTTGGTCGCCTTCAGAATAAAGGTATAGCTGCCCGGCGTGTTGTTTTTCAGCAGGCGAAACGCGCTGTTATCCACCTGAGAATAGTTGGAGATTTCCGACAGATCGCGGCACATCAGCGTGAAGTTGTGATTGCCATCCAGCTGACGAATGCGGCAGATGCGCTCCAGCGCGTTTTTCTCTTCCAGTCGACAGCCCAGCGCATAGCCGGAGTCGGTAGGATAGACGATCACGCCCCCCTTATTGAGGTAGTCGACCGCCTGCGAAACCAGGCGCGGCTGCGGATTGTCCGGGTGAATGTGAAACAGTTGACTCATAAAAACCTCGTATCACCTGTCCGCGTTAGAGCCTGCGGGCGCCAGCGCCGGGAAACGTTCCCATACCGGCTCGACGCCGGCTGGCAGCCAGAGTTTGCGGCCCAGCTCAATCCACGGACAGGGTTGGTGAAAATCGGAACCTTGCGATCCAGCCAGATCGGCATCGCGGGCGTACTGCGCCAGCTGCGCGCGTTCATTGGGCGCCTGCTGACACTGCGCCACTTCCATCGCGTCGCCGCCCGCTTCGCGGAAATGCGCGATAAGCCGCTTCAGCCACTTCGCCGACAAACCGTAGCGGCCTGGGTGCGCCAGCACCGCACAGCCGCCAGAATGGTGAATGGCATCAATGGCTTGTTTAATTGTACACCATTGCGGCGGAACGTAGCCGGTTTTGCCGCGCGCCAGATAGCTTTTGAACACCTGCGCCACCGTGTCGGCTTTGCCCTGCTCAATTAAAAAGCGGGCGAAGTGGCCGCGCGTAATCACACCGCCATCCGCCAGCCGCGCGGCGCCAGCCAGCGCGCCAGGAATGCGCGCCTTCTCCAGCCGCTCGGCGATCAGCGCCGCTCGCTCCTGACGACAGCGCGCCTGCTCCGACAGAAAGGCGGTCATCGCCGGATGGCTGATATCGATATTCAGCCCGACGATATGAATCTCATGGTTTTCCCACAGCGTCGACGCCTCTACGCCCGCCAGTACTTTCAGCGGCAGCGCCTGCTCGCTGACGGCGCGCTGCGCCGCGGCGACGCCCGCCACGCTGTCGTGATCGGTTATCGCCAGCACGCCGACGCGCATAGCGACGGCGCGCTCGACCAGCGCCTCGGGCGTCAGCAGCCCGTCGGAGGCGCGGGTATGGCTGTGTAAATCATAAAGAGGAAAACGGGCAATCTCGTTCAAATGGCACTCCTGCTGCACGATGAAGCGGCCAGCATGATAACGATTTTATGCTCGGGTGAAAAAGCGTATTGACTTTTATCCGCTGAACCCGTTAACTAGTACACAAGTTCACAACTAAACGGGTTCTCTGTCATGGCGACGATTTTGATGCTTTCTGCAGGCTGGTGGCGCGATGTTTCCCCCGACGGGCGACGTCCAGCATCCCTTGCGTAACGCAGTGCAGAGACCCGAGCCCGCTTAAAGCGGGCTTTTTTTTAGGCGAATTTCAGAGAGAACATCATGCCAAATGCGAAACCTACAGTGAAGTTGATTACCGGCACCGCGCCCTATCGCGAAGATCCGGCCGCAGTGTTTCACCAGTTATGCGGCGCACGTCCGGCAACGCTGCTGCTCGAGTCGGCAGATATCGACAGCAAACAGAACCTGAAGAGCCTGCTGATCGTCGACAGCGCCCTGCGCGTCAGCGCGTTGGGATCCTGCGTAACGGTACAGGCCCTGTCGGAGAATGGCCGCGCGCTGCTGCCGCTGCTCGACGCGGCGCTGCCTGCGGGCGTGAAAATCGAACCGCGTCCGGACGGCCGCGAGCTGCACTTTCCGTCCGCCGACGCGGTGCAGGATGAAGACTCACGCCTGCAGGCGCTGTCGGTTTTCGACGCGCTGCGCCTGATTCCACGTCTGGTGAACGCGCCAGCGGACGAGCGCGAAGCGGTGCTGCTGGGCGGCCTGTTCGCCTATGATCTGGTGGCGGGCTTCGAGGAGCTGCCCGCGCTGGAAAATCAGCAGCGCTGCCCCGACTACTGCTTCTACCTGGCGGAAACGCTGCTGGTGCTCGACCATCAGACGCGCAGCGCCACGCTGCAGGCGAGCCTGTTCTGTCCCTCCACCAGCGAATTTCAGCGTCTGCAAAGCCGTATCGAGCAGCTGCACGGCCAGATGCTGCAGCCCGCGCCGGCGCTGCCGGTGCAGAAAGTCGAGCAGATGACGCTGAGCGTCAGCCAGAGCGACGAAGCCTATTGCGACACCGTGCGTCAGATGCAGGAAGCGATTCGCATCGGCGAGATCTTCCAGGTCGTGCCGTCGCGCCGCTTTTCGCTGCCCTGCCCGTCGCCGCTCGCCGCCTACGAAACGCTGAAGAACAGCAATCCCAGCCCCTACATGTTCTTTATGCAGGACCGCGACTTCGCGCTGTTCGGCGCATCCCCGGAGAGCTCGCTGAAGTATGACGCTGCCACGCGCCAGATCGAAATCTACCCGATCGCCGGTACGCGTCCGCGCGGCCGACACGCCGACGGTTCGCTGGATCGCGATCTCGACAGCCGCATTGAGCTGGAGATGCGCACCGATCATAAAGAGCTGGCCGAGCATCTGATGCTGGTGGATCTGGCGCGCAACGATCTGGCGCGCATCTGCGTGCCGGGCAGCCGCTACGTCGCCGATCTGACCAAGGTCGACCGTTACTCGTTCGTGATGCATCTGGTGTCGCGCGTGGTCGGCACGCTGCGCGAAGACCTCGACGTGCTGCACGCCTACCGCGCCTGCATGAACATGGGCACCCTGAGCGGCGCGCCGAAAGTGCGCGCCATGCAGCTGATCGCCGCGGCGGAAGGCACGCGCCGCGGCAGCTACGGCGGCGCGGTCGGCTACTTCACCGCCAACGGCGACCTCGACACCTGCATCGTTATTCGTTCCGCCTGGGTGGAGGACGGCGTCGCCACCGTACAGGCGGGCGCCGGCGTGGTGCTCGACTCCAACCCGCAGGCCGAAGCGGACGAAAGCCGTAACAAAGCGCGCGCCGTGCTGCGCGCCATCGCGACCGCCCATCACTGCAAGGAGATTTTCTGATGGCCGATATCCTGCTGCTCGATAACATCGACTCCTTTACCTATAACCTCGTTGATCAGCTGCGCGCCTTCGGCCACAACGTGGTGATCTACCGCAACAATGTGCCGGCATCGGTGCTGACCGAACGCCTGCAGCGCATGGAGAATCCGGTGCTGATGCTGTCGCCGGGTCCGGGCGCGCCGAAAGACGCCGGCTGCATGCCGGAGCTGCTGCGAACCCTGCGCGGGCGCCTGCCGATTATCGGCATCTGCCTCGGCCATCAGGCGATTGTCGAAGCCTACGGCGGCCATGTCGGCCAGGCGGGCGAGATCCTGCACGGCAAAGCTTCCTCTGTGAATCATGACGGCGAAGCGATGTTCGCCGGACTGAGCAACCCGCTGCCGGTCGCGCGCTATCACTCGCTGGTGGGCAGCAATACGCCGGCGGAGCTGACGGTCAACGCCAGCTACAACGGCATGGTGATGGCGGTGCGTCACGACGCCGATCGCGTCTGCGGCTTCCAGTTCCATCCTGAATCCATCCTGACCACTCAGGGCGCCCGTCTGCTGGAGCAGACGCTGGCCTGGGCGCTGGCGACATCACAGGGAGAATGATCATGCATGCCATCCTGGAAAAACTCTATCAGGCGCAGTCGCTGACTCAGGGCGAAAGCCATCAGCTGTTCAGCGCCATTATTACCGGTCAGCTGGAGCCGACGCAGCTTGCCGCCGCGCTGATCGCCATGAAGGTGCGCGGCGAGTCGCCGCAGGAGATCGCGGGCGCCGCCAGCGCGCTGCTGGAAGATGCCCGACCCTTTCCGCGTCCTGACTACGCCTTCGCCGATATCGTCGGCACCGGCGGCGACGGCAGCAACAGCATTAATATCTCGACCGCCAGCGCCTTTGTCGCCGCCACCTGCGGGCTGAAAGTGGCGAAGCACGGCAACCGCAGCGTCTCCAGCAAGTCGGGCTCCTCCGATCTGCTGGCGGCGTTCGGCATCAGCCTGGATATGCCCGCCGAGCAGGCGCGCGCGGCGCTGGACGATCTCAACGTCTGCTTTCTGTTCGCGCCGCAGTATCACACCGGCTTTCGCCATGCGATGCCGGTGCGCCAGCAGCTGAAAACCCGCACGCTGTTCAACGTGCTCGGCCCGCTGATCAACCCGGCGCGACCGCCGCTGGCGGTGATCGGCGTCTACAGCCCCGAACTGGTGTTGCCGATCGCCCAGACGCTGAAGGTGCTGGGCTACCAGCGCGCCGCGGTGGTGCACGGCGGCGGTATGGACGAGGTGGCGCTGCACAGCGAAACCCACGTCGCCGAGCTGCGCGACGGCGAGATCACCCGCTATCAGCTCACGCCGGAAGACTTCGGTTTCGGCTTCCATCCCAAAGAAGCGCTGGCCGGCGGCACGCCGGAAGAAAACCGTGACATTCTGACCCGATTACTTCAGGGTAATGGCCAGCAGGCCCATGAGGAAGCGGTCGCCGTCAACGTGGCGATGTTGTTGAAAGTATTCGGTCATGAAGATTTGCGTGAAAACGCGCAGCGTGCGCTTCAGGCTATCCGCAGCGGACAAGCCTATGAACGCGTTGTCGCTCTGGCAGCAAGAGGATAACCATGCAAGGTACGATTTTAGAGAAGATTGTTCAGGACAAAGCGCAGTGGGTCGAGGCGCGCAAGGCGCAACAGCCGCTCGCCGCCTTTCAGGATGACGTGCAGCCCGCCTCCCGCAGCTTTTACCACGCGCTGCAGGGCGCCCGCACCGTCTTTATTCTGGAGTGCAAAAAAGCGTCCCCTTCCAAAGGGCTGATCCGCGACGATTTCGATCCCGCGGCCATTGCGGGCGTTTATCGCCACTACGCCTCCGCCGTCTCGGTGCTGACCGACGAGAAATATTTCCAGGGCAGCTTCGACTTTCTGCCCATCGTCAGCGCGGCGCTTACCCAGCCGGTGCTGTGCAAAGACTTTATTATCGATCCCTATCAGATCTACCTGGCGCGCCACTATCAGGCTGACGCCATCCTGCTGATGCTGTCGGTATTGAACGACGAGGAGTATCGTCAGCTGGCCGCCGTGGCGCACAGCCTGAAGATGGGCGTACTGACCGAGGTCAGCAACGAAGCGGAGCTGGAGCGCGCCATTGCGCTGGAGGCAAAAGTGGTCGGCATCAACAACCGCGACCTGCGCGATATGTCGATCGATCTCGACCGCACGCGTCAGCTGGCGCCGCGCCTGTCGCACGGCGTAACGGTGATCAGCGAATCGGGCATTCATAACTATGCCCAGGTGCGCGAGCTGAGCCACTTTGCCAACGGCTTCCTGATCGGCTCGGCGCTGATGGAAGAGCCGGACCTGGCGGCCGCGGTGCGTCGCGTGCTGTTGGGCGACAACAAAGTATGCGGGCTGACGCGAGCGGAAGACGCGCGCGCCGCCTTTGAGGCCGGCGCGCTTTACGGCGGCCTGATCTTCGCCGACGGTTCGCCGCGTCGACTCGACGCGTCGCAGGCGCAGCAGGTGATGGCCGGCGCGCCGCTGCGCTACGTCGGCGTGTTTCGCAACAGCGCTATCGGTGACGTTGTCACGATGGCCGATACGCTGCGCCTGAGCGCCGTTCAGCTGCACGGCGATGAAGATCGCGCCTATGTCGCAGAGCTGCGCGCTGCGCTGCCCGCCGCCGTGGCTATCTGGAAAGCGCTCAGTATCAATAGCGCGCTGCCCACGCGCGACTGGCCGCACGTTGACCGCTACGTTTTTGACAACGGCAACGGCGGCAGCGGCGAACGCTTCGACTGGTCGCTGCTGCAGGATCAGGATTTACGCGACGTGCTGCTTGCCGGCGGCCTGGGCGCAGACAACTGCGTTGAAGCGGCGCGCCTCGGCTGCGCGGGCCTCGACTTCAACTCCGGCGTGGAAAGCGCGCCCGGCATTAAAGATGCCAGCAAAATCGCGGCGGTTTTCCGCACGCTGCGCGCCTACTGATTTGTCAGGTCCGCTGCGGCGGGCCTAAAAGGAAGATGAAACCATGACTCTACTGAACCCCTATTTTGGCGACTTTGGCGGCATGTACGTGCCGCAGATCCTGATGCCGGCGCTGAACCAGCTGGAAGCGGCCTTTGTCGAGGCGCAGAAAGATCCGGCGTTTCAGGCGGAATTCACCGACCTGCTGAAAAACTATGCGGGACGCCCGACGGCGCTGACGCTGTGCAGCAACCTGACGAAAGGCACGAAAACGCGCCTCTACCTGAAGCGCGAAGATCTGCTGCACGGCGGCGCGCACAAAACCAATCAGGTGCTGGGTCAGGCGCTGCTGGCGAAACGCATGGGCAAAAATGAAATCATCGCCGAAACCGGCGCGGGCCAGCACGGCGTCGCCTCGGCGCTGGCGTGCGCGCTGCTCGGCATGAAGTGCCGCATCTATATGGGCGCGAAAGATGTCGAACGCCAGTCGCCGAACGTCTTCCGCATGCGACTGATGGGCGCCGAGGTGATCCCGGTGCACAGCGGCTCCGCCACGCTGAAAGACGCCTGCAACGAGGCGCTGCGCGACTGGTCCGGCAGCTACGAAACCGCGCACTATATGCTGGGCACCGCGGCGGGCCCGCATCCTTTCCCGACTATCGTGCGCGAGTTCCAGCGCATGATCGGCGAAGAGACCAAAGCGCAGATTCTGGAAAAAGAGGGGCGCCTGCCGGATGCGGTTATCGCCTGCGTCGGCGGCGGCTCGAACGCCATCGGCATGTTCGCCGACTTTATCAATGAGGAGAGCGTCGGCCTGATCGGCGTCGAGCCGGCCGGCCACGGCATTGAGACCGGTGAGCACGGCGCGCCGCTCAAGCATGGCCGCGTCGGCATCTATTTCGGTATGAAGTCGCCGATGATGCAGACCGAAGAGGGTCAGATCGAAGAGTCCTACTCTATCTCCGCCGGTCTCGACTTCCCCTCCGTCGGCCCGCAGCATGCGCATCTCAACAGCATCGGCCGCGCCGACTATGTGTCGATTACCGATAATGAAGCGCTGGCCGCCTTCAAGGAACTCTGCCGTGCAGAGGGCATTATTCCGGCGCTGGAGTCGTCGCACGCCCTCGCCCACGCGCTGAAGATGATCCGCGAGAATCCAGAGAAAGAGCAGCTGCTGGTGGTTAACCTTTCGGGCCGCGGCGATAAAGACATCTTTACCGTTCACGATATTCTGACTGCGCAGGGAGAAATCTGATGGAGCGTTATCAACAGCTGTTTACGCGTTTACAGGCCAGCAAAGAAGGTGCCTTCGTGCCCTTCGTGACGCTGGGCGATCCCTCGCCGGCGCTGTCGTTAAAGGTGATCGACGCGCTGGTCGCGGGCGGCGCTGACGCGCTGGAGCTGGGCATTCCCTTCTCCGATCCGCTGGCGGATGGTCCCACTATTCAGAACGCCACCCTGCGCGCCTTCGCGGCCGGCACGACAACCGCGCAGTGCTTCGAGCTGCTCAGCAGCGTGCGCCGGAAATATCCCGATCTGCCCATCGGCCTGCTGATGTACGCCAACCTGGTGTTCGCCAACGGCATCGACGCCTTCTATGCGCGCTGCGCCGAAGCGGGCGTGGACTCAGTGCTGGTGGCGGATGTGCCGGTCGAAGAGTCGGCGCCGTTCCGCCAGGCGGCGCTGCGCCACGGTATCGCGCCGATCTTTATCTGTCCGCCTAACGCCAGTGACGATCTGCTGCGCGAGGTCGCCTCTCACGGCCGCGGCTACACCTACCTGCTGTCGCGCGCGGGCGTGACCGGCGCGGAAAATCGCGCCAGCAGCCTGCCGCTGCAGCGCCTGATCGACAAACTGCGCGAATATAACGCCGCGCCGCCGCTGCAGGGATTCGGCATCTCCGAACCGGCGCAGGTCAAAGAGGCGCTCAGCGCAGGCGCGGCGGGTGCCATCTCCGGCTCGGCGATTGTGAAAATCATTGAGCAGCACCATGCGCAGCCGGAAGAGATGCTGGCGAAACTGACCGCCTTTGTCAGCAGCCTGAAAGCCGCTACCCGCTGATCTTTTCATGCTCTCTCCGCTGAGGGAGCATGATTTTTCACTCTTTTTTACATCCCGACGTTGCCGCTTTCGCTTTTCCCGCCCACACTTGTTTTGCGCGCCGTTATGGTAACGGCGCATCTTGTTCGAGACAGGGAGAGAAGCAATGAAACTGTTTAAAGTCCTTGCAGGCGCGCTGGTCGCCGTAGTGGTTGCGCTGACGTTGAGCGCTTGCGCGCCAACCCCGAAGGAAGAAGGCACCGGCGGTTATATCGACGACACGGTGATCACCACCAAAGTCAAAGCACAGCTGCTGAATGACGATGAACTCAAATCACGCGAGATTAACGTTGAAACCTTTAAGGGCCGCGTGCAGCTAAGCGGTTTCGTCAGCTCGCCGCAGATGGCCAGCCGTGCGGTAGAAGTGACCCGTACCGTGAAAGGCGTGAAGTCTGTTGTGAACAACATGCAGATTAAATAACGCTGACGCAGAAACGTAAAAGGCCGCGAGCGATTCGCGGCCTTTTTTTATCAGAAGCGGTAGCCTGCACCGAAGAAGAAGACGAAAGGATCGATGCGCGTATCGATATTCTGCTGCTTGCCGCCCGCCTTAAACTTCACTTCCGTATCAATATCCATATACCAGAGCGAGGCGTTCAGCATCCAGTCGCGGTTAATCTGGTAGTCGAGACCGACCTGTCCCGCCACGCCCCAGGAATCTTTCACGCTAAGGTCGCTAAGCCCCTTGTCACGGGCATTCTGATTAAGGTCGGTGTCGAAAAAGGTGGTGTAGTTGATACCTACGCCGACGTAGGGGCGTACTTTGCTCTGGCTGTCGAAGAAGTAATATTGCGCCATCAGAGTCGGCGGCAGCTGACGCACCGTCGCCAGCGTGCCGGTCGCGCCCAGGCCCACCTTATGGCGGAACGGCGTCGCCGCAAGCAGTTCGACGCCGATGTTGTCGGTGGCCATATAAGTAAAGGTCAGGCCCAGCTGGGTATTGTTGCTGACGTCGAAGCCGCCCATGCCCAATACATTATCGGAGCCTTCGGTAGGACGCACCGTCGCGCTGCCGGCGCGCATAAAAAAATCGCCTGCCTGATGAGCCAGGGCCAGCTGCGGTAGAGCCATTGCCAGTATGAAAGCGCATTTTGTCAGTTTCATGATCACTCCTTTGCACAAGATAAACGGGGGAATTATGGTGTGACGTTGTGGGCAACGTTCTAACGGGATTTTGCAAAAAATGCATCCGAATCAATCACGAAAAACCACATAAAAAGCAAGGGATTGATTTAGATCAATTTTAGCCCCACAGGCTTGCCTGAAATTTCGCTTGAAGAAATTTAACGGCGTGATTATTTTGCTTTTTCCCCGTGTTGATTTTGGTTCGATGCCTCAGGAGTGGCGGGCGATCAAATGAGCGATAATTTAAACCCTTGCATGACCTGCGGCGCCTGCTGCGCCCATTTCCGCGTCTCATTTTACTGGGCTGAAGCCGATGACGCCGGCGGCGCGGTCCCGGTTGAACTCACCGAGCCGTTAAGCCTGCTGATGCGCAATATGCGCGGCACCAACGCGCGTGAACCGCGCTGCGTGGCGCTGCAGGGCGAGCCGGGCGGCTGCACCTCCTGCGGCATCTATGCGCAGCGCCCCTCGCCCTGTCGCGAATTCGCCATGTCGGGCGAAAACGGCATTTATAACGAGGCCTGCGATCGAGCCCGCGCTCGCTATGGTCTGCCGCCTCTTTTTCACCCTTCTTTACCTTATATGGATGATAAAGCGCATCAGAACAGTAATGGCGCGGCCTTGCGCTCGGATTCAGTCGCGGATCATTAGATTATGTACACGGGTGTGTACACGTTATTTTTTATGGCTAAGTCTGATGTTTTCTTATTAGAGGACGTAGACCATATTGTTAAGTCACATGTTTCATCTTCTTGTATTGTATGAAAATTAGCCACTTGAATTTCTTTTGCCATCCTGCCATGCATTTTGTGCTTTTTAATTCACAGAATTAAATTTTTAGTCGATAAACAATGCAGTAATTTATTAAAATTCTCATTAATGTTAGTCATATCTACACCATAAGGAATTGATAATATGTCGGGTAAGTTTTTAAGAACGATAATGCATAACAAAATTAAACAAGCTTATGAGAATGCTGAATCTGTATCACAGATATCTCATACAACTGTCAAAGGCACATTCAGGGAAGGTTTTTTAATCCCTCTTTTTCAATCTCTGCTGCCTCCACATTTCGGTATAGGTTCTGGGCAAATAGTTGATAAGTGGGATAGATTTTCACCACAAACTGACATAATAATTTATGACAAAAGACAAATCCCTCCGATTATCGAACAAAATGGACTCGGAGTTTATTTTATAGATTCTGTTCTTAGGGCTGTTGAAGTAAAAAGCTCTTTAGATACTGATGGCATGCACCAAACCTTAAATTTAGCCTGGGCGCTCCATCCTCAAAATCCTCTTGGATTAAAAACAGCTAAAGGTGGCAAACTAGATAAGGATGAAATGTATTACCCCGCTGTAAGTTGTTTCTCATATAAACAATCAATTACGGACCTAAATAAAGCATTATCGAAATGGCAAAATCAAGAAACCATTCCTCCAACAATGTTTTGTTTACCTGATTCTGGTTTATATAACTATGTATCGGAAGAAAAACAATTTAAGAAAATCCCATTCTTAGCCAATAGAATTGATTTTACAGCTCTTTATTTAGCATTGTTATTAGATCGTATAGAGGAAACAGCGGCATCAAGAGGTGGTTATTCTTTATTGGAATGGATGTAAACTTAATAAAATTAACTTTGTTAAAACCTTACGGCGAGGTTTCATTTTCCCAAAGCCGCGCTCCTAACAAAAGCAGCTCTATGAAGCTGCTTTTTATTTTTGGCACTCGATGACGATTGATTATAAAATATCATGAAATTTAAATTGGCTCTTTTGAGATCATACAGGTCCATTATTCTGCCATACGCTTAAAATTTCATAGGTTATTTTCCCCAGCATTATTACATCTTCTAGCTCTTCCCCAGCAATGCGCTGCCCATCTTCAGTAATCAAACAGCACTCCCCCATACGGGCTATTAGTGTCTCCCCGTCATGCAGCAGCGCAACTTTATGGCCAGCAGTGACGCGCGCATATCGATCAATCACCATTAGTCCACCATCGCGTTCAACAATCAGCGTTGATGCAGGGTTATGCACAACCAGATCACTAACCCTGAGACGGCGCTCAATATAGTCTTGCGCTGGAGATTGAAAGCCCATCAGAGGCCACCGTTTGGATTGAAAACCTGAAACGTGCGCTGTTCCCCCTCCTGAGTTGATACATCGCGAAATGTCGTAGTGTGAACTTCTACCCACCGGTTAGCCTCTTTCAACGTGAAATTCCAGTTGAGCTTCGCCAACTCTTCGACAAAATCGACCGTCGTTACTGTGTAACGGCCTTTCTGATCCCGTTTGATCGCGTTTCTAAACGCAGCTTCTTTTTCGTATTCGCGCGGCATGTTTCCCCCAAAGAAAATACTGTATATAAACACAGTAATGCCAGGCCGGGATTTTTTCAAGTTACAACGGGTCTCAAATTGAGCAGTCAGATTTAGGGGCTGGGGTTTACTGCGAGGGTTTGACTAAGCACACTGGGCATGGTTAACCGGCCTGCCGAGCTAAACATGGACGGATGCTCATCGGTGCTGGGGCCGGTTAACCATCCGATCATTTCGGCTCTTCAGGCCACGCAATTTCTGCCGCACTGGTAACAACCCGGTTAAGCAATACGCGATATTTTTTCCACGCCTGCAGCTGTGCCAGCTCGTCTTCAGTTGCAATCTCGAGATCGACGGCATCCTGTAGCGGGTTAATAGCAGCTGTCGCAGCGGCAATAAGAATGTTTTTTTTCGCCAGCGCCTGAGCAGCGAGCTCTTCAGCCGTATAAACGCGTCTGACAATGGCCGAGCCGTCAAACACCCAGTTCCCCATGTCGTCAAAATCCTCAGGCACATCTTCGCGCGCTACTTCAGAAACGGAACAACCAGCAGGAGGAGTGATGGCCTGCACGTTGTAGCTTGCCATTCTAATAACGTTATCGCTTCCATAGCACACTTTTAAAGTGTCAGACTGAAAATTCAGCCGATGGTAATACCAGTCCTTTCCATCCTCGGTTTGCATATAAACGCACCGTGGCATTAATTCGTAGTAATCCGGTTCATAGGTATTAATATTTTTTAGTGTCAACATTATGCTGTATGTCCTACGTTAACCCAGCCCATTGAGGGCAAATATTTTTGAATGGGGCGAAATACAAGCGTATCCCCGCCAGGGTTCTGCCCCTCTGTATACCAGCCCGTCATAACATAACCGGCAGCGGGCGATTCGATGCTGGGGTTTAAAATACCTGTCCAGCGAGCTCCGAGCGCAACGTCAGCGACGCGGTTTACCTGAGCATCATTGGCTTTATTCCAGGCATCATTTGTAGTGCTTGCCACGTTGTTAATGGTATTTACTATTCCGGTTAACCAGTCGCTCAGGCTTCCATCTGCCAGCGGGTACGCACCGGTCTGTTGCGCATTGGGAGGATTGCGCGTTGTAAAAACCGCACCTGCATCAATCGAACCAACAGTTATATAAACTTTTCCGTCTGAACCCCAGTCCATATAAATCGAGTAGTCGCCAGAAGAGTGTTTACCACCGTTTGCCTGCACAGCTCTGTAGTTTCCAACCTTACTCAGTCCCAGATTTATCCGCGCCGCCGATTTATCCGTTAGCTCGGAGAGATTATTTTCTGCCTGAAGATATATGGTATCAAGCCCGCCTCTTGACGCCGCCAGCAAGGCTTTAACCAGTGTTTTTTCCAGCCCTTCAACGTCACCATTATCGAGGACGTCATCACCTGATTTGTCAGCCATGAATGACGCCACAACAGCAGCGATCGTCGATGCCTGGCGCCAGACCTTGTTCAACTGTTCGCTACGGGCAATACCTGAGCTGAAGCCGCTTTTCAGAGCCTCGAGCGCTTCATATTCTTCTTGCGATAAAACATTCGCATATTGGTCTATTGCAAATGCTTTAAAATCATTTTTAGCCATATCATTCACCGTTAATTATATATTTAGCAGCCACACCCAGAGGCTTTATAGATAAGAAACCTTGTCTGATTATCTCCTTTGTAATGCTGGAAATTACGGGACCATCTACATAGATTGTCATTGTCATGTCTTGGTTATCAGTGAATGACAACCTGACATTATTTTTCGGATAAATATTGTCTAATATATATTTCAGATGTTCGACAGTGCCATCCCAGTTATTCGCGCCGATTTTTGCGCGCAGCATAGTTCGGTATTCCTCATCATCGACTTCAATAATACCGCTCTCCGGTGTGTAATGTCCTTTCCATGACCCGAGATCGAAGCCCAGCGTTTCACTGTCTAGCGTAAAAAAATAATCCTCGATTGGCGCAGCTATACGCCGGTTCCGCCCCACCCATTCGCCTATTATATCGAGCTGCGCGCCGACGGCATTGTCCAGATCAAACGCTGTGAGAAGTCCCTTCATTGTTGTTGAGACATCAGTCAGGGGGCGAGTAGATAATTCGATGTGATCAACGAATCGCGGTTTATCCCTGTGATAATTGCTTATCAGGTTAGTATATTTACTCATCCATTAATTACCACATTGACATTCTCTGGCTTGCAATATGCTGCTTCGTCATATGAAATATTTAAATTGGTGGTATAAAGATTATCTTTGCTTTTGCCAAATAATATTAGTGTAACGTCATAATACTGGCTATCTAAATCATCGACACCGATAGCCAGGTCAGCCGCTGAATATAGTCGCCTGTAATAAATGTTAGCCCCAATTCCGAGATTGTTAATATATGAGGCAACTGCACTGGCAATTTTATCTCCCATAATACTTGAATAACCGGGAAGCGGAGTTATTGCAACCATTGCAAAAATGGGCACAACGACAGGTCTGGAAAAGGAAACTTTTACAGGCTTTCCGTATGCATCTTTTAGCTCAATAGTTGTGCTGCCAAAAGTTGGCGCGCCCAGAGTTTTCTTTTTCCTGATAGTTTCAGCAATCTCTGCTGCGTCGCCACCGTCGACGATAGCAGTTATTGCATGGGCCGGGATGCCGTTTTCGTCTGTCGTTTCAGTATCATTTTCATAAAGTTTATGTCTCGTTACGCCGCTGACATTTGCGATCGCACCGTCCAGGGCCTCAAAAGGTGTTACCGCAGGCAAAGCCACACTCTGAGTCTGTCGCAGGCGTAGCGCGGCATCGCTCTCTATAGTGGTTCCGACTGTTGCCGCCAGAGCGTTTGTCACAGATTTCCACCCGCGCGTAGGTGTATTAATCTGGTTTACTGAGCCTGCTATGGCTGCCACCGCGCCGGCCGTGGCGCATGTAGCTGCTACTGTCACGGTTCCGTCTATGCCGATCGTCACGCTGGCGGGCAGGTTCCAGATGATGCCGTTAGCGTCCCTGACAGAACCATTTGTGATTGTCGTCCCCTCGGCTCCCGCCAGCGTTACATCGACAGTTGAGTTCGTCGCGCCGTGGCGCGCGATGCCGTTAATTTTGACATTGCGCGTGAGAGCATCGGTGAGTGCCGTAGAAGGCGAGAAGGAGTTGTAGACCTGAATAGCCGCGTTGTTGGCGTCATGGATTGCCAGCGCCACCAGCGCCACCATCTGCCCGTCTTTACTGTCGGGTTCGAGGTAAGCGTCACTGCCGTATATCTGATAAAAATAATCGGTGATAGTGCTCAGGATTGTCTGGTAATCAGGCGCACTGATGCCCTGGGCTGTTACCGTTGCCGATAACCCCAGCGTGTCTAAATTGAGAGCCATTACGCCTCGCTTGTTACTGTCGTCGTTCCGTAGAGAGTGTCGATCGTCGCGGTAAATATCACGCGGCGGGATGAGGTATTCAGTGTCGTATCGAACGACAGGATGGAGTTAACGTCTCGCGTATCGAGAATGCGCTGGCGGATCGCGAGCTTATAGGTTTCCGGCTTCTGTTTGCCCAGCACGGACTGAATCCACGGCGTGCCCTCAGTGGTATCGAGGAACCACTGACCGCGCCAGAGCAGAAACCGGGTTTTCACGGCTTGCGCCACGGCCTCCGGAGAATTAATCAGCCAGGTATCATCGCCCTGTCCGAACGTGTAATCCCCGCCATCATCTTCGCGCCGGTATCTCACTGTGGGCCTCCTGACGTATCACTGCCGGACTTCACGCCGGTGTGAGTGTGCTTCGTCTGACTAATGCCGGCGGCAACCTGATCGCCGGTCGATTTAATCGCTCCATTAACCTGAATATCCCCATTCACTGTAAGCAGTGAAGTGGTGATATTGACGCTGCCGCCCTGCGTTAATTCGACAAAGCTGGCGCCGTCGTCGGTGCGCAACTGCACCGCGCTGGTACTGATGCCGGCGATTTTCTGCGCCTGCGACTGCGGGCCGACTATAGCGAATGCGTCCGACAGGTCGTGCATGCGCGGATCAACAGGCTCCTGCACGCCGCCGCTTTGCCACCAGAAGTCAATGCAGCGATCGGCGAACACGACAAGGCACTCATCGCCCTCCCTGATCGGGAACGTCAGCGTGCAGCCCCCGCCGCGCGGGAAAATGACCGGCACGTCGACGAGCAGTGGATAGTCTTTAGTTGAGCGGTTCCCGTCGTTATCGGTTTCGACGTAGCGGATTGCAGGCTGGATGACGGCGGTTACTTTATCCGGGTCAAACGACTGAACGATGCCCGGCATAGCGACGCGCAGCTGATTTTTAACCATCGCCCGTTCTGATTTGAAAGCTTCGGCTAAATCGCCGCTGCGGGTCTGGTCTGATATTGCCATTACATTTTCTCCAGACAATAAAAAACCCGCCGAAGCGGGTTAGTAAGGATATGTTCTCTTAACTTCTGATTTCAGATATTTTATCTAAAATTTTTCTAACGGCATTAACAGAGCTAGTTGCTTCTGTCTGAGTTATATGAAGGGCCAGATCATAATCAGCAGCTTTTCGCTTTTCTTTTTGCTGCTTCAAAACTGCCCCTATACGAATTAAGTCCATTAATTCATAAGGTTCGGCTTTCCGGCGGGAATCCGTCAGCAAATACTGCACCACTCCGTCATGCGTGGTAGGCGGGCAATTTTGCAATATCGAACAGGCTTCGTGATAGAGCGCATAGTACGCGCGAGAAATAGCGCTGCGAGAAAAATGCTCTTCCGCTTTGTCGGCGCAACTTTCAGCAACCAGTAAAATATCCTTACCCTGAATGCTCATTACGTATATGGAACCTCTTCGCGTTTCCTTCCTCGAAACCAGGCTGTAACATTTCTGGTCACGTAAAATTCTGACATGGCTAACTCAGTTGCTATATCAATATCCATATCAGAAATAATATCTGGATCATCGCAGATGACATCACAGATGATTGCGGCGCTACCATCAGGACTCGTATAATAATCATGAGAAACGGCAATGACATGGTATTTCGTAGTCGTATTGGCAACCATCCTGGTCAACTCAGAGATCCGTGAGGTCTCCAAATTAGTCACCTCGATGAATGCGCTTAGCTGGGCGTTTCTCAAATCAACTTCCTCCTGCAATGCACTTTTCTCTGGACCATCTGGCAGCATTGCCAGTGCCCTGCGAGCAAAGTACAAAGACAGCTCCCCATCTCCGTCAGCATAGCTTGCATTGCGTGCTAGTCGTAAGATACGAGGAGAATTTTCGTAGCGGCGAGCAAGCTTGATGCATTCGTCGCGATACAAATTATATTGCCCGGTATGGCTCAGATAAGACAGGAAGTTGATCACTACTCTGTCATCACCACACTCAGCACCAAGTCTAAAATACTCTACGGCTTTCTCTTTCTGCTTTGCTGCCCCGTAGGCAAGTCCAAGAAGCATCCATTTCGAAGCAGCGTCATCAAGCCTTTCAGCAGCTGTGACTGTCCGCTTCAAAGTAAATGCATCAAGCTCTGTTCCATGCTCAATATGAGACGCAAGCATTTGAATCGTCTCATGTAATCCTTTTGTTTTGGGTGGGATCATTTAATCGCCATGACGTTAAGGTCTTACAAAGTTACGTACTAAAGATACAGTATGGAAAAGGCAACGGTCAAAAATCTTCGCACTCTTTGCGGCATGTGTATCGGCAGTCACTAGGCAAAAGTGAACCTAACCATGGGTGCGACTACCGCGCCGCTACCTTCTTACATGGAAAAGAGCCGATGATCCGTGGCGCATCCATGCTGTTCTGCAGGAGTTGGACGTTAAGCCAGCGCTTGGTGCTGCCGTCCGGATGAATGTATTGAAAACCGTAGTTGTTACCATCTCGCGCCGGCATAAGGCCCATGTCGATCTTTACCCCGTCAGCCCCTAAGTATGTAATTTTCTGAGAAGTAACTCGCTCACCGTTAATTGTGTCCAGTTCGCCTAATTTTGCGACAATGGTATAAGGCCCACAATAAGCAGTGTAGCCGCTTGCTGCAGCCCCAAAAGATAGTATTGAGGCAATAAAAACAATGATTCCTTTCAAGTTTACCCCCTGTTAAGTGATTCCTGAGTCCGCAAGTCAGCAGCACCTCGAGCCTCACACATCATGTCCATATACCACGCCTGCCCGCGTGTATCGCCAGTGTACATAATGCCACGGACGATATAAACGCCATCAGTGGCGATGCTGGCGGGCTGTGCCGTCGTCCCGTTGATCGTTATGTTACCGTCCGTATTCTGGTCCGTTATTCGCCCACCAGCCATCGCAATATCATTGCTCGACAGCGTAGTGCGATACACTGAGGCCTGATCGAGCTGAATAAGTCCGTTAACCCGAATGTTTGGATTTATCAGCGCGCGGACGTTGACGCCGTTGCCGATCGTCTGCTGCGGCATGCCGATTAAGCCGGTCGCGCTGTTGAGCACGATCGCATCGTGTACGACCTCATTTTTTTTGACCATTACCCGCTGGCCGTCGACGAACTGCCAGGTCGCGTCGCATTGCTCTGCTACGTTGTCCATCAGGTGCCGGGTCATGCCGAACACCACGCGCCCGCGCGGGAAGACCGTGGGAGGCATTTCCGGTGTCAGCCCTTCGGTCGCACCGTGTACGGAAAAATCTTTCATCAGCACGCGGTTCAGGTCGGCCGGCGTGTATCCGGCAGCCAGCGTCTGGACGCTGATGCTGGTGGCGAATGCCTGATCTGTGTCTGCGGCCTGAATCAGCACATAGGAGTCGATCGGGCTGTCCTTGCCTGTCACTGTATAGCGGATTTCTCCGCTGAAGATCATGCCCCAGTTCTGCCCGCGGCTCTGCCCGACATCCGCTGCAGCGACGTCGCGCGCCACACCGACATCGCTGGCGGATACGTCCGGCGCAATGCCGTCATAACCGGCGATAACGCGAATACGCGTGAACTCGGCGCCCGTGATACGGTTTATCGTGGGCGCCGACAGATTATAAATTTTGAATGTCCCGATCCGCGACGCGCTGCTGATGTTGAACCAGTCGATGTTAAAAGTGACCCTGAAGTCGCTGAGTTCGATCCCCTTTCCCTGCTCATCGACGAGCTGCAGCTCAAAATGTCTCATCCAGTTCTGTGACATACCTATGCCTGCTCCGTTAAAACCAGTAAATGACTGCGTGAGCCCAGATCGGTCTGTGTTGGGTAGTCCTGCGCGCTGACGTCGCATATCACGTACAGCGAAAAACCCAGCCCCAGATACGCGTGCTGGGCGAGCAGATCCACACCCGTTACCAGCGGGATGCCATTAATCTGCACGTCGCCGCCGGCGCGCTGCAGATCCATAACCCAGCACGTATCCCGCCAGATGATGCCTACCTGGTACGTTGTGCCGGCGATGCTGATGCTGAACTGCTGGTTATCCGCCGTCAGCGGGATTTCCTGAATTGCCATTATCCGATCCCCAGAAATGTTGCGGCTTGGGTGAGTAATGAAGATTCTGGCGGCCTGGGTGATTTGGTGCCGGTGTTAATCACTGCCGAGGTGCTCACGCCGCCCGTCATATTCGCCTTGTCAGCGACCGATATCTGCTGCGTTTGCGAGATAAGCACCTCGCGCAGGGTCAGCACGGCAGACAGCACATTTTCTGTTGTCCTGTCCGTGGTAACTTCCAGCGCGCGGATCAGCATATTTTTATAAACCCGCTTCCCGGTCACTACGTCGAACGGGACGCGGCTCAGCTGGAGATCCAACAGGTTCTGGTAGGATTCCTGCGGGCTGAGCTCAAGCACGCGCGTAGCGGTGAGGCTGCTGGCAAAGTCCAGCAGCGAACCACCGCCGGCAAAACCGACCTCCATCACCAGTTCGCTCGGTTTTTTATAGGCGTGGTCCGCAACGGCCGCGCCGGTTTCGACGGGATGCTCTGTAATTTCGAGCGTGTCGCTGTGTTTTTCAGAGACGACAACGCTGGGTACGATGATCCCGATTTTTCGGCTCTGCTGGTGGAACAGCGTTGATAAAATGTCCATTAGCCCACTCTGGTCTGGTTTCCGCGCATCGCCCGGGTGTTCGCTGACAGCTGGCGGCGCTCAACTTCAGAACCAACCTGCCGCGCATCACCGCCGCCGTAGATGTGATAGGTGTTCTGCTGGCTGATCTGCGCCGCATTGCCACCGATCCCGGCCACTGCCGCTTTACTGATGAGGTCACGCGAATAGATATTCCGGCCGTTCTCATGCGTGATGATGCTGCTCATCAGCATTGACATAGTCTGCGGATCGCTCATGTTCAGCGCGGCCCGCGGATTAACGCCCAGCCTCCCAGCTACGGCTTTGATATACGCCGCGGTGTTGTTGCCGTCGCCGGCCGGCGCCCACGTCGAGATAATTTTTTCGACGCTGTTAATACCGCGCCCGGCGTACAGCATGAGCTGGCGCGACAGCGCGCGCAGCCCGTCGAATGCCGACTCGAACCGGGCAAACCGACCGCCCGGGCGTTCCAGCGCCGCGCCGCGCTGCCCGGCGAAATTCAGGTTGCCGGGGTTATTGTTTCGCTCGCCTCGCTTGAGATTGCCGGGAATATCGAGCGCAGCATCAGGGGTGCCCTCTACAGCCTGCGATCCCGACGAGCCGCCCATCCATGTCGGTAAAAAACGGTTAAGCTGCGCGTTACTGGTCTTGTACCAGTCGATCGCCGCGCTTCGGGTTTCCTGGGCGCTTTTAGTAACGCCGGGCAGGGCATCGGGTCGTTCGCTGCCCTGCGCCAGCAACTGCTTTCCGATGCTGACGGCATCAGACCAGCGCCGCTCGTTGATAGCGCTTAGCAGGTCGCCAATGAGGCTGAGCATTTTCCCCAGATCGCCGAGGTTTCGCATCAGGTCCGAAAATTCCCATTTCAGGCTCCAGGCTTTCGGATCGATACCGAACAGTTTCGCTGCTTCTCTCGCCAGCTTTTTGATGCTGTCGACCATGCCCTCGATGTTTTTGACGGCCAGCTTAATGTCGGGCTCCCACTTGCCCCAGTCGATAAGGGATTTTCCGCCCTCCTTCCACGTTTTGTAATCGTCATAGAGGAGCACCAGCGCGCCAGCCAGCGAGAGGATTATTCCTATAGGAGAAGCAAGGAAAGCGCTGTTCAGCACGCGCCACGCCACCAGCAGCGCGCCGAATGTGGCGATCAGGTTTTTTGTGCCGGAATCCAGATGTTTCCACCATTCGATGAGGTCGCCGCCCGCCTGAATCAGACGAAACACCACGCGCCCGATCGCGTCGGCCAGCCAGAGAATGCCCTTGATGCCGGTGGTAATGGTCTGTTCAATTCTGGGGAAGTTATCGAGGATCCGCTTGCGCAGCGTATCGATCGAGCCAGCCAGACCTTCAGCCAGGTTAGAGCCGATTTTGTCACGCGCCATGCCGGCCATTTCGCCGAACGCCTTAAGCGACGTCATGAACCGGTTCGAGCTCACCGCAGCCTGATCTGCATTGAAGCCGATCGCTTTCGTCATCTGGCTGTATTGCGCACTGAACTGCCCCAGCCCGCGGCGCATTGCCATCAGCGTGTTTTCGTCAATGCCGAGCATCTGCGCGTACTGATTTGCGCGGTAATACGGCATGCTGCTGAGCCGCTGGCCAACGCTGGTAAAAATGCCCGCCATGTCGCGCGCTTTACCGCCGGCGTCGCGGGTCTGCACGCCCAGCCGGTTGAGGAATCCCTCTGCGCCGGGGTTGTTGCGCACAAAGCGCGCCAGATTTTCGATCGAGCTCCGCGCGGCATCTACCGAACCGCCCATCTGCCCGACCGCATAACCGATCTGTTTGATGCCGTTCACCGTCGCGCCGGTGCGCTGCGACATCCAGTACAGGTTATCGAGGCTGCTGGCGACTTTCGCGGTGTAAGCCACGACTGACAGCGCTGCCGCCTCTATTGCTGCCCCTGCCCTGACAGCCTGTGTAGTAGTCGAGGCCAGAACAGCCCCGAATTTACGCGCGCCAGCTTCATCGATGTTGAAGCCCAGGGAGACCAAAAAGTCTTTGATAGTTTCAGCGCTCATTCTCTTCTCTCCACTGTGCGATGCGGCGCTGGTTGTCTGCCTTAACAGCGAGGTGGTCATTCATCAGCGCGATGTCACACAGATCAACCGATCCATCTTTCAGCGCGGTATAGGGAATTAACCCGGCGTCAACCGGGTCGAGGAGGTATGACAGCCCGTCAGGCAGGCTGTTTAACGTCTGGCCTGCGGCTGGTCCGGCGTCTCGCTCATAGGAGGTTCTGGCAAAAAATTTCCGAGACTGTCGACCACCACGCGACCGACAATTTGCAACAGGCTCATCAGATCGATGTCGTCAAACATCATGACGCCCTGGGACATAACCGGCGCCCATGTCGTTCCGTTTTTACGCGCAACGACGCTCAGGCACGGAAACAGGATCGCATTCGTGTCATCTTCGCTCAGGGCCGCCAGCGCATCGGCAATTTTTGGCAGCGTCGTTTCCATCGCCTTGTAGATGTCGCCGCCCTTTGTTGCCGCCTGAATGTTCTGGAAATCTCCCAGCAGACCCGCCAGCACCGGCAGAAGTTTGCGGGATACTTTCAGCTGATCGAAGACGCTGAGCTTAGCGACACGATACTGAATACCTTTGATTTCAAATTCCATCGGTTAAAACTCCCCGAGCAAGCCGTCAACTTTGCCGCAGTCAAAAACCCATGCCACGGTCCCGGCCACCTTGCCATTGGTCCAGTCAGGCACTTTTTGAAACGCGCAGGATCGCGCGGTAAAGAAATCGCCAGAAGCCTTGTTGCGCACAACAATTACGTTGTTTCCCCACGTAGAGGAGGACAGGCGCTGGGCGTTGTACATCAGCTGCAGCTTTTTATTGATCGGGGAAGTTTTAAGCAGTGAGACGGTCAACGTGCCGCTGTTGCCCGCGTGCAGGCTGTGCATCGACTCCCCATCCGCGCCGATCGTCATGGTGTTTTTCGCCTCAGTCATGGCAATTGTGATGCCCTCTTCAGCGTTCGCTGAGCCTGCGCCCAGGTCTACTGAGCCCGTTGGCCCCGACAGCGAACCAGAGACATCTAGAAAAGAATAGGTAGCCATTATCGCTCCTTAACGAACTACGGTAATTGCAACATCGCCGTAATGAACGGCGCCGGCCAGCTTCGCGGCCACCTGAATGGGTACGCCTTTACGGGCTTCCCGGTCAGACTGCAGCTGGTTGTCTACTGTGTCAGCCCAGGTGTAATACCCTTTCGTCAGGGTATCGCCCGTGCTTAATTGCCCCATCGGACCACCCGTCCAGATCCCCGGCGCAAAGAGGCCGTTATTCAGCGCCTGATCCAGTACCTTTTCGATGTTGGCCATGCGGGTAGTTGTGCCTGCGTCGGTTTGCGGGATCTTCGTTGTGCTGGTGTAGAGCGTGTTGTAGTCAGCGGTCTGCACTGCGTTCTGCAGCCAGTCCAGCCCGTGGCGCTCGTCGAAGAAATCGCCGTTAGACATTACGCCTTGCTCCAGAATCGCCGTATCGTTTTCGTAATAGACGTAAACGTTGCAGTTTTTCGCCTCCAGCGCGTTGGCCTGGGGGGTGCTCAGGGTTTCGTAGGTGATGCCGGGCAACTGCTTGAACTTCAGCGTGATAGTCGTATTGCTGCCCGTGAAGTTGACAGTAAACGCGCGCGCGAACGCTGAGATCGCGGCATAACGGCTGGTGGACGAATACTGGATAAAGCAGCGGCTGTAGATCGCGGCTTTAAGTTTCGTCGCCAGATCGGTTTTGACGGCTGAATCCAGAATATCGGCGTCGTCAGACGTGATAGCTAGAATGCGAGATGTGGTTGCTGATTCCACGGCATCACAAACCTGAAGCAAATCCTCGTCATCCGGGTAAATTTCTGCATCAACAGCGAGATGCAGCCCATACCAGCTGTTGTAATCGAGCAGCGCGTTTACGGCCTGCAGTAGTGTTTCAGGCTGACCAGCCTCTGCCGCGTCCAGCGTCTTCGCCCAGCGGCCGACATAGATTTGGGTGGGGCGCGGCGACTGTGAGAACCACACAACAGCGGCCTTATATTCTTCGCTCTCTACGCCAAAATCTGTGCCGATATCGTCCGGGCTGGAATAAAGGCGCAGACGTTCAGCAACGGGAATAACAGTGGAAGCGCCCAGCAGCAGCATCGAGCCAAAATTTCGGCCCTGCGCCGCGCGCGCTGAGAGCGTCACCGTTACGTTTGTGACGCGGTTTAAAGGCAACCCCTTGGCCATGAGATTAGTCTCCGGTAATTATCGCGACGTTAGCGTCGACGATGGAATTGATGTTGTAGGTGCGGATGGTTTTTCGTGAAAGCGTGACGGTGATGTCATAGCGCCGTACCCACTGGTTATTGATGAGCTCAGGCAGGTTGTAGATCGTCCCCACCTCCACCAGCGAGAGGCCGTCGCGATTCAGCTCGGTGTTGTTTTGTTCAATGAACAACCCCGCCCTGAATGCAGTGGCCAGCGCGGCTCCGCCCGGGCCGTAAAAGCAACAAATGACGGTCAGCTGCTCCCACGCCCACTGCTCCGACTCGCTGTCGCTAATCTGGATATTTGCCGGCATTCCGGGCAATGCCGCGGTGGTGATGCCAAACGCACACCAGGTGATGTTTTTTGCCGGTATCGAGGATTGCGGGTCGGTCCAGCGCGGGAAGACGCGCTCTGCCGGCAGACCGGAAACGCCGCGGATCCACCTGCTAATCTGGCGCTCCAGCGCCTCGTCATAAGCGGGACCGTCGCCTGCAGGCGTGATGTAGCCCGCCGCGGTGCTGTCATTGCTCATGCCGGGATCCCTCCGTCAAATTCCACCAGCTCACAATGTGCCTGAACGAACCCGGCGCCGTAGCTGGTGTACGGATCAACAAACGTCACACGGTAGTTGCGGCCGTTATACGTCACGATGTCGGCATCCAGCCGCGGTGTGCCAGCGCCGGCGGGCTGGCCCTGTGTAAGTCGAAACTGCGTCACGATGAGAATTGCACCGCTGATGTTTTGCCCGGCAGCCATCCGGCGCGCCTCCAGCGATCGATCCACCGTCACCACGCCGGAAAACGGAATAGCCTGCGACGTGTTGGTCGGGAAATTATCCTCATCCGCCGTCTGAATTTGCCGATGGCAAACCAGCGAGTTATCAGCGAAGTCCGGATCCAGCAGCACGTCTGTCACGTCGAGAAACGGCATTATTTTTTCCTCACAACGTAGGTGATTGAGTTCAGCAGGTGGCCATGCGCATACAGCGGTTTATCGCCCGTAATACCTTCACGTTCTCGGCGTTTAAGCGTTTTCTCAGACAGGGGATGCAGACGATCGCCCGATCCGATAACCGCTTTAGCGCCGTCCCGCGCAATTTGTCCTGCGCTTTCCAGCTCCAGCAGCGCGCCCTCAATGTTGCCGCCCAGGGCTGCCCGTGCCGCCGCCTCAAGATGCGCCGTGGTGCGCGGCTTCGTGTCCTCAATCCCCATGTCCAGAAACGGCCGCGGCGGCAGCGTGATGGTCTCCCCATCGATTTCGACTGTTGCCCCGGTCGACTGGAGATAGCCGATCTCGGCGTTGTTAATGGGCGAGCCCTCGCGCGCGGCCCGCTCTGTCGGAATGCCGACCAGCACGTCCATGCCGGTGAGCTGGCGGAGCGATTCCAGCACGGCGGCGGCATTATCAGCGCGAACAGTGAGCCCGCTCATAGCAGCTGGCGACCGCCGGTGCCGAACATCGACCACCACCAGAAAAATTCCCGGCCGTATGCCGTGCTGTTCCAGAATCCCGCGTCAGGATTGATGATCCCCGACACGTCATAGCTCGCGCTGACCTTATCCACGGATTTCGACGTCATCACGCCGCCGCCGGCAGAATTGACCCCGCCGCCTGCGCCGACGACCGCCAGCGCACGCCCGCGCAGCTCGACGTAGTGCGCGGTGAACAGCTCAGCGAGATAGACGAACTTGTCGCCGTGCACGTCCTGATTCAGCAGCGTGTCGGCCATGCCCAGGTAGAAATCAACAGAGGGGTCGGGATAGCGCGTGGTGTCGGAAAATTCGGGGAAGTCGGTGCGGAACTGCTCTTTACCTGGAAGCTTGCTGTTTTTTGGCATTTTTACCGCCGTCGCTGTCGTTGACCTCACTGACAGGTGCATCGTTGCTCTGCCCGGTATCGGATTGGTTCTGCGCCACCAGCTGCGCCGTCAGGTCATCAACCTTGCCCTGCAGTTCGCCGATCGCCGCCTCCCGCTCTTCAATCTGACCCGTCAGGCTCTCGACCAGATCTTCCTGTTCCGAAACGGTCTTTTTCAGGCTGTCGACTTCGGCCTGCAGCCTGCCAATCTGCACTGACGAATCACTATCGCCCTGCTCATTCTCTGAGTCGTCGATCGGCTTTACGTATGAGCTGAATGCCCAGTGCTTTTTGACGGCGTCGGGAAAATCTTTGTCGTCGTGAATACCGGGCTCGATTTTAAATTTTGAACCGTCAGCAAGGCTCAGCGTCGCGGCGTTAGCTGCAATTAGTTTCATGGATGCTCTCCAGAAAAAAGGCGGGTTGCCCCGCCAGGTTGGTTATGACGCCGGAACGTCGAGATAGGAGATGGTGTTGCTGTACGGCGTTTCTACCTGGCCGAGGCGGCCGTAATAGGTCGTCAGCTGGTGGATGCCGCGATACTCGAGCGGAGTATTCAGCAACGGCACGAGCGGGAATCGCACGTATTTCTCGTCCTGGGTGTAGGCCACAATGCGGTGAGATCCGCCCACGCCACGGTTTGACGCCCATTTCATGGAGACAATTTCCAGCGGCTCGCCGTTCTCCTGAAACGCAATGGTGTTGATCTTCACGTACTCGAGGAGCGAGATGTTACCGGCTGAGCTGACCTTCTTGTTTGACAGCAGGCCGAACAGCTCTGGCGCAATGCCGATTTTAGACGGGCAGACGGCATAGCCTGATTTCAGCCACGCGTCGGTGAGGACCAGGTTAATGTCCTGCGAGATGATGTCTGGATCAGTTGTCGCCGTCCATGCGCCCGCGGCGGCCAGCGGAACAACGTTGCTGAGGTTCAGCAGACCGGTTACGCCCATGCCCTCGTCGCCGATATAGACCTGCTCATCAATGTCCATATTCCATTTCATCTGCATGGCGTCGTACATCTGCGTGTCGATCGGGCGTCCGAGCTGCTGTGCAGACGCCAGCTCTGGCAGGGTCCAGCCCAGCTCCATGCCCCAGAGCGTGAGCGGCTGCGCTGTTTTTTCAATGTAGAGGTTGGTTTTCGCGATCGCAGTGGAGTTTTTACCGATCCAGTTTTTACCGTTCGGATTTACACCGCCCGCCGCGGCAAAATCAGTGTTAGTGAACGATGAAATTTCGTCCGCGATAGACACGTCGCTGCGCAGCGGCATGTCGCGCGACCATTTGTACGAAACCAGCGGCAGGTTGAGCGTCTGGTCCAGGCGCTCCAGTTCGCCGATAAGGAACGCGCCGGCCTGGTCAACGGTCTTTTTGTCGATAGTAAACATGGGTTTCCTTAAATATTGTAGGCGATTTCAACGTGACCGAGGCCGGCGCCGGCGGCGCCATCGCCCGGACCCATCGCGCGCGCTGCAGTCAGCTGCGGGGTATTCGCGGCAGTCGCGTCAGGCGTCAGCACCAGCGAGCCGAGCGGGCTGTCTGCCGTTGCGCCAGCAATGCGCACGTAAACCGGCGCGCCTTTTTTGGCTGTTGCCGCCTGATCCTGCGGAACGGTCACACAGATATAGCCGCGCGCGAGCCTGTCGCCCGTCACGCCGGAACTGATGCCCAGCGCCGCCATATCTGGCTGCGAGTGCGTCGGATACGGACGGATCAGAATGCCCGCGACATCGTCAATCGTGTCGCCCTCCTCCAGCGGAACGAAGTCATTGCCGGACCATTTACCGGCCAGACCATACTTTGAAAAAATCTTATTGGGATCGAGCGACACCGGCTCGGCGGTCAGATCCCGCGGACGAGTTACGGCGCCCGCGATGCCCAGAGGCATGCGGGTCAGATATGCAGTTCCTGCCATGAGGAGTTACCTTATTTGTGTTTGTTCCAGAATTCCTTGTTCAGCTGATTCAGCTGAGCAGGCGTGATGCGTTTTGTTGATGCGGCGTCGCCGGTTTTGAAACCGAGCGGTTTCAGGTGATTTTGAGCCTTGCTCATTGCTACTGCGGCAGTGAACACCGCATCGACGGTGGCCTTCGGTGCCTTATCAAAATCACTGACGCCGAACGCCTTCAGGCTGTCGCCGGTGCGGAGCGCCTGGCTGAGCACCTGGCGTTTGAGCCCTTTATCGCCAGTGGGCTGGAAGCCGGGGCAGATGATTTCCGCGTCAGCGATAATGCCGCGCTTATACGCAGCGTCGGCGGTGACCTTTTTATCCTCTTCTGCATCTTCATCCCCTGTCGGCTTGTCGTCGCCCGGATCAGAATCGCCGGTTTTACCCTCCAGCTTGTCGAGGCGCGCCAGGATCGCCTGCAGAGCGGCCGCGATATCGCCGTCGTCGCCGGTCTTCTCCTCCTCTTTTTTCGCCTCCTCTTCCTGCTCATCTGTCGTCGTGCGGTTCTCGGCCGGCAGCGAGGTGGCCTGCGACGGGATATTGATGTTGATTGTCGAGCCCGGAATAGAGCCCATCCCGTCGGACGGGATTTCGGGCGCGGATTCAATGAGCTGGTTTAGCGCGTCCTCATCTTTCGTCTTAATGGCCGTAGCCAGTTTTTTCAGCCATGACATTGGCCTCTCCTTTTTGGGTAATGGGGCTGAATCCCCGATTGCACAGCGACCACCAGCGCGCCCGCGGTCAATGCCGACCGCGAGATGATTTCCGGTGATTTGATATTGCTTGCCCTTTCCGGGCGCCAGCTGCTTGTAGCTGGCGTCATAGCCACAGCTGACATCAGTGAGGCCGGAATTAACCGCGTCGATCGCCTCCTGACGCTTAATCAGCACGTCAGCGATCAGCAGGTCAGATTTATCGCCCGTGCCGCGGCGCACGTTCTGAATATGCCCATGCGCCAGCTCCGAGTAGTTACCAGGGTTAACGAACAGAATTCCGCCGTCATCGTCCTCGGGATGGCCCAGCGTGACGGCAACGCCCTCGAACGATGCCATTGTCTCGGGGGAAAACACCTCGTCTTCTGTGCGCCATACGGTGACTGTGCCTGACTCGTCAGGCTCCAGCCCAATCTCATCGGGCAGGTAAATCTGCTGCCCCGTGCGCGCGATCGGAACGTCTTTGCAGAGCAGCGAACCATCCGCCTGCAGAAAGCGGGTTTCGCCCAGCCGGGCGGTGAAAAAATATTTCATCGTATGCTGCACCGTGTCGGCATCACCAGTCTGTTTGCTGGATGCCTGAAATTTGTGCCAGGCCTCCAAAACTTTGTCGGCTTTATTTTTGAACAGGTGATCAACCTCTATTCTGGCCTGTTCTCTCGCAGTTGATGCACTCCAGCCGTGGGCCTTCTGAAAAGCCTTTGCATAGCGGCTTATGAGCTCCTTTCTGAATGTCTTTTTGTCCTCTTCGCTCATGCCCTTCTTCAGGGCTTCGGCCTTCCTGCGCTCGGCTTCTTCATGGAGAAATTTCCGATCATCGAGATCGCGACGTTGCTGCTTTGCCTGCTCCGCCTTATAGCGGTCCAGATCGCGGTTGATATTGTTCAGCCTGCGGGGAATAGAGAGTTCGCCGTGATCCAGGCGTCGCGTTTGAAATGCGCTGCTTTCTCCCTTGGGTTTGGACTCGGATTTAGGTTGCTCTTTGACGCCGCCTTTTGGTGTTTTGGGGTCAGTGAACTTTTTCCCCACTTCGCTGAGCTTCTCGCCATTAAACTTGCCGCCCATGCCGCCCTTGATTTCACCACCTGAGCCCACCAGCACTGGCGACCCTTTATTGTTATGCCCGTTGGGGTGGACGGTGACCCATTTATCAGCATCGATAAAATTGATGCGTATCATTCGTGCACCTCAATAAAAAAGGCCGCTCGTGGCGGCCTGTATATTCAGTATCTTGGTTCGGGAATTTGTACCTCGGCCCAGCACTGGCAATTCGGCAGGCATCCGGCGTGCCCTGTCATGCCGTCGAGCGTGGGCGGGTTATCCCAGCGCACGAACACATCGCGCATCTTTTTGTGTGATGGCCGCGTGCCCGATCCTTTAATGCGCCACCAGTAGCCCTCCGAGCCAACCGCCAGCGCGCGGGCCTGCGTCAGTGCGCCGGTTGCCCGGCTGATTTCTGTCCGCGCTATCATGCGCGCCCTGCTGGCGGCAACGTCGCCGGACTGCATGATCATCTCGTACAGGGCATCCGGTCGTTCACCCTTAACGACGGCATCGATGGCGCGGGACTGTATCTCCCTGACGCGATCGGCTGCCTCAAGCGGCAGCGATTTCATCAGCTGGATTTGCCGGTAGACGATATCCTGGGCAACGTGCCCCACTGGCGTGTTGCCGACGACCTGCCGAAGTCCCTCTGAAATTTCTTCGGAGACGCTGCGCCACTGGCGCCACTCCTCCTCTTCGACCTGGCTGAACATCCGGCGCCCGACCATTTCCGCCCAGTCGTCGATAATTTGTGAATAGCCGGTCAGGTCGGTTATGACGAGGTTAGCGCTGCTCTGGGAACCATCGTATGAACCAGTTACGATTTCGTTTATCTGGCTGACTATCGCCAACAGGCTTTGTCGGTACGTTTTCTCTGAACGACGGCGGAGCGCTGTTTTCAGATTCAGACTCCTCCAGCTCTTTCTTCGCATCCTCGATATCCTTGTCAGTGATTGCCCCGCCGATGCCAATCACCTCGGAGATATTGCGCAGGTCCGTCATGGCCGCGTGGCGCGGCATAATGCCCCGGTCCGCCAGCGCGCCCAGCGCCGTCGCGATATTGTTTGCCATCGTCGCCCGGTCGCCGTCTGACATTTCCCACAGCTTGTTGAACTCGAACGTGAAATCATCGGGCAGCTCTTCGCCAAATTCAGAACGCCAGGTGATGTCCATCAGCCAGCGTATATGCCGGCGCAGGCGCCGCTCCTGTTGTGAGTTGATCCGGCTATAGTAGTTTTCGAGGTCGCCGTCGCCGGTGCTGAATCCGGCCGGCGACTGGCCGAAAAGGCGGACCAGCGGAATACCGGTCGCCCCGGAGACCTGCTCAGCAAACCGCAGCATGACGTCGGCAACGCCAGCGAACGAGTAGCTGTGCGTTTCAAATTTGTCGCTGGCATCCATGAGGGTCATGCCCTCGATGGTTTGAAACTGGCGGATCATGTCCATGTGCTTCATTAATGCCGCTTCGAGATCGCCACCTGTTGCCAGAATTTGACGCAGTTTATCGATGCTGTACGTGCGGAGATGGGCTTTGTGGATCAGCTGCGTTGTGCCAACCGTCGCAGTATCGAACGCCTCGATGCGCTCAAAAATGCGCTCTACTACTGACATCCCCCAGCCGTTTTCCGTCTGGGCCTGCTGGAATGGCAGAGTTTCACCGTCCAGGCGGATCAGCCGGCTGTAGTGGATTTTCCATGACGGTATGCCTTTCTGATTAGTCACCACCTTGTAAAATTTTGGCTTGCCGAAGTGTGGGCCGTAATCAGTCACCAGGTCGTAATAGGACGGCGTGACCATCCAGCGGTCGAGCGAAAGCACGCCTTTAAATTGCCCCTCCCTGATGCGATCGAGCCGGAGCGGTGTCGACATATCCTGCCCGTCTATCAGCACCACCAGCAGCGCGCCGCCGTAAAGTCGGGACCACTTGAGCGTGTCGTTCAGGCCATCCCAGATGCCCGCCTCATCCCAGAACGTGTCAACCTTGCCTTTGTGCCCCGGCTCCAGCCGCGACGTGATAGTCACGCCTTTTCGTGTCATGTCGTCCGCGACCGCATCGATGGCGGCGCCGACCAGAAACGATGAACGGTATGCAAATTCCAGCTTAACGCGGTTGCGCGTCAGGTAGTCCGGCAGATGTGTCCCGCCGGTCTGAATGTTCGATGTGGCCGTGCCTAATTTGGCCGTGAAATTGTTGTACCCGTCAGCAGTCGCAACGGGCCTTTGTGCGCCGTTACGGCGTTTTTTACGGGACATATCAAGCTCCGAGCATTGCCCAAATATCGAGTGAGGTGTTCATAGGTGCGTAGCTGATCATCACCGAGTCGGCGAGGTTCGGCGACCTGGTGCCGTCTGGCTGTTTATCGACGATGATTTTCCCTACGCCGTTAATGGAGTAGGTCGGCTGCGACAGTTCGATGATGAGTTTGTCTTTGCTCGCCATCGCGCTGCTGATCGAGATGATTTCGTCCGGGTTGTAGTCCAATCCTTCTTTTACGGCGCGGTACGTGTTCTGGAATCTTTTGCGGAGATGCCACCAGCTTTGCGCCTTGGCATTCGCAAAAAAATCTTTGTTCAGCCGCGCCTTTTGCCCGTTGTCGCCGCGCACAGCCTCGGCGTCGGGATCGAATACCGCGCCGCTACCGCGGAACGGCGTCGCGAGGATCGTTGGGCGCCGGGCCGCTTTACGCATTTCGTTGATGGCGCGCGCATCACCGCGCACGCCGGCGCCGAGACCATCTTCATCGAAGCGGAATTCTTCGAGGTTGTCCTCCTCGCAGTAGCCGAAAACCTTCTCGACGGATCCGTAAATGTCGCTGCCCACGCCAGACCATTCGCGAATATTCTCCAGCAGGAAGCCATGGCGCGTAGAAAAGGCGTTTTTATCGCGCCCTTCGTCGGCCACGTCCATCGCCCCGAGGCGCTTGCCGGTAGGTTTAATACCCAGCTTGATGTGCGCGTCGACGGCGGCCTGCACCCACTCGGACGGGATGAGAACGCCTTCAGCTGATGCGCTGTAATTAAGATCAAGCTCCTGCGCCACCACGACCGGGTTGTCGATTTTCTCGCATTCGCGGCGATACCACTCCTCGTCTTTGCGCGGATCGCTTCGCCAGTGAAAGGTGAAAACGGGTATTTTGCCGCCGTGCCGCTTTTGTGCGAACGGGTTGGCCATGCCGTTGACCGAACTCAGGTCGATGCGGCAGCGCGTCGTCTGGGACAGCGCCGCATCTATCAGCAGCGGGCGCTGCAGGAATGCGGCTTCGTCGACGAAATAGAGCGTAGTGCGGTCGCCGCGGCCGATGTTGTCGCCCGCTTCGCCTTTCAGCACTGCGCCAGTGTCCGGGAACTCAACGCGCATATACGGCGCGTGCTTCTTCTCGTTCCAGGTGCCGCGAAACTCAACCGGCAGCATCTCGACGAATTTCCGGGCTTTCCAGAAGAGCGCTTTTGGGTCGCCGGTGCTGTCCACGTATTCCTCTTTGCGCGAGCCGAACCCGATCACCATCTCTTTGCTGAACAGGCACAGCGAGCACGCCAGCCCGATCGACGTCCAGCTCAGCCCCATCTCGCGGCTTTTCTCCGTGATGCCGTTTTCCAGGTTGCGCCGGCGGTCCATGATCCAGTGGATCCACTCTTCCTGCCGTGGGAACAGCAGGAACGGGATGGTTACGGGCAGGCCGTAGTCGAGGTTGCGCGGGTCTGTCGTCATGCCCCAGTCGATAATGAATTGCGCAGGATTGTCACGGTAGAACGCTTTCAGCGCCGGCAGCATGCCAGGGTTTTGCCGGATGCGCTGCAGCCGCTCAATGCGCCACTCGAACACCTGCGTGTAGTCAGGGTTTTTGAAATCGAACGGAAAGGGAATGGGCATATAAAACATCCCTCCTTGATTTTAAAAGCATAAAATCCGATATTGTTTTGCGGAATAATTAAACAGGAGGTTTTATGAATTCGACTGTAACCAAAAAGCTGTTGTCTTTTACTGAAGCTACTCAAAAACATATACAGCTTGCTGCTATTTATGCGTTAGGAGAAGGAGGGAACCGTTCATCTGCCGTAGTTAATCGTCTACTGGAATTAACTGACGATATAGATCATGAAATTAAAATTGCGGCCATCAAAGCACTTGGGCGCATACACAGAAAATCAGATGCTGCCTAGCCGTTCAGACGGATATTACCCCATCATTTTGCGGTAGAGGTCGGCTGCCTGATCCGGTGTCAGAGAAACCTGTTCTGACTGGATTGGGCCGCCATCCGGTCCGCTGATCTCAGTTTTCGTTTTCACCATGCCGATGTGCTGTGCAACCATTTTCAAAGCGTCATCCTGATTGCGCATGACGATTTCCAGCCCAAATTTCCCCTCTTTCACGCCAGCGAACAAACGGCGCGCGGCGCCAGTTAAATCACGGGTATCGTGAAAAACGGGGCGACTCAGGCCCAGACCGTTGCAGCGCGGGCACTCGGGGTTAGGATCAATCTGCGCGTCGTAACCGTACCCGCCTTCATCGCTCGGCTCGCGCTGCTTGCGCGCCAGCGCGTCGCGGCGCTTTTCTTCAAACTCCACCGCGTCGCGCCACTGGTAGTTGTGACCGAATCCCCAGCAGTATCGGCAGCAGTAGCGGTGCAGTTCCGTGAGCTGCGTTGCGTCAGCGGTAGCGATATCCCACCACCACTGCAGCACGGCATCCTGTGTAATCTGGGTGCGGCGCGCGCGCGCATCCATCGCATCACGAACTGCAACCGCGACCTTAGCATTTCTGAGCATGCGTGAGGCGTTGACGTAAGCCGTATTGCCCTCACCTTTATAACCCGCCCGCTTATATGCAGCTGTCCGGTTCAGGTCGATGAGATATTCTTCAACAAACCGAATCTGCATATCATTGAGACCATAGCTGCGCAGATCAAACTCTTGCGCAACGGGCTGCGCACTTTCGCTGTTGCTGCGCTGCGCAGACTGAATGTTGCGCTGGCCAGCGCGCACAGATTTCTGCGCAGCAGGCTTTTTTATATACCGGCGCGCAGATGAATAATTCAGCCCCCGCGCCTCGCACCATTCTTTGGGTGATATACCCGTTTTGGCATGCTCGGCGAGGAACAGAACCTGCAGCGCTCCCCAGTCCGGTTTTGCCATACCTCTTCTCCGTTATTCGTACCAGCTGATCACCGGGATGGTGGGACCATAATCAGTATCGACCCACATCCAGATCATGACGTTCGGGCCGAATCCCAGCCGCCCGGTCAACTCGTCGTGAACCGTCAAATCGGTCGGCTGGTCCTCGCTTTCAGCAAAATAAACGCTGGCGCCTTTCGTGTTTACGCTGAAATTTGATGTGCCGTCGCAGACCAGCTGCGGCGTGCGCGTCAGCGTTACCATTTTTGTCGGCATAATTTTTACCTGCTCAGTAGAATTTGTCGGATGTACCGCGTTCCCCAGTGCGCACGCTGTGCGACTCGCAGCGTTGAGACGTTGCCGAGGGCGCTGAAGCTTTCGCCGTAGTTGCCCGTGTAGCGCACAGTGATCATCCGAAAGCCCTTGGTGTCGATAGTGACCGTAGATGCAGCGCGAGATGCTGTTGCTGCGGTTTCATTAACGACAGGCGATGTGCATATGCTTCCGGACTCTATTTGCGCAAAGCCAGCAGGAAATGTTGAGCCATCGCCGGCTTTTACAAACCAGCTGATCGCGTAGTCGCCGGCGGGCAGCCATTTGCCATAGTCTGGGTTTTGCGTCAGCCATATCGACGGAGTTGAAACCCCGTGTTGACCGTAGCGCAGCCGAACGCGCGAACGCCTTGTTACCGTCACTGCGTATGTCAGTCGCTGCCATCCGCTGGTTAACGCATAACGCGTCTGCGGTACCAGGACCGCACTCTCCACGTCCTGCGACACCAGATACGATTCACACGCTTCCGGAATTCGGCCAATGGCGCCGCCATCCGGTGCGCCGGTGGCATCAACAATTAATTCCAGATCATCGCTTTTGACCAGATAGTCCGAAATCGTCGTCGCGCGGCTGTACGGCTGTAAATTTGTGGCTTCAGGCTCCGGCGCGTGCCGGCCTACGGCCTGCCCGTTCTGGTACTCGAGCGGCCACTCATTCTCAGCGCATAACGCCAGCGCGCCGGATTTTGTGTAATAGAAATGGGCCGGGCCCGTGAAAGTGATACGCGGATCCAGCGCGTCAGCTGTGAGATCAATCAATAACGGTTCGCCAACGTCATCCGCACCAATGATCTGCCGCTCAGTAAATATGCCTTTACTGCTACTACCACCGATCGCTGGGATTGTGCTGATTTCCACTCCGCATTAGTCCTTTTCAAAAGTTAAAATTTGTATATTAACCATCCTTTCATCAGGCGTAAAAAAACCGCCCGCAGGCGGTAGTATTCGTAGTAAATTATAGGATGATATACATGCCATCATTTATGTAATTGGTAATTTTCGCTCTTTCGGTGATTCTTTTAGTAACAATGGCATTACTTTGCATTTTTGTAATCCATCTTGTTACTGCATTACACATGTCTTTGCAGAATTCAATTGAGCTCAATTGCAAAGCGCCATTAATCATCATCATTGGTGTTCTTGAGTGCGTTATATGAAACTTCACTGACTTATTTTTATCTGAAGCTTCGTGTAAGAAAGCATTTCTAAGCGACCAGAACATTTCAGGAGTAAACCTAACTGTAGCTGGTTCTTTTTTCAACTTCTCAGCTTCCCTAGGAGGAAGCGTGGCTATACCATCCGGTCTAAAATTTAGCATGACTTCATAACGATTGTTCGGCATATACTTAGGTCCCAAATTTTCTTTGAACCACCTTTTTGCTCTAGCTCCATTTTTTTCTTTAGGTGTTTCAAGACTTCCACATATATCTGGCAAGGACAAAGCAATAAACATTGCTGAAAAATAATTATTATCCTTTAAAGCCTGTTGAACAGCATCTGTTAGGTCTTTCATACTGATCCCTTTGAAATAAAGAAGTCAATACAATACCCCTAACAACTATTAATTCAAGGCCATTAAAAAAATATCTTGTAATGCAAGCCTTACTTTAGGCACAGCTCTTGTATGTAATGCTGCAACCCTGCGATTTGCTCTCCGGCGAGCTCGATTCGACTTCTGAGGATGAAATAATCCCGTTCAGCGGTGTCAGAAAGTCGGGCGCGGGCTGCATCATCCAGGCTGGCGGTTCCGGTGGCGGATTGCTTCGTACAGGCCGCGTTGAGCTGCAGCCGCTTGCGGCCAGAAGCAACATCGCGCTGCAGCTTATCGATAGTCGTCTGAGCATCGACTAAATCCTTCGTGTATTTTGCATCGAGCGCAGCAACGGCACGCTGTCGCTTCTGCATTTCGTTTATAGCGTCTTCCTGCTGCTTAAGCAGCTGCTGCGACTGCTGTGCCACAGCGCGCCACTCTGTGGCTTTACCATGATAATGGCTGGCAAGCAGCACTGCCCCAAATGCAACCAGGCTGAGACACAGAAGTAAGTACCGCATCACTTCACACCCTCAAGGCACAGCTGCTTTTCTGCCTGCCGGCGGATAACCAGACCCGGCAGTTTTTTACCGCCTGCGTACACCCAGCGTGGAAACTCATTGCAGCCGGCCACCAGCTGCCCCTGGCGGAAATAGCGAAACATGGTGCTTTTCTGCATCGTCGGGCAGCCAGCGTTGAACGCGATCGAGGCCGCAGCGGAAAATGTGTTATCCGGCAACCTGGCGCCGCCGGCATAACGATTCACGCACGTCTCAGCGTCGAGGATATTGCGCTGCCAGTCGTTGGCGATCTGCTGATCCGTTTTCCGTCTTCCCGTCGCCACGCCGTGCGTATTGCCGATGCCGTCTGTTGCTATGCCTGCCGGGCAGATGTACGGCTCACGCCTGCAGCCCTCGGCGTTGCCGATTAACTCCAGGCCGCGCTGGTTCGTGCGAACCTGCCCGTTCGAAAGTAAAATCGCGATAATCGCTGAGACCGCACATACTGCGCCGGCGGCGCTACTTTTTTTATTCAGCGCTGGCATCTGCACCCCCTGCCATTCTGATCGCGTTCGCTACGACCTCAACATCCGCCGGCCGCTCGCCTTCCGGGACAGACATCACGCCCTCTAAGTAACGACGCAGCATCTCAGTGCGCGCGCGCTCTTCCGTCAGCTGCTGCCGCTTCTCACGTCGAGCTGCGTAATACGTTTTGATCGTGAAAAATGCGGAGATCGCCGCGCCGACGCAAAAAACGTAATCGTAGAGACTGAGTGTTGAGAAGAACGCCAGGCACGCTGACCACCAGTACGGCATTTGCTGAGATGTTGATTCCATACGTTGCATGCTCTGCCCTCCCGTAGCGGGCGGCTGATGAAGTTAAAAGAAAAAGCCGCGCTCCAGCCATACACAGGGTGCGCGGTGGGTGCTGGTGGCGCCTTTGGGTATAAATAAGGCCCGCCGAAGCGAGCCTAGAAGTGTTGCTTTCGTGTAACTATCTGGGGTTGGCTGCATGTATAGAATCTACGATCCGCTGATTACAATCAGTTGCTATGACATCTCAGCCAACCCAGCAAATCAGTCATCGCGACTAGTTCTACCTTCGGCACTAGCCTAATGCCAACAAGCCTGCTCATTTTCCACAAAGAAGCTTTTCCTTGTGCCCCTTCATGTGAGCCATTCTACCCGCTAGATCCAGTGTCACTGAGAACGCTCTCTGTGGTGCAGAAAGCAAAAAACCTCGCGAGGTGGCGAGGTTTTGAATGTTATGTGTCAGTGCATAGTGACAACCCATAGCAGATTACTGTACATTTTGCGTACGCGTTAGTGTTTCTTTATGATACAAACCTTAATTCTCCCATTTGGATTGGATGAAAAATGAATAAACCTATACTTAAACATGTAATAGTGCATGAATTGATCAAAGAAAGCGGAAAGGATTTTGATCATTCAAAACCATATAACTTGCGAAAAACAGAGCTTGATAAAAATAACGTAATCGTCAATAAGCTTGTAGAAGATGTAATAAAATTATATGGCTCACGTGGTAATACAGCTCACTATGGCGTATTTAAGACCATTAATGATAAAGAGTCTAACCCTAAGGGTATAGGGCCAATTCCGGATAAATTTCACAAATACTTTTCTCTTCCCAACTTCAATTCAAGTGAATTTATTGATTTTTCAAACTCTATTATGAAGCAATTTTTTGAAGAAGCTAAGGGACAAACCTGGCCTTCAGGAGGTTATATTGTCTTCACTGATTACATTTCAGAAAATATACGCTTCTTGTTAATCACCATGTTAAAGAAAAAAGGCGGCATGAGTATAAGTGATGCTCTCGAACCTCAGGAATTAGTGCATCTTGACTTAAGCAATATAAATCAAGCCGCGAAGATAAATTTCCATTTGTACGATAAATATATCAAAGCAGATGATTCTACTAAATCAGAACTAAGTTATTTGAGCTTTGTCAGTAAGACTAAAGGCCAATCAGCTTCAGCTTATTTTATCGCAGCTTTAGGTTGTGATAAGGGTATAGCTTCTTCCGGAGCTACCCGAGCATTGCCTAGAGAAGCACGAAATTATTTTAAAAGCGATGAAAGAACAAAGCGGTTAGCTGAAAGCTTTAGGAATAAAGTTATTAGATATCTTGATGAAAAAAATGAAAGCAAGAATCCGGCGAAGCTTGCCGACATAGCGGATTTAGCATCTGCTCATTTAACAACTTTAGCTGAAGATGAAAGAGATTCATTAGTTGAAGGATTTATGAAGCACCTCAACAATGAAAAAACCCGCATTCCTTCTGAATTTGTAATTAATAAACCTACGCTTGATAAAATAAAGAACGTTTCTTTTAAAGACAAATTATATAGCTTTAACTTTGATAAGGAATTGCTAGGCGAAACCAGTGATGCTATGATCTTTTATGATCAATCAAAAGGAAGTTTAGTTTTCAACAACTTACCAGCAGAAGCCAAATCGAAAATTGAATCAGCAATTAAAGAAAGAAAGCAGGCTTTAATCAAAAAGATAGATAATAAATTAGAGTAATCTGATAAAATGACCGACCTACTAAAAATAGTGCAATTATTCAAAAACTCTAAAGATCCACTCTTTGATGGAGTTATGATTAAAGGCACTATTTCTTATTCAAAAAAAACTCATCAAACTTTGGTTGATATTTTAACTGGACACTTCCCTGCCGGACGCTTTGATGAGCTTGAAGTTGATGGGGGTTTTGTAGACGACCTAGATGATCTTCCTGAGGTGTGGAGTGAAAGTAAATATGCTTTTATTATTAATCAAAGCACTGCGGATAAATTTTACAAAAATAGTGATGAGTTTATTTCTGCAAGCTGCTTATCAAAAGGATTGTTTCCAAAAGAATATTATATTGTAGAAGATGACTTTTATTCTGAAGATAAACACAAGCCATCATTTATTGGAACATTAGAAAAAACCCTATCCTTAATATCTTCATTAGCCAAGATTGCTCATTATCATGATATCAAAAGTGAAGGTAGCAGTAGTTTTTATCGCTTAGTATTTGTGATGCATTCCGAGTCTAAATCCACCTCAGCCGTAATTGAAACTTCTTTAAGTAAGGAAATTTTACTCGTTGAGAATTTTAATATTGATTTGATTAATAATTTAGTTTCTATTAATCCGTTAACCGACGCACATTATGATGAAAAAATAAATACATTCAGAAACACCCTAATAGAATACATTAATGATAATAAAGCTAACTTTACAGATTTAATCGTTAGCTGGGACTCTGTAAATAGATTATATACAAACAACCTTGCCGTTTATATGTCTGCATTCTCTTTCCATAAATCCAGAAAAGAAATAGCTGACGCTGAAATTGACTTTGCTGAAAAAACTTCTAAAACGTTACTAGACTTGTCTAGCAAGGTTTTAGCCATACCAATTTCTTTAGTTGGGGCAATTGGTCTACTTAAACTGTCAGATAAAACAGAAATTATAATTGCACTCGCCGGTTTATTTTTAACTTCTTTGATTATGCACCTTACAATTTTATCTCAACAAAACCAATTTTACAGAATCAGACACGCCAAAAGTATAGTTTTTGAATCAATGAACAAGAAAATAGAAGATAATAAAAATCGTTTTGAGGAAAGTAACGATTTAAAGGTGAGGATTACTGAAGCCCTAGACAACTTATCCAAAAATGAGATCTTTTGCTCTAGGGTTTTATGGTTTTTACTGATAGCCGCGTGGGCGCCAGTTTCCGCTGGCGCCCTTATAACGTTGTTCAAGCTAATTGGCTAGAATATTTAAGACACCCTCTATAAATCCGATGGCTGACTGTAATTCCTTTCTTATTTTACCATCAGAGCACTTACGTCTCTTAGCAATAGAACGCAAAGAAATGCCAACCACAAAATGCGCAATAATCAGCTCGTACTCTTCTGGCTTCAATTTTTTCAATCGCGCTACACATCCATCTATCAGAATCCCTGTATCGTCATCACACTGAATTCGCGATTTCTTACCATGAGGTAATAAGCCCTTGAAGCCTGCCGCTATGGGCTGCCAGTCTACACCACTGTTATCAGAAGCTGCCCAGGCGCCCCATTCTTCCAATACGTCATAGATATCGCGCAACGTCTTACTCTCCTTTTAATAGCTCATACGCCTGCGCCAGCAGGCTTTCTTCTGTACCGTAATTTTTTTCCCACATCTTCTGTCCAGCGTGGATGGCCACGCCGTACCCGCCAGTTCGGTGGTGGGGTGGACAAAGTGGGATTGTTCGATAATGGCTGGCGCGCTGCCCTGCTCCGCAGCCAGCGCGCAGGTGATGCACTTCTGCCGGGCTGAACACGCTGAAGTGCTGCCGGCAGACGATGCAGCCGAGATCGGCAACGCGCTGCAGGTGCTGTCGTTCCGCTTTAGTCATGATGCGAACTCCAGCAGCTGCATGGCCACGCTCTCCGCTTCCTGCTGAGAGCGGAACTTGCGGAACAGAATGTGGTTCCAGAGAACGTTGAAGGCGGCCTTGTAGAAGGCCTGGAAAGTGTCTTCGTCCATGCGTGCAAAGCTGATGGATTTTGCAAGGCGCCGGCGGGTTCCGTCAGGCAGGATCACGTCATCGTAGTAACCGGCCTGGACGGTCACCCACTCACGGTAGGGTTCGAAGGATTTGAGCAACGCCACCTCGCGAGTGCGCAGCTGGCCTTCGAGGAGGATAAACTCATCAGCAAACGCCCGCAGCGTCGCACCATGCGCGTTGCCGGCCATCTTTATTTGGTAAGAGACGAAGCGATCGACCAGCTCGAGCTCGCCTGCCGTCAGCGCGCCGCCGGCCGGCGTCCAGTAGTCGAAGCCGAGCTGCAGGAGTTTGAAGAAGCGTTTGTGAAACTGGTAGTTGCGGACGCGCCGGAATTCGGCAGACACCCACTCGCCGGTTTTAATGCGCTGTAAAAATTCGCTGGCTTCGGGCGTAGCCGGAGTCAGGATCTGGGATGCGGATTTTAAAAATTGAATCTGTGCCATCAGTCCTCCGGTGGCACAGTGATTACTCGGGCTGTTCAGGCCCGCGGGTATTATACGAGGGCTATTTATCTGCGTCTATTACAGGAATGCCCGCGCAGTTCATAGCCGCTTTTATCATATCCAGGCTGGCAACAAACTCATCATCGCGCAGGACGAATCCCTCTGCGAATGTTCCGTCGCTGTTGCGATAAATAATTACCGGGCGAGTGCTTTCGTTAAATTCCGGGATCAGATGTTCAGGGATGTGCATAGCTCACCCCCACACACAATGAAAATAAGCGCATTTCCAAATATATGGGCTTCGAACCCTTCAACTTGCTCATCATTACCTTTACAGAAGTTGAGCTCCGAGAAGGATCGTCCAGATCGCCTCAGGCTGGCATCCGTGCAAATTGAAGAAAATTCCGTCGGAATTACTCTACCTCTTTTGAGGTATACTCTATTTTTGTTAATTGATATTAAGCAAGCAATAAAAGTGGCTATAAAAAAGAGATTCTTTTGCTGAACACGAATTAATTAATTGTAATCCGCATAGAAATATTTGACTTGATGTCTAAAAACACAAGGGGATTGTTAAGCGGTTTTTGCCAAAAAAAAATGAGACGGGCGCCAAAAGCTAACCTCAGGGGCCCGTTGGCCTTATACACTCATCCCCATTCCCGGAAATACGCCACAGCCGCCTTTTTACGCTCTATCTGGCGAGCAATATTTTCGATCTGAGACAACCAGCGCATTTCGTTTTTAAGCTCCCGGCGCCGCTGGCGTACCCATGCCAGGGTCGGGAATTCCTGCACGTCCTGCGGTGCTGACCAGATGACTGCTAAAGGCGGTATCGCCGGCGCTGGTGCTGGCACTTGGGTATAAGCGTTCTCTGACTCAGCGTCTGTCACTGCCAGCTGCCAGTGACCGTTGATGCCTACGATCAGCCCCTCTTCTTCCTGCTCACGCAGCAGCGCCAACATATCCCGGACATCGATGTCGAGGATCGCGGCGATTTCCCTCGTGCTTGCCTTGCCAACCTTGCTCAAAACGTCAGTGATGGTTTTCATGAAATTTCCCTTTCTTATGCCCGCGCGGTGCGCAGTAGCCGATCAAACTCAGAGGCGCGTTGGATAAATCTCATCTCGTCATCAGTGAAATGGTTGGCCCGGCGATCGCCTCTTTCCCGCCGGCTGCACACGGCGGCCGAGCGGGCAAAAAACCGCTCACTGGCACTGCGCAGGTGATACGCGCGGTGCTTTCCGCGAATTACCGTTTCAATATGGCAATTGGGTGAGGTTCGCAGCGTTCTCAGGGCAACCCAGAGGCTTTCCTGCTCATAACCTGGATAAACACCCCCCACCAGCTCGTGCATCTCCGGCACTGTCAGCATCTTGCCCTGAATGATTTTCGCCAGCTGCGCGGCGGTGATTTTTAAATTTTCTTTCATGAATTGCTCCTGTTAGCCTGGGCGGCCTTTTGTCGGTTGTACTGCTCCATCAGAATCTGTGCCGGGGTTGGCCCTGTGGGATGCCGCGGCTTGTCCAGCTGCTTGCGAACCGGCGGAATCGAGAACCCTTTACTGACATGCTTTTCCCACTTCGCCAGCAGCCGCCCTGCCAGCCCCTCAAGCTCGCGCTCCGTCATCTGCCGCTCTGTACCCATGCGGCGCATCTCGGTGCAAATTTGGTATAAAACATCGTGTCGCCAGGGGAATTGCTCAGCTGAGTCATAGCGATAGGTTTCACGGCGCCAGCGCCAGTATTCGTTCATCACATCGGCGGGCTTGAGGCCCAGCGCTGTCTCGCAGTTCTCGGCCACCAGCGTCACAAACTCAGCCAGATCAGGCGGCCATGAGTTGCCGGCGGCACACCGCGCGACCATCGCATTACAGATTGTTGTCATCTGGGTACTGGTCAAATTCCCGACCTGAGCAATCCAGAGATCGGACGGGGCTGACCCGTTTTTTGTCGTCCACCGGCTGGAGTAAATTTCCCCCATGGTCTCCCAGAATGCCCATGCCCTGTCCTCGAACTCGCTGTTGCTGTGCTCGGGCTGCCCGGATCTGCTGAACGGCGACGTTTGCGGTTGATGTTGAATCTGGTTCTGCATGCCTGATACCTCGTGTTTTGAGATTTTCCGCAGCCGCACGCTGCAGCTGTGTTGCGAATTTTTGTTCCCACTGAACCTGATGGAAAAATTTGCCCTCCGCCTGCCAGTAGGCGATGAAGCTGTGTAAAACCGGCTGCCAGCTTTGGCGATTCATGCGTGCAGGCACTGCCCGTCCCCAGAGAGCGGCGCGCTGCTCAAAATCTGGTGACACGTCCCAGTTGGGATGCATCGCGAATTTTCCCGCTGGTGGTGATGCCGAAAATAAAACTCCCGGCCGTCCTGGATATTCGAGGACCGCTATTTCGGGCAGAATCTCTCCTGGCGAAATTTTGGCCTGGCTATATATGGGGTTTAGATCTTTAGGTTCCTCTGGGGGATTCCGGATCCCGTTTTTGGGATCGTTTGACGGAAAAAACGGGATCGTTTGGTTGTTTTTAACGCACCCACTTTTGGGGTTGTTTGGTTTAACACTCCCGATTTTGGGATCGTTTAAACAGTCCCGTTTTTGGGTGCGTTCCGCATCAGCGATGCTCTCCTCCACGCCTGTCAGACGATAGACGGGGATCTGCTTTGTTCGCCCTCGCCGCTCGCCGGTATCTTCGATAAACCCCTGGGCAATGAGATACTGAAGGCACGACTGAACAGTTTTTTTGTCCAGCTCGGTGGCTTCAGCCAGCGCAGTGATCGAGGGATATGCTGTCAGGTCTGACCCGCACATATCCGCCAGCCATGTCAGTACGGCTTTAGCCGATGATCTGCCGGTCTTGACCTTTTTGGCCCACCGCATTGCATCGAGACTCATTAAAACCTCATACAACTCGCGCGCTATATCGCCACCCCCGCATAATTGCGGTGTCGCCTGGGGCAATAAAATCAGGTCGCCGCCGGAGCAGCGCCCAGCGCTTAAAAACGTTATAACCAGCAGCCCTGCCAGCTTTGATTTACTACCTCACGGGGCCAGAAAATTACCTGCCGGCCCGCTGCCGTCCACGCGATCGGACAGCGCGATAATGGCGCCAATCATGGCCTCCATTTCGCTGTCGATTCGCGCCTTTCTAAGGATCAGATCACGGCAGGCTTCCGAGGAATGACTGCGCATCCGCGCCACCAAGAAAATCGGCATTGCCTTTTCGATCGCTGGTAACAGTGCCTGCAGCTTGCGCTGGCTGGCCAGTGAATCACTCTCTGCCCAGCGGAAAATTCTCTGGACGTTGTTGCTTTGCGCCCGGGGATGATCACTGCTGTAAAGCAGACCGGACATCCCCAGCCTGAAATACGCATCAGCAATGGCGTTCGCTGCGACTTTTCGTCCGTCCGCAGCGCGCGCCCAGGCGAGCAGCGCCTCACGAATGTGCTGGTGTTTGATTTTCATGATTCGGATCTCCGTTCCGTTTAGCTTTACGATGAGCGTCGTAAATGCGGGTGTCGTATGTCAGCTCACCGTCTGATGCAGACTGAAGCCTTGCCGCATGGGCCTCAGGAACCAAAAGGCCCCATTTATAGACTGACGGAGTTCTCACTCCGGCCGCCGCGGCTAAGCGGCTTTTACTTCCCCCGAAAAAATTCAGGGCATCCTTTGTATACATAAAATCCTCACTACAGTTAGCCATGGCTAACAATCTATATGTTAACAATAGCAGAGTCAATTGGATTTAGCATTAGCTAACTATGGACATGAAAAAACTAACAATTGGCGAAAGAATAAGGGCCCGAAGAAAGGAGCTGGATTTTACCCAACGCTCACTCGCTAAGGCTCTGAAAATATCGCATGTATCAGTTTCTCAGTGGGAGCGCGACGATAGCGATCCGACCGGGAAGAATCTCTTCGCCTTATCAAAAGTTTTGCAGTGCTCGCCCACTTGGATACTATTTGGAGACGATAGCCAGCAGCCAGAAGAGCCACGCGAAGCGGAGCTGGTGCTGGACGAACGGCAGAAAGAATTACTTGAGCTTTTCGATGCACTACCCGAATCTGAGCAGGATGCTCAGTTGTCTGAAATGCGTGCCCGTGTTCAGAACTTCAACAAACTTTTTGAGGAGCTGCTGAAGGCTCGTCAACGCGCTTCAAAAAAATAGCTCGCCAATACAACCACATATCCCTTAATAGCAAATTTGTTAGCCTTGGCTACCAAATTCTGCTTGCCTGTTTTGTTAGCCATAGCTAATATCACCTTCATAAACCACACAGTGGTTACTCGAAAACGTTCCGCCGGCCCGGCGCCAGGGCAACAAACAAGAGGATTACGTTATGGAAAACTTGATCACCTTACGTCAATGCGAAGCTGAATTCTTTGGTGGTATGGATTACGCAGCGCGCCGCGCAGCAGTAGAAGCAGCTCACGCTGAAGCGTTGAAAAATAACGCGGCATACGATGCGCAGATCGCCTTCGAATGCAAAACCAAACCATTTCAGCAGAAAATGGTTGAGTGGGCGCACGCCGAAGCGCTGGAAATGGATAAGCAGGCTACGCATTTTCGAAAAGTACAGACAGCACTATCTCGACGCGTAGCCGTCATTATGGGTAAAACCCCCGCTTAATTTCGCCTGCACCAGGGCAATACGGGCGCCGAGGCGTCGCCGGAACCGTAACCGTAACCGGCACATTAATACTCTGATCCATGGAGGAAATATGTGGTTATACGGACTAATTGGCCTGCTCGGTTGTTTTATTGGATCAAGTCTGACCCTCTTGGCTGTGGGACTTGCGCAAGCAGCCGGGGGCAAGAAGGAAAAAAAATGACCAACTATCAGGCATTAATTGCCGCCCGCAGCAAAGCTACGATTGCCAAATTCCTTAATGACCCGGTTATGCGGAAAGAGGCGCTGCGATCGTATTTTTATGCAATCGGCGGTCGGGCAAAACACCATTAATTAATTTTTTAGCAACAAAAGAAAATATGCCGCATTGCGGCAGGGACTCACTCAATCTAAATAAAGGAAACTGCAATGAAACAATTTAATGAAACTTCGCTTGAACTCGTAATTAAAATCCCCCTGAAAACAATTCTTCAGTTATTCCGTAACGGTGAAGATCTAGGCTACCTCATGGTTGAAGAGACCGCGGAGGGAGGCAAGGCCTCTGCCACGTTCACCCCATTTACCTGCGCTGGCCTACTTGATGAAACTCGCTGTTTTAAATGCGCGCTCGAATCCCTGATCAAATTTCACGAAAGGTCAGGCGATTTGCAACCGTGCGATCGCCGCCGCGCCACCATTGAAATCAACGTTATTTCGCTATCACGCCCGATTCATTGATTTACAGCTGCCCCGTTCGCGGGGCACTGCAACCGCGTGTGCATTTTTCAGTGCCCAGGCGGTTGCGGCGTAGCTCAGCGGAAGAGCGCCCGGCTGGTGGTTCAGCAGTACGGGAGGTCGCCGGTTCAAATCCGGCCACCGCAATACGAGCCATTTTGCTGTGTGTAGTCCTTCCCCGCCGGTATAGCGGGGCTTTTTAAAGCGCACCGAACGTGCGTTTTACAAAGCTTAAAAGGAGACGTTATGCAGACATTTTCTATCTATCTACGCCCGGAGGATCCGGCGTCCGGGCTGCCGGAGTACGCAACGTGCGTCCAGGCGCGCGCGGCATGGCTGGCAAAATCACAGGCCATGGCGATGCTCGAGGAGCAAGCCCCGGAATCGGCAGATCAATATGCCGAGCCGCTGGTGTGCGAGGATCGTCCCGGCCTGCCCCGCCCGGCCGTAAACGTGCTCAGCACCAATTTTTTGAAAACCTGCTGCTGGGATGAGGAGAACCAGGTATTCGCAGAGCGTGAACCGGCGTCCAGTAAACCGGTGAGCTACGACGCCCTGTCCGCCGAGCAAAAAATGGCTGTGCTGGTCCGCCATGGCGCAACCGACATCAACAGCGAACAGCTTAAAGACGCGCTGCAGCTGCTGACCGACGAACGCGACTCCTTGGAAGGTCACATTGTTGAATCCCTGCTCCGGACGCCTGGTCTAGCGGCCATGTACCCGGAAGTTGTGCTCGAGCTTATCAGCGATCTCGGCTACAACTTTGACGCCGGCGACAACTGGCCGCAGATGAAGGCGTTCAACGAGAAATGGCTTAAAGACCGTCAGGCCGCACGCAAAGAAGATAAAGAGCCGTCCCCTGCAGAGCCTCTTCGCACCCCTTCTGGCGCCCTCGCCGGCGGCGGCACCCCTACCGATCGTTCACCGGATCTTAAGCATAATTTTGAAACCTTGGGCATCGAAATTGCCGCGGCGCTGGTCGAGCCTGCATTCGAAATTTATGAAATCCCTTTTTCAGTTGTGCAGCGTGCGAAGGAGATGATCGCCAGGAAAGAAAAAAACTGGTCAGCCTGGCATCAGATGCTGTGCAGCACTCCCGGCGTACTCGATGCATCCCGCGCCGAAATTATGGCATGCATCCGCACGGCGCCGGACGACGTGTACACCATTCCCGGTGCGATGCAGGCTCACATTGTGCGTAGCCTGGTTGAAACCGATCACGAGCACCCCGCACCAGAAATTATCGAGATTGCCTGCGGTCGCCGGCCGGCCGCTAATGGAGAAGAGCAAAATGATGAAGCCAAACAGGATCAGGCAGGCAAAGAACACGTACTGGCTGATGCAGCGCAGCCAGCTGGCGCAGTGGAGACGGATTCAGGACAGCAGGATGGCGCAGCGCCGGGCGTGGCGGAGCAACCACCTGTAACAGCGGAACGCGCGGGGCCGTTCTATGTTCGCAACGAGGCCGGGGAAATTAAGCGCTGCAACAAACAGAAGGCGCTGGCGCAGCTGCTCGACCAGGGCTTCATCGAGATTTCGAAGGATGAATATCAGCAGCTGAAAAACGCGCCGGCCGCTGGCGAAGCTGGCGCCGATAAAACGGAGCCTGCGCACGGCGCCGCGCACGAGGAGCAGCTGGCGGCGAACATCAACAAGGCCAAAATCGTACAAACTGCGCCGGGCGTATTCAGCATCGATGCGCTTGTGGCGCCGGAAGACGTGACTGAGGATGAAAAGAATGAAGCGGTAACGCTGGCGCCAGCGGAAACCAGTGCGACGGCGGCAGCCTTTCCTGCAGTGTTCGACTATGGACGATATGAGGGCATTCCTAACGACGTATATCACGCTGCAAACGGCATCAGCAGCAGCATGATCAAAGATGCGCGCATCTCACTAATGTATTACCACGGCCGCCATATCACCGGCACGATCCCGCGTGAAACCAGCGACGCCCTCACGCTTGGCACGCTGGTGCATACGCTGGCGCTGGAGCCGGAAAACTTCGATAAAGAGTTTTCTACCCTCTTCTCTTTGCCCGCGGGCGCGATCAGCACCACCGCGGAGATGAAGACGATCATTGAAAAATTCAACGCAGCCCTGTCGCCGGCGATGAGCGCCGAAGATATCAAGGCGCTGATTGAGACGCATAACAGCAAACTGCCTAAGCCCTACACCCTGGGTAGCAGCTCGGAAGAAACCGGCTATCTCTACTCCTGCCTGCCTGAAAAGTTTCAGCGCATCGAGGAAGTGCAGAAACCGACCGCTACAGCTATGCGCGCCTGCATCAAAGAATATAACGCCTCCTTACCCGCACCGCTTAAAACCAGCGGCAGCCGCGATGCGCTGCTGGCGGAACTGGAAAAAATTGCCCCAGACGTTGCGATCGCAGAACGTAAAAAGCCTCAGCCATTTAACACCAGCGGGAGCAAAGATGAGCTGGCGACAGTCTGTCGCCAGATAGACCCGGACGCTGTATTTGCCGACGAGCTGCGCGCGCAATGGGTAGAAGAGAACACCGGCAGAACGCTTATCAGCGCTGAGCAGTACGCTCTGGCCACCGCGATGCAGGCCGCCCTCCTCAGTGATCCGAACGCATCTGGCTGGCTGACTCACCCGCAGCGGCGCACCGAAGTCAGCTATTTCGGACTGGACGAAGAAACAGGCCTCGACGTGCGCGTGCGCCCTGACCTTGAAATCGACGATGGCCGCGAGCGGCTGGCGTTTGACATCAAGACCGTCAGCATGCCGCGCGTAAAACAGAGCAATCTCACTTATCGCCTGCACCGCGAAATCATGGAGCGCGATTATCACCTCAGTGCTGCCATGTACTGCGACGTGGCCATGTTCGACCGCTTCTTCTGGATCTTCGTCAATAAAGAGCCCGGCTATCACTGGGTTGCGGTGGTTGAGGCCTCAGAAGACCAGCTGGCGCTCGGCCGCGCGGAATACCGCCAGCAGCTCGCCGCCATTCGTCTGGCGATGGACACCGGCGTCTGGCCAGCGCCGGTTACGGAGAAAATCTACGACATGCTCACTGAGCATGAGTATGACCGATTGAAAGCAATGATGGAAAACGGAGCTACCTCATGAGCAACGAACTGACCCGGTTAAACACGAACGGCAATACTGACAGCATCGACAGCATCTCCATCCTTACGAACGGTGAGCTGTTCGATCGCATGATGGTCGTATCAAGAGTGATGGCCAACTCCGGCATGGTGGTGCCTGCGCATTTTCGAGGTAAGCCTGACGCCTGCATGGCGATCGTGATGCAGGCAGCGCGCTGGGGAATGGATCCGTTTGTTGTGGCCCAGAAAACGCACATTGTCGGCGACACGATGGGGTATGAGGCTCAGCTGGTTAACTCTGTCATTAACCGAATGGCGCCGACGAAAGACCGCCTGCACTACGAGTGGTTTGGCCCTTGGGAAAACGTCATCGGCAAATTTGTCGAAAAGACCTCTGGCAAAGGCAATAAGTACATCGCCCCGGGCTGGTCTCTGGCAGATGAGAAAGGGGTAGGCATTCGAGTGTGGGCAACACTCAAGGGGGAAAACGAGCCGCGCGTGCTCGAGCTTTTCCTCAGCCAAGCCCAGGTGCGCAACTCCACGCTGTGGGCCAGCGATCCCCGCCAGCAACTGGCATATCTGGGCATCAAGCGCTGGACCCGCCTTTACTGCCCGGACGTGTTGGCCGGCGTGTATACCGCTGACGAACTCGGCGAAACTGAGCCCCGCACTGAAAAGGATATTACGCCAGTCGCTGATCCGATCGCGGCAGTGGTCAGCGCCACTCCCGCAGATGAGTCAGATTCTGCCGGCGCGACTATCAGCGCTGAAGAACTCGCGGCGGAACTCGGCGCGGCCCTGGACGAGGCCACCACTCCCGATGAGGCGTTGAAGGTGGAGGAGCGAATCGCTGCACACAAAGCAGACCTGGGTAGCTCGCTTCTCTTCAATCTGAAGGGAAAGGCGCAGAAAAAGCGTAGCGGCTTTCGGGCTATACGGGAAATCAGCGATGCATTTGACGCTGTAACCGAGCCAGACGAGCAGGCACATCAGCAGCTGAAAACCCTTATTGAAAACCGCAAAAACGTTCTGCCGGATGATGAATATCAGCGCTTCACGATCGCGCTGCAGGACATTTTTGTCTGAGCAATTCCGGCGGCCCGCGTGGCCGCCGGCAGGAACATGACTATGACCATTCAGAGATTTAACGCCGTCGCCGCGGCGGCGATCGTGCCGGCAGCCAAGGGCAAATATACCCTGGCGGCTGATTATGACGCCCTGCAGCAGGAGAACGATCGACTGCGCGCGGCCATCGAGTCGGCGATCGCACCGGGGCTCTGGACGCTGATTTGTGCAGAAGAGGATGCCTGGCGATACAACGGCGGGAAAGAAAAATACTGGGACGTGCTGAAGCGCGCGCTGGGCACTGATGAATCCGCCGCGGAGCTGCGCGCCGGCGCCAGTAAGGTTGATGAGAAATGACAATTAAAACGCATACAGGAACGGTGATCACGCGCACCGGAGAAAAGCGCGTGAAGCTGCACGAGAACCCGACGACGTGGGTAGTGAGCGGTAAAGAATATTATTTTAAAGAGACTGGCCGGCGCGGCGGCGCCGCGGGCGTAAAAACGCGACTGGTGCTGGGCAGCATCCGGACGATCGAGGGGGATAAGTAATGCAGGCATATACTGAAGAGCAGCGCGCGGAACTGGTGCAATTCAACCGCGCCATTATTGCGCAGCATGAAGCTTACGCAGCGCCGGAGTCAGGCTGGCCGGACGAGGTGCGCCTGATGGTTTCATCAGCCCGAATCGCCTTGGCGGCGCTGACGGCTGAGCCTGTTTTTCAGGTTCTGGGCAGCGTGTGGCGTGACTCAACGCGCGAGGTTTATGAACGTTGTTTACAGGAAGGATTAACAGGCAGGGTTCTCTACACCACGCCGCCCGTTGCCGCGCCAGCAGTGCCTGATGAAGCCTTTATCGATAAAGTTTGCCTGACTGCGGCGGAGATTTTTGGGCAGAATGACCCTGACGAGGCGCAGGAAATTGTTAACCGTATACGCGCCATGCTGGCAGCAGCACCGGAGAAACGACAATGAAAAATCAGGATATTGACGTAAAAACTCTAATGCAGATGCCCTACCTGAATCTGGCCGAAACTGCCCTGCTGCTGCGCGTAGCGCCGCAGACGATACGTAAGTGGGTATCAGTGAACGGGCGCACGCAGCGCCCATATAACCCGGTGTTTCCGCAGCCGGTGCGCCGTAGCCGTCTGACGTTCCGCACATGCGACGTGTTGCGCTATCACGAAGATCGCGCCAGCACGGACACTTTACCCTCGCCGTAAACCCATGCAGTGACGCGCGCCCACCATAAAGCGTAGGCGCACCGCTGTTCTTCTATATAGCTGTGCCGGTCGTACACCTGCCAGACGCCCGGCAGCTTATGCCCCAGCATTATCTCTGCAACGTGCGGTTCAGCCAGTTCTGAAAAGTTCGTGCGCGCCGTCCGGCGCAGATCGTGAATCGTCCAGTTTTCCATTTCTACGCCCAGATGCCGCCGCGCCACCTGCTGGATCCCCGGCGAAATGTCTGTGAGCGTTGCCCGGCCCTGCGGCGCGTCGCGCCTGCCGTGGGTCATGGCGTACCGGCTGCGCGGGGCGTAGTCGAACAGTTCCCGCAGCATTTCTTCGGCTTCGGGGATGATCGGGCGCACCAGCGCTTTCCGGGTGCGCTTCCCTCCTTTGTGGTGCGTTGCCGGGATCGTCCACAGCTTTTTATCGAAATCAAAGTGCGCCTTTTCTGCGTTCGCTAGCTCGCCTACGCGGCAGCCGAACAGCAGGCACAGTTTTACCAGTAGCTGGAATTTCGGGGCGATGCGGCTAGCGTCCATAGCCCGAAATATGGTCACGATTTCGCCAGGGGACAGCACGCGCTCGCGAGGCGTCTTAACGATGTTCAGATCGGCCAGCTTCAGGTCGGCCAGCGGCGCGCTGGTGGTCAGCCTACGGCGCAATGCCCATTTGTGGGCCTGCTTTGCGTTAGTCAGCACGCGCACCGCCACAGACGGAGATTTGCGCGCCAGCGGTTCCAGCATGTTCAGCCAGATGTGAATAGTCGCGTCGTCGTGCGGGATCTTGCCCAGGGTTGGGAAAACATGGATTTCAAACGAGCGCAAAATGTCGTGGTGGTCTTTTTTGTTCTCGACGCAGTATTTTTCTATCCACGTCCTGATCAGCCCCTCCACAGTCATCGCCTCGAAAGCGTCGGCGCGCTCCAGCCGCTTCAGCAATCGGGGGTTGCGGTTCTGCTCAAGTTCGCCGCGCAGCCGGATCGCTTCGTCGCGTGCCTCTTTTAATGACGTGGCCGGGTAAGTGCCGATGTCCACGCGTTCGCCTTTGCCGTTCCAGCGGTAGCGCAACTGAAAGGTGATTTTGCCCTTGCAGGAAATACGTGCAGAAAGGCCATCGCGGTCGGTTTTCACCTGCACTTTGTCGGATTTTTTGCCCAGCATCGCACGCAGGGCTGCATCTGATAGAGCCATTGTTGGTACATAGTCTGGAAATATGTACACGAGTATGTACACGAAAAAAGAGGAAGAAAAGGAAATCCACAGGAACATTGAGGAATAGTATATCCAAATTAGACCGCATTTTTTTACAGTTTGCCCTGCTTGGGCGTGATCTCCAGAAACAGTTGGGAATTAAAGGAAAATGTAAGGAAAACGAACTCACATATTTACCTTCCATGACAGAAAGTTATCGCGCTGCGGGTGCCAGCGCCGGGCCAGACCATGTACAATCGCCAGGTTAATCAACCCGGTTCCACCAAGGAGAGTACATGTCTATCACGGCAAGCTCGTTATACCGTGACACAGGAAATTTTTTCCGCCACCAGCTGCTGACCATTGTGCTGATGTCGTTGCTGACAGCCTTTATCACGGTCATTCTGGTGCACGCCTTTACCCCAGGCGGCGATCAGCTGGCTCAGCTTCAGCAGGGCGATAGCAGCGCCTCTTCGCTGTTTGAGCTGGTGCAAAATATGTCGCCTGAGCAACAGCGCATTCTGCTGCGCGCCTCTGCGGCCGGCACCTTCTCCGCGCTGATCGGCAATACGCTGCTGCTGGGCGGCATGCTCTGCCTGATCCCGATGGTCTCCGCCGGACAGCGCATCAGCGCGCTGCGCGCTATCGGCGCCTCCGCCCCCCTGCTGCCAAAGCTGCTGCTGCAGACCTTTCTTATCACCCTGGTAGTGCAGCTGGGCTTTATGGTGCTGATGGTGCCTGGCATTATTCTGGCGATTCTGCTGTCGCTCTCCCCGGTGATCCTGGCGAGCGAAAAAAGCGGCATCTTCGCCGCGATGCGCGCCAGCTCGCGTCTGGCATGGAGAAACGTCAGGCTGATCGCGCCGGCGATTATTCTCTGGCTGCTGGCGAAAATGGCGCTGCTGTTCGCCTCTTCCTCGCTGACGGCGCTGCCTGATAACGTGCTGGCCATCGCCATCACCGCTATCGGCAATCTGATCTCCGCTCTGCTGGTTATCTACCTTTTCCGGCTCTATATGCTGGTTCGTTAAGCGCGCTGCGCCCTGCGGGGCGCGCGGCTTTGTGTTGTTTTCGCTGAACTGGAATGACTATGAAGCAGTTACTCGATTTCCTTCCCTTAGTGGTCTTCTTTATTTTCTATAAGCTTTACGACATTTTCGTCGCGTCTGGCGCGCTAATTGTCGCCACCGGCCTTGCGCTGGTGGTGAGCTGGGTGCTCTACCGCAAGCTGGAGAAGATGACCATTTTCACCTTCGCCCTGGTGGCGATCTTCGGCACCCTGACGCTGGTTTTCCATAACGATGAGTTTATTAAATGGAAAGTCACGGTGATCTACAGCCTGTTCGCGCTGGCGCTGCTCTACAGCCAGTTCTTTATGGCGCAGCCGCTGATCAAAAGCCTGCTGGGCAAAGAGATCCAGCTGCCGGAACGCAGCTGGCGCCGCCTCAATGTCGCCTGGGCGATTTTCTTTCTCGCCTGCGGCCTGGCGAATATTTACGTCGCGTTTTGGTTGCCTGAAGCCTTTTGGGTTAACTTTAAAGTATTCGGTCTGACCGCGCTTACCCTGCTGTTTACCCTGATTAGCGGACTCTACATCTGGCGACAGATGCCGCAACAAGAAGAAAAATAAAAGCGACCCGGCCAGACCGGGCCTTACGGGCGCAGCGCGCCTTCACCTGCATAAGAAGTCGAGCAATGGGCGAAAGACATAAGTTGCCGCAAGGCGAAATGGTGTTGCGTACTCTGGCGATGCCGGCGGACACCAACGCCAATGGCGATATCTTCGGCGGCTGGCTGATGTCGCAGATGGATATGGGCGGCGCCATTCTGGCGAAAGAGATTGCAGAAGGACGCGTGGTAACGGTGCGGGTCGACGGCATGTCGTTTCTCAAGCCGGTCGCGGTCGGCGATGTGGTGAGCTGCCACGCGCGCTGCATCCGCACCGGCAACAGCTCAATGACCATCAATGTGGAAGTGTGGATCAAAAAGGTTTCATCGGAACCTATCGGTCAGACCTACTGCGCCACCGAAGCGGTGTTTATCTATGTCGCCGTGGATAATGAGGGCAAATCGCGCCCGCTGCCGCCGGGACGCGCGAATCTCGAACCGGCGGAGTAGCGAAAAAGCGGTCAGATGACCGCTTTTTTTTATTCGATGCTGGAGCCGCCGTTGATTCTGAAGACGATCGTCATCTTCAGGTTTTTGCCGGGACGGCCTGGCTGATAGCGCCACTGCTTCATCGCCTGCTTCACCTCGCGCTCGAACATATTGCGCGGCTGCGCGGAGAGAATAGCGATGTTTTCCACGCGCCCGTCGTCGCCGACGTCAAACTGTACCTGCACGCGTCCCTCAATACGCAGCGCCTGCGCGCGCGCGGGATACCCCGGTTTCGACACGCTGAGCGCCTTCGGTCCCTGCGAGGTCGACTGCGACGGCGATGGCGACGGCGTCGATTTCGGCGCGGTTGTCGGTTTCGTCTGGGTGGCCGGCGCGTCCTGCTTGAACGGATTCTCCTGCGGCTTCGCCTCCTGACGCGGCTTCACCTCGCGCTTGTGCTCTACCTTCGGTTTGGGTTTAGGTTTAGGCCTGGGTTTGGGCTGCGGCACCGGAATCGGCACCGGCTCGGCTTTGGGCGGTTCCGGCACCGGCTGCGGTTCCGGTACGGGCTCTGGCTGAGGCGCCGGCTGCTCCACGACAGGTGCGGGCTCAGGCTGCACTTCCGGCGCGACGAGGCTGACGCTAATCGGCTGCGATACCTTAGGAACGTTGATTACCTGATGAAACGAGGCATAGAGAATGCCGGCGATAACTGAACCGTGCAGGACAACGGAGAGCAGCACGGAAACAGGCGTACGTTTTAAAATGGGCATCGTCAACGTGGTCATAGCAGTCGCAGTAAGAGAATGAAGCCACGATTTTAAATGCAAATAGCAATCAGTTTCAATAACTGCTGAAAAATGGTCAGATATTGCCGTTTTTTAACCTGACCTGCTGCCCCTTCTGCATTACGCCATCTTTCGTTTGCACTCTTATTTCCGATCCCTTACCGTGTTGCGAAAATATGATGAGCCAATGGGGGCTTTCAAGTGCTGTACATCATCTACGCCGAAGACAACGCTGATTCTCTGGAAAAACGCACCTCGGTGCGCCCTGCCCATCTGGCGCGCCTGCAGCTGCTGCAGGATGAAGGCCGTCTGATCGTCGCCGGGCCGATGCCGGCTGTCGACAGCAACGATCCTGGCGTCGCCGGTTTTACCGGTTCAGCGATTATCGCGGAGTTCAGCTCGCAGGAAGCCGCGCAGGCCTGGGCAGAAGCCGATCCCTATATCGCGGCCGGCGTTTACAAAAATGTCGCGGTAAAACCCTTTAAACGCGTTTTCTGATCCTCAGACCAATGTTGCCACGATGGCTTCCGCGTCCGCGCCGAAGCCATTTTTATTTCTTTCGCATGGAGTGAACGCGATGCAATGGCTGGTGATTGCGCTGCTGGCGCTGGCCCTCGGGTTGATCGTCAAGGCGCTGCTGATCTGGCGGCGTGACGGCTGGAAACAGAAAAAACAGCTTATCGTGATGCTGATTGTCATCGCTGCGGCGGCGCAGCTGGTGAATGTAGTGCTGGTCGCCAGAGGCCATTAAAAAGCCGCCTCTGGGGCGGCTCTGGTCAGGTATTCTGCGTGATAAACAGAATCGAACGGCGCTGCTGCTGCGCCAGCTGATGGCGAATCGCATGGATGCGGCTGTAGCGACGCGACTGGCCTTCCAGCCAGCGGGCGCGACGGCGATGCGCCTGCCGCAACATTCTCCAGCGCGCTACTTCATTTCTGCTTTTTCTCATCACCTTCTCTCCTGCTTCGACATCACGCGGCCGCATTATAAAGATCTCCACGCTAATGCCAACTCGGATCTCTTATCGATCCCGGCGGCGATTGGGGGTTTCGTTGTCGTCGGCCAGCACGTAAACTTCTCTAACCAAGCGCGAACGGGATGTCCACTTAATGACCACCTTTTACACTCTAATCAGTTGGTTGCTGCTGTTTGGCTACTGGTTGCTGATTGCCGGCGTCACGCTACGTATATTAATGAAGCGCCGCACGGTCACTTCCGCCATGGCCTGGCTGTTGATTATCTATATCCTTCCACTGGTGGGTATTATCGCTTACCTCTCTTTCGGCGAGCTTCATCTGGGCAAGCGCCGCGCGGAGCGCGCGCGCACCATGTGGCCCGCCACCGCAAAATGGCTGAGCGATCTGAGACAGCGCAGCCATATTTTCGCCACCGAACACAGCGACGTGGCGCGTTCGCTGTTCCAGCTCTGCGAGAATCGCCAGGGCATCGCCGGCGTTAAAGGCAATCAGCTGCAGCTGCTCACCAGTTCGGACGACGTGATGCAGGCGCTTATCCGCGATATCCAGCTGGCGCGCCACAATATTGAGATGGTGTTCTATATCTGGCATCCCGGCGGACTGGCGGACGAGGTGGCCGAATCTCTGATGGCGGCGTCGCGGCGCGGCGTACATTGCCGTCTGATGCTCGACTCGGCGGGCAGCGTCACCTTTTTTCGCAGCCCGTGGGTCGGCATGATGCGCAATGCCGGCATTGACGTGGTGGAGGCGCTGCAGGTCAGCCTGCTGCGCGTGTTTCTGCGCCGCATGGATCTGCGCCAGCACCGTAAAGTGGTCTTGATTGACAACTATATCGCCTATACCGGCAGCATGAACCTGGTAGATCCGCGCTATTTCAAGCAGGACGCGGGCGTTGGTCAGTGGGTCGACCTGATGGCGCGTATGGAAGGCCCGGTCGCCACCACCATGGGCATCGTCTACAGCTGCGACTGGGAGATTGAAACGGGCAAGCGTATTCTGCCGCCGCCGCCAGACGGCAACATAATGCCGTTTGAACGCGAGAGCGGGCATACGGTGCAGGTGATCGCCTCCGGGCCGGGCTTCCCGGAGGATATGATCCATCAGGCGCTGCTGACCGCCGTCTATTCGGCGCGCGAGCAGCTGATTATGACCACGCCCTACTTTGTGCCGAGCGACGATCTGCTGCATGCTATCTGCACGGCGGCGCTGCGCGGCGTCGAGGTGAGCATTATCGTGCCGCGCCATAACGATTCGCTGCTGGTCGGCTGGGCGAGCCGCGCTTTTTTCAGCGAACTGCTGGAGGCGGGCGTCAGGATCTATCAGTTTGAGGACGGTTTGCTGCACACCAAGAGCGTGCTGGTCGACGGGCAGCTCAGCCTGGTCGGCACGGTGAATCTCGACATGCGCAGCCTGTGGCTAAACTTTGAAATTACGCTGGTGGTGGACGACGCCGGCTTCGGCAGCGATCTGGCCTGCGTGCAGGACGACTATATCGCGCGCTCGCGTTTGCTGGACGGGAAACGATGGTCAAAACGTGCCTGGTGGCAGCGCATCGTTGAACGACTGTTTTACTTCTTTAGCCCTTTACTGTAAAACGAGCGGAAATTGCAACGCGCCTCAGGGCAGACAGGATCGATCATGGATTTAAATAATCGCCTTACCGAAGACGAAACGCTGGAACAGGCCTACGACATTTTTCTTGAACTGGCAGGCGACAACCTCGATCCGGCGGATATTATTCTTTTCAACCTGCAGTTTGAAGAGCGCGGCGGCGCAGAGCTGTTCGATCCCTCGGAAGACTGGAAGGAGCACGTCGATTTCGATCTTAACCCAGACTTCTTCTCTGAAGTCGTGATTGGGCTGGGCGAAGCGGACGGCGAGCCGATTACCGACGTGTTCGCGCGCGTGCTGCTGTGCCGCGAGAAAGACCACAAGCTGTGTCATATTCTCTGGCGCGAATAAGCGATCTGAGCCGCTTGCGGGCTTGATCAATACTTTGAAGAACGCCGGGCGACTGCCCGGCGTTTTTTATTACAGCGGATCCACCTTCAGGCAGGAGACCGCATGGCGGAAACTCCCCTCCAGCAGCGGACGCGTTTTCGCGCACTCTGGGCCGGCGATCGGACAGCGGGTGCGGAACACGCAGCCTGATGGCGGGTTGATCGGCGACGGCAGCTCCCCTTCCAGCAGCTGGATCTGCTTGTTCTTCTCTAAATCCGGATCGGGGATCGGCACCGCCGACATCAGCGCCCGCGTGTAGGGATGCTGCGGGTTGTTGTAGACCGCGTCGTAGGTGCCCAGCTCGACGGCGTGGCCGAGATACATCACCAGCACGCGGTCGGAAATGTGTTTCACCACCGCCAGATCGTGCGCGATAAAGATCAGCGACAGCCCCATCTCACGCTGCAGCTGCTGCAGCAGATTCACCACCTGCGCCTGAATCGAGACGTCGAGCGCCGAGACCGGCTCATCGCAGATAATCAGCTTCGGCTCGAGGATCAGCGCGCGCGCGATGCCGATACGCTGACACTGGCCGCCAGAGAACTCATGGGGATAGCGGTTGATCAGGTTCGGCAGCAGGCCCACTTTCATCATCATGTTTTTGACGCGGTCTTTCACTTCCTGACGCGGCATTTTCGGATGATAGGTGCGCAGCGGCTCGGCGATAATATCGCCGATGGTCATGCGCGGGTTAAGCGAGGCCAGCGGATCCTGGAAAATCATCTGGATATCGCTGCGCGCCTTGCGCCACTCCTCTTCGCTCTGCCCAAGCAGATCGCGACCCAGCCAGGCGACGCGTCCGTCGGTAGCCTTCACCAGGCCGATGATAGCGCGCGCCAGCGTCGATTTGCCGCAGCCGGACTCGCCGACCACGCCTAAGGTTTCGCCCTCGTAGAGGCGCAGGCTGACGCCGTCCACCGCCTTGAGCGATTTCGGCGGCTGCCAGAACCACTGGCGACCATCTTTAATGTCGAAATGCACCTTGAGATCGGCGATTTCCAGCAGCACTTTTTTCTCAGCGACGGTACTCATACTAACTCCTCCACCGGCTTAAAGCAGGCGCGCAGGCGCCCTTCGCCAAACGGCAGCAGCGGCGGCGCCTGGGTGCAGATCGGCATCGCATGCGGACAGCGCGGCTGAAACGGGCAGCCCTGCGGCAGACGCAGCAGGTTGGGCGGGTTGCCGGGAATGGTGGTCAGGCTTTCGCCCTCGGCGTCCAGGCGCGGCACCGCGCTCAGCAGCCCGATCGAATAGGGATGCGCCGGCTGGTAGAAGACGTCGCGCGCGCGGCCATATTCCATGGTGCGGCCGGCATACATCACCAGCACCTTGTCGCAGATGCCCGCTACCACGCCCAGATCGTGAGTGATCATGATGATTGCGGTATTGAACTCGCGCTTCAGCTCATTCAGCAGCGTCATGATCTGCGCCTGAACGGTGACGTCGAGCGCCGTGGTCGGTTCGTCAGCGATCAGCAGCTTAGGCCGGCAGAGCAGCGCCATGGCGATCATCACGCGCTGGCGCATACCGCCGGAAAACTCATGCGGGAACATCTTCATGCGCTTGCGCGCTTCCGGCATTTTCACCGCGTCGAGCATGCGTACCGACTCTTCGAACGCCTGCGCGCCGCTCAGCCCCTTGTGCAGCTTCAGCACTTCCATCAGCTGGTCGCCGACGCGCATATAGGGATTAAGCGAGGTCATCGGATCCTGGAAAATCATCGCTATCTGCTCGGCGCGCAGCTTGTTCAGCGCCTTCTCCGGCAGGTTGAGGATCTCTTTGCCGTTGAACAGCGCCGTGCCGCCGATGCGGCCGTTCTTCGCCAGCAGCCCCATCAGGGCGAACGCCGTCTGCGACTTGCCGGAACCCGACTCGCCGACGATGCCCAGGGTTTCGCCGGCGCGCAGCGAGAAATTCAGGTCGTTGACCGCCGTCACGTCGCCATCATGCGTCTGGAAGGTGACGCGCAGATCTTTGACTTCCAGTAACAGGTCGCTTCCCGCGCGGGCGGCCATCGCCGGCTGAAATTCATGAATAGTCATCGGGAAACTCCTTAGCGATCTTTCGGGTCGAGGGCGTCACGCAAACCATCGCCGATAAAGTTGAAACAGAACAGCGTCACCACCAGAAAACCGGCCGGGAACAGCAGCAGCCACGGCGACACCTCCATCGAGTTGGCGCCGTCGCTCAGCAGCGCGCCCCAGCTACTCAGCGGCTCTTGCGTGCCGAGGCCAAGGAAGCTCAGAAAGGATTCGAACAGGATCATGCTCGGCACCAGCAGCGAGGCGTAAACCACCACCACGCCCAGCACGTTCGGCACGATATGGCGCAGTACAATGCTGGGGGTAGAGACGCCGCCGACGTGGGCCGCTTCGATAAACTCTTTACGCTTCAGCCCCAGCGTCTGACCGCGCACGATACGCGCCATGTCGAGCCAGGAGACCATGCCGATAGCGGCGAAGATCAGCAGGATATTGCGGCCGAAAAAGGTCACCAGCAGGATCACGAAGAACATAAACGGGAAGGAGTTCAGGATCTCCAGGATACGCATCATCACCGAGTCGGTTTTGCCGCCGAGATAGCCGGCGACAGAGCCGTACAGGGTGCCGACAATGACCGCGATCAGCGCCGACGCGACGCCTACCATCAGCGAGATGCGCCCGCCGATGGCGACGCGCACCAGCAGATCGCGCCCGGAGGAGTCGGTGCCGAACCAGTGACCGGACGTGGTGTCCGGCGCGGCGGACATCATGCCCCAGTCGGTGTCGTCATAGTTAAACTGCGCGAACATCGGGGCGAAAATAACAAATAGCGTAATCAGCACCAGCACCAGCAGGCTGATCAGCGCGGCACGGTTATGGATAAAACGGCGACGCGCATCCTGCCACAGGCTGCGCCCTTCTACCTCCAGCTTTTCGCTGAAGGCGTCGAGAGCTTCGCTGTTTTTCTTACTCAACATCATTGCGAGCTCCAGCGTTAGTAACGGATTTTCGGATCGATCACGGCGTAGAGCACGTCGACGATCGCGTTAAAAATAATGGTCAGCAGGCCGACCAGTATGGTCAGGCTCATCACCAGCGAGTAGTCGCGGTTCAGCGCGCCGTTAACGAACAGCTGGCCGATGCCGGGCAGGCCGTAAATCGACTCGATGACCATTGAACCGGTGATGATGCCAACAAACGCCGGGCCGAGATAGGAGAGCACCGGCAGCAGTGCGGGCTTGAGCGCATGGCGCAGCACGATGCGGCGCAGCGGCAGTCCTTTGGCGCGCGCGGTGCGGATGAAGTTAGAGTGCATCACCTCAATCATCGAGCCGCGGGTAATACGCGCGATACTGGCGATATAGGCCAGCGACAGCGCCACCATCGGCAGCACCATATAGCGCAGCTGCCCGCCGTTCCAGCCGCCGCCAGGCAGCCATTTCAGGGTGATGGCGAACAGCAGCACCAGCAGCGGCGCCACCACGAAGCTGGGTATCACCACGCCGGTCATGGCGACCCCCATCACCGCATAATCCCACAGGCTGTTCTGCTTGAGCGCCGCGATGACGCCCGCCGTCACGCCGAGGATCAGCGCCAGCACGAAGGCCGCCAGACCCAGCTTGGCCGAAACCGGGAAAGCATGAGAGACCAGATAGTTAACCGTATAGTCTTTATATTTAAACGAAGGGCCGAAGTCGCCGTGCGCCAGCTGGATCAGATAATCCAGATACTGTTTGCCGATGGGATCGTTCAGGTGGTACTTCGCTTCGATGTTCGCCATCACTTCCGGCGCCAGCGTGCGTTCGCCGGTAAAAGGACTGCCGGGTGCGAGGCGCATCATAAAGAATGAGATAGTGATCAGCACGAAGAGCGTGGGGATCGCTTCGAGCAGTCGACGCAGGATAAATTTTAACATTGCCGTACCTACCAGGCTTATTGCTTCACAAAGCGTACAAAGTACATAAAGGCGGCGCACAGCGCGCCGCCCTTGCCGATAGCCTGTTTGCTATTAGTGTTTGATGATATAGAAGTTCTTGCTCAGGGTTTTATCCAGCGGATCTTTGCCGGTATAACCGCCCAGGTAAGGTTTCACCAGGCGCGCGTTTACGTAGTAGTAAACCGGTACGATGGTGCTGTCCTTATCCATAATTTGCTCTGCTTTGGCATAATCCGCCGCACGCGCCTTGTCGTCTGCCGCCTTGATCGCATCGTGGATCACTTTATCGAATTCGGCGCTCTTATAGTGCGCGGTGTTACTGCTGCTGTCAGAGAGCATGGTATTCAGGAAGGATGTCGGTTCGTTATAGTCCGCGCACCAGGCGGCGCGCGCGACGTCAAAGTTGCCCTGATGACGCGTGTCCAGGAAGGTTTTCCACTCCTGGTTTTCCAGCTTGATGTTAACACCGATATTTTTCTTCCAGATCGACGAGGCGGCGATCGCCAGCTTCTTATGCAGATCCGAGGTGTTGTAGAGCAGATTGAAGGTCAGCGGTTTGTCAGCCGTGTAGCCCGCTTCGGCCAGCAGCTTTTTCGCCTCTTCGTTACGCTTGTCCTGCGACCACTTGAACCAGTCTGGCGGCAGGATATCCATACCGTCAGTCGCTGGCGGAGTGTAGCTATAGGCTGGCATCTGGCCCTGCGCCAGCACTTTGTTCACCATAATATCGCGGTCCAGACCCAGCTTGAGCGCGGCGCGCACGCGCGGATCGGTAAACGGCGCTTTCTGGTTGTTGATTTCGTAGTAATAGGTGCAGAGATAAGGATCGACGTGCAGTTCTTTCGGATTTTCGCGCTGCAGCTTTTTGAACAGCTCGATCGGCATGTTGTTATAGGTCATGTCGCTGCCGTTTTCCGAGAAGTAGCGGTTAACGTCGCTGACTTCAGAGTTAATCGGCAGGAAGGTGACCTTGTTAAGCACGGTATGCTCGTTATCCCAGTACTGGGGGTTACGCACCAGCGTAATACGTTCGTTAATAACGTGGGCTTCCAGCTTGAATGCGCCGTTGCCGACCCAGTTCTGCGGCTGCGTCCACTGATCGCCAAATTTTTCAATCGCCGGCTTATAGACCGGCGACATCACGGAGTTGATCAGCAGCTTGTTAAAATAGGGAACCGGCTCGCTCAGCGTGACTTCCAGCGTATGGTCATCAATGGCTTTTACACCCAGCTCTGAAGTCGGTTTTTTACCGGCAATAATCTCATCAACATTCAGGATATGGCCATACTGCGGATAGCTGGCGTAAGGAGAGGCGGTTTTGGGATCAACCAGGCGCTGCCAGCTGTAGACGAAGTCCTGCGCGGTCACCGGCTCGCCGTTTGACCATTTGGCATTTTTGCGTAAGTGGAAAGTCCACACTTTAAAATCTTTGTTTTCGTAACTTTCCGCGACGCCCGGCACCGGGTGGCCATCGCTATCGCTAACCAGCAGCCCCTCATAGAGGTCGCGCGCGACGTTGTCTTCCGGCACGCCTTCAATTTTGTGCGGGTCCAGCGACTGCACTTCATCGCCGTTGCCGCGCACCAGCTCCTGTTTCGCCGCAAGTTCGACGCCTGCCGGAACGTTTGCCGCCAGTGCATTCCCTGCCAGGGCGCCCATTGCTGCCAGAACGCCTGCAGCAATCAGACTTTTTTTCGTGATGTGGTTCATTATTACACTCCAGTTTTTTATCTTCACCGACACGGCAAGCCGTCTCGGCGTCCCCCGTTAGCGGGTTCCTCATTTTGGCTGAGGATAGTTGTTTGCCCCGAAAGGCTTCAGCACCGCGCGGGCTTCCCGGCTTATGTTGCCGGGTCAGCCTCAGTGCTTTTTAATAAAGTAATATTTCAAATCGGTCATATCGAGCGGGTCTTTGCCGGTAAAACCGCCTGTCCAGGGTTTTACCAGCCGCACGCTGACGCGGTAATAAACTGGCACAATCGCCGAGTCGTTGTCGAGCTGTGCTTCAGCCTGCTGGTAGAGCGCGGCGCGCGCCGTGTCGCTGCTGGCGGATAAGGTTTGCGCCAGCAGACGATCATATTTTTCGCTGTGGTAATACGCCGTGTTAATTGAGGCGTTGCCGATCAGCATATTCAGAAAGGTAGAGGGTTCGTTGTAGTCGGCGCACCAGGTGGCACGCACCACGTCATACTGCGCCTGATGGCGCGTCTCCAGCAGGGTTTTCCACTCCTGATTCTGCAGGCTGACCTGCGCGCCGAGGTTCTTTTGCCACATCGAGGCGGCGGCGATCGCCTGCTTTTTGTTTTGATCGGAGGTGTTGTAGAGCAGCGTAAAGCGCAGCGGATGCTGGGCGTTATAGCCCGCCTCGGCCAGCAGTTTTTTAGCGGCCGCGTTGCGTTGCGCCTGGCTCCAGGTGAACCAGGCCGGCGGCGTCAGCGTCACGCCCGCCGTCGCAGGCGGCGTCAGGCTATAAGCCGGGATCTGGCCCTGCCCCATGATTTTCTGCGTGATGATATCGCGATCCAGCGTCAGCTTGATGGCGGTACGAACGCGCACGTCGTTAAACGGCGGTTTTTTATTGTTGATCTCGTAGTAAAAGGTGCAGAGCAACGGGCTGACCTTCACCTGATCGCCCAGTTCGCCCTGCAGCTTGCGGAACAGCTCGGGCGGCACCACGCTATTGGTCATATCGGTGTTGCCGCTGCGATAGCGGTTGACGTCGTTATGGTCCGACTCGATCGGCAGAAAGGTGCCCTGCTCGATTACCGTGTGGGCGTTATCCCAGTAGGCGGGATTGCGCTTCAGCACCAGCTTCTCGTTGATCACCCACTCGCTCAGCAAATAGGCGCCGTTGCCGACATAGTGCTCGGGGCGAGTCCAGGCATCGCCCCACTTCTCTACCGTCGCCGCATTGACCGGCGACAGCGCGGTGTTGGCCAGCATTGAGATAAAATAGGGCACGGGTTCGCTCAGGGTGACCTGCAAATGACGGTCGTCCAGCGCCCTGACGCCGAGGCTGTCAGGCGCGGCTTTACCGGCCATGATCTCGTCGATATTGCCGAGGTGCGCCGCCTGCAGATAGCTGGCATAGGGCGAGGCGGTTTTGGGATCGGCCAGACGTCGCCAGCTGTAAACGAAATCGTGTGCGGTAACCGGCGCGCCGTTGCTCCATTTCGCGTTGTCGCGCAGGGTGAAGGTCCAGACCTTTCCGCCCTCGTTTTGCCACGACTGCGCCACCCCCGGCACGATAGCGCCGGTATTGTCGGTGGTCACCAGCCCTTCCAGCAGGTTGGAGATAATGCGCGATTCCGGCACGCCCTCCGTCTTTTGCGGATCGAGCGAAGAGACCTCTGTACCGTTATTGATCACGATATTTTGCGTAGCGGCGAGTTCGGTGCCTGGGGGAACAGTAGCGGCGTGCGCGGCGCCGGAGAGTATCATTAAGCTGAGTGACAGCGGCGTAATCTTCCATTTCATCAAAAAAGTTAACCCTTCTTCATAAGCCCTTTAGCTCATAAGCAAGAAGCGTTCTCACTTTGAGACCAAATGAAAAACTATTGCGCCGAAAATTAGCAGAACGCCGCCTCTGCCGACAAAGTAAAAATAACAAAAATGTTACCTGATTCTCTTTTATCACGTCTGCATGCAGGAGGATAGCGTTAATTTTTGCGCGAAAATAATGGTTATCACCCTGTTTATACAGCAGTTTACCTGTTTTCCCGCCTCAACTCGCGCTTTCACTCTTTTGTACCCGCAAGAATGCGCAACCCTTCTGCCTTTTTCGTCATTGTGAAAACAAAAAGCAGATAATTGCAGCTTTCATGCCAGTTTATGATGCCATTTCAGCGAGCGCTGACATTTTATGGTGTGAAAATAGTCACAGCGGGAAGAGATCGCGTCTGGCGCGACAGGCAGGCAAGTAATTTGCTTAATAATTTTTGCAGCGGATTAAGCCGCAGGAATAATTGCATTATAACGGTGCAATAAAATGTGCAATTGCACCATTAAGAGACATAACAGCGTTTGCGCTGGAAATTAAGCCGTCTTAATTCACCAGCCCAGGAAATAACGCTTTGATGCCGGTAACCACGAACTCGATGCCGAGCGCCATCAGCAGCAGGCCCATAATACGCGTAATCACGTTAATGCCGGTCTGGCCGAGTACGCGCACCATAAGCGGGGCGGCGCGGAACAGCAGCCAGCAGCAAAAGGCGAAGAGCGCAATCGCCACGCTAAAGCCCAGCAGGTTTTGCCAGCTGTGGTAGCGCGTGCTCCAGACAATGGTCGAGCTGATAGCGCCAGGTCCGGCCATCAGCGGCAGCGCGAGCGGCACCACGCCGATACTCTCGCGAATGGCGGTTTCCGATTTCTCCTGCTTGTTCTGTTTATCTTCACCCAGCTTGCCGCTGATCATCGACATGGCGATGGTGACCACCAGAATGCCGCCCGCGATGCGGAAGGAGTCGATGGAGATGCCGAAAATATGCAGGATGGCGTCGCCGAGAAACAGCGAGGTCCAGAGAATAATGGCGACCGCCAGGTTTGCGGTCATATTGGTTTTATTACGCTCAGCCGCCGCCTGATAGCTGGTCATGCTGATAAAGACGGGAATAATGCCGACTGGGTTCACCAGCGCGAACAGGCCAACAAAGAATTTGATATAGCCCGAAAGATCAAGCAAAGCAGGGTTCACGGTTCGCTCCGATGAGGGAAAAGAAATCGCGCTTAATTTACGCAAAAACTGCCGCGTAAACCAGTCAGCTAAACAGAAAATTCTGCTGCGTCAGGGCAAAACAGAGAGCCTGCTACGCCGGTGCGGCGCGCCGGGCAGGAATAAAACCGGCCAACGCACGCCGCCTGCCAGTCTTTGACAAAAATGGCTGCTGAAAGGTGTCAGCTTGGGCTTAAATTGATCTGAATCAATATTGATCTACCCCATTCCAGGTAATCTTTTCCCATCGAAAGTGATTAGCAAAGTTGTTTGACCCGTGCGAAAACTCTTTCAGTAAGCCAACGAAAATTCTGGCTTTTTGGCTTAGGCCAAAATATTAGCGCAGCATGGCTATAATCAGGACTCCAGGCAGGTTTACTAACAGAGTTTAACTTCCTTCAGGAGAGCACCATGGCCGTTACTAATGTCGCTGAACTTAACGCACTGGTAGAACGCGTAAAACAAGCACAGCGTGAATACGCCAACTTCACTCAAGAACAGGTTGACGCCATCTTCCGCGCTGCCGCCCTCGCCGCCGCTGACGCCCGTATCCCTCTCGCCAAAATGGCGGTCGCCGAATCCGGCATGGGCATCGTCGAAGATAAAGTTATCAAAAACCACTTTGCCTCAGAATATATCTATAACGCCTATAAAGACGAAAAGACCTGCGGCGTGCTGGATACCGACGATACGTTCGGCACCATCACTATCGCTGAGCCTATCGGCCTGATTTGCGGTATCGTTCCCACCACCAACCCGACCTCAACGGCGATTTTCAAGGCGCTGATCAGCCTGAAAACGCGTAACGGCATTATCTTCTCGCCGCATCCGCGCGCTAAAGAAGCCACCAATAAAGCGGCGGATATCGTGCTGCAGGCCGCCATCGCCGCCGGCGCGCCAAAAGATATTATCGGCTGGATCGACGCGCCGTCTGTCGAACTCTCTAATCAGCTGATGCACCATCCTGACATCAACCTTATTCTGGCGACCGGCGGTCCCGGCATGGTGAAAGCCGCTTACAGCTCCGGTAAACCGGCGATCGGCGTCGGCGCGGGCAATACGCCGGTAGTGATTGACGAAACGGCCGATATCAAACGCGCCGTCGCCTCTATCCTGATGTCCAAAACCTTCGATAACGGCGTGATTTGCGCCTCCGAGCAGTCGGTTATCGTGGTTGACGCCGTGTATGATGCGGTGCGCGAACGCTTCGCCAGCCACGGCGGCTATCTGCTGCAGGGCGAGGAGCTGAAAGCGGTTCAGAACGTTATCTTGAAAAACGGCGCGCTTAACGCCGCCATCGTTGGCCAGCCAGCGTACAAAATCGCCGAAATGGCCGGCATCAGCGTGCCGAGCAGCACCAAGATTCTGATTGGCGAAGTGAAGCTGGTAGACGAATCAGAACCCTTTGCCCATGAAAAACTCTCGCCGACGCTGGCGATGTACCGCGCCAGCGATTTCGAAGACGCCGTAGCGAAAGCGGAAAAACTGGTGGCGATGGGCGGTATCGGCCACACCTCCTGCCTCTATACCGACCAGGACAACCAGAAAGCGCGCGTGAACTTCTTCGGCGACCGCATGAAAACTGCGCGTATTCTGATTAATACCCCGGCTTCGCAGGGCGGTATCGGCGACCTCTACAACTTCAAGCTGGCGCCTTCGCTGACGCTGGGCTGCGGCTCCTGGGGCGGTAACTCCATCTCTGAAAACGTGGGACCGAAACACCTTATCAACAAGAAAACCGTGGCTAAGCGAGCAGAAAACATGTTGTGGCATAAACTTCCGAAATCCATCTACTTCCGCCGCGGCTCGCTGCCGATTGCGCTGGAAGAGGTGGCCGCCGACGGTGCGAAACGCGCCTTTATCGTCACCGACCGCTTCCTGTTCAACAACGGCTACGCCGATCAGGTGACGCGCGTGCTGAAATCGCACGGTATCGAAACCGAAGTCTTCTTTGAAGTTGAGGCTGACCCGACGCTGAGCATCGTGCGTAAAGGCGCCGAGCAGATGAACAGCTTTAAACCTGACGTGATTATCGCGCTGGGCGGCGGCTCCCCGATGGATGCGGCGAAAATCATGTGGGTGATGTACGAACATCCTGAAACCCACTTCGAAGAGCTGGCGCTGCGCTTCATGGATATCCGCAAACGTATCTATAAATTTCCGAAAATGGGCGTGAAAGCGCGCATGATCGCCATCACCACCACCTCAGGTACCGGTTCGGAAGTAACGCCGTTTGCCGTCGTGACGGATGACGCCACCGGTCAGAAATATCCGCTGGCGGACTATGCTCTGACCCCGGACATGGCGATTGTCGACGCCAACCTGGTGATGGAAATGCCGCGTTCGCTCTGCGCCTTCGGCGGTCTGGATGCGGTAACGCACGCGCTGGAAGCCTATGTTTCGGTGCTGGCTAACGAATATTCCGACGGCCAGGCGCTGCAGGCGCTGAAACTGCTGAAAGAGAACCTGCCGGCCAGCTATCAGGAAGGGGCGAAAAACCCGGTCGCGCGTGAACGCGTGCATAACGCCGCCACTATCGCCGGTATCGCTTTCGCGAACGCCTTCCTTGGCGTTTGTCACTCCATGGCGCACAAGCTGGGTTCTGAGTTCCATATCCCGCACGGTCTGGCCAACGCCCTGCTGATTTGCAACGTTATCCGCTATAACGCTAACGATAACCCGACTAAGCAGACAGCGTTCAGCCAGTATGACCGTCCGCAGGCGCGCCGTCGCTACGCGGAAATCGCAGACCATTTAGGTGTGTCGGCTCCTGGCGACCGCACCGCGCAGAAAATCGAGAAGCTGCTGGCATGGCTGGATGAGATGAAAACCCAGCTGGGTATTCCCACCTCTATCCGTGAAGCCGGCGTACAGGAAGCGGACTTCCTGGCGAAAGTCGACAAGCTGGCCGAAGACGCCTTCGACGATCAGTGCACCGGCGCTAACCCACGCTATCCGCTGATTGCCGAGCTGAAACAGATTATGATGGATACCTTCTACGGCCGCGAATACGCTGAGCCCTTCGCTGACGTAGCGCAGGCCCAGGCCGCACAGCCGGTGAAGCTGGAGAAAGCCGAGAAGAAAGCGAAAAAAGCCTGATGATCGGCCAGTAAGAAAAAACCCGCTTCGGCGGGTTTTTTTATGACTATCGGGAACTGGCGTCAGGCGGGTTTGTGCTGACCGTAGATGGCGGCCAGCGACCCCTGCTCAATCGCCTGTTTGTAGTGCTTGCGGCATACCGAGATATAACGCTCGTTGCCGCCGATCACCACCTGCTCGCCCTCGCTGTACGGACGGCCTTCGGCGTCGAGCCGCAATACCATACCCGCCTTGCGCCCGCAGTGACAGACGGTTTTCAGTTCCACCAGCTTGTCGGCCCAGGCAAGCAAATACTGGCTGCCGCCAAAGAGTTCGCCGCGAAAGTCGGTGCGCAGCCCGTAGCAGAGCACCGGGATATCCATATTGTCCACGACGTCAGAGAGCGCCTTGACCTGATCGCGCGTCAGAAACTGGCATTCATCTACCAGTACGCAGTGCACCGGCTGGCGCGCATGTTCCGCCGCGATCTCCGCATCCAGCTGCGTTTGCGCGTTAAACAGCGCTGCTGGCGAAGAAAGACCAATACGCGAGCTGACCTTGCCCGCGCCGAAACGATCGTCAATTTCAGCGGTATAGACCAGAGTTCTCATGCCGCGTTCCTGATAATTGTAAGACGACTGTAATAGCGCGGTGGATTTCCCTGCATTCATTGCGGAATAATAAAAATAGAGCTGAGCCATTAGCGTGGTTTCTCAAAGCATTGCAAACAGAATGGGCAGAATTCTATCACAGATAAACGCAAATTATGGCGGTGATTATTTCGTGCCGGCTGTTTACAAGTTCGCCAGCAAGAGAAAAAAACGCGCTTCGTCTTTGCCTTTTTTTTTAATCATTTGTACCTGAACTTTATTGTAAAGCGGCACTTTGCCACGCCGGCTCTGGCCTTACGTCACTCTGAAAACGCTGCTCACTTTAACGTTTCAGATTTTTCATAACGTGCCGACACGCGAATATCAACCGCCTTATCGTTTCATTTGATTAAACCTCAGCGGGAAATTTAATTATCATTCTTTACCGTTCCACTTATTTTACTATTGCAGTAATTTTTTGCCGCCACTATTATTAGCTGGCAGAACACCTCTTCATTAATATATTCAGAGATCAGGACAATGAGCGAAGCACTAAAAATTCTTAATAATATCCGTACATTACGCGCGCAGGCTCGAGAGTGTTCACTGGAAACGCTGGAAGAAATGCTGGAAAAACTCGAAGTCGTGGTTAATGAGCGCCGCGAGGAAGAGACGCATGCTAAAGCGGAAAGTGAAGAACGCACGCGCAAACTTGAGCAATACAGAGAAATGCTGCTGGCGGATGGAATCGATCCCAATGAGCTGTTAAGCACAATTGCTGAAACTAAAGCGCCAGGTAAAACTAAACGCGCTGCGCGTCCGGCTAAATATCAATATGTCGATGAAAACGGCGAAACCCGCACCTGGACCGGTCAGGGTCGTACGCCTGCGGTAATCAAAAAAGCGATCGAAGAAGAAGGTAAACAGCTGGACAGCTTTCTGCTGTAATAACTGATAGTGCTTCAATCATTTGGGTCACTCTGGTTAGGTGACCCTGGATAAATCAGGGAAAGGAAGCGCAGGCTTCCTTTTTTATCAGACGTTATAAAATTCACGATACCAGCTGACAAAGCGCGCTACGCCCTCTTCTACGCCGGTCTGCGGTTTAAAGCCAATCGCCTGATATAGCGCCTCGGTATCTGCGCTGGTTTCCAGCACGTCGCCCGGCTGCATCGGCAGCAGATTTTTCTTTGCCGTCACGCCCAACGCTTTTTCAATTGCCTCAATATATTTAATCAGACTGGTCGGCTGACTGTTTCCGATGTTATATACGCGGTACGGCGCAGAACTGGTGGCAGGCGAGCCCGTTTCCACCGTCCAGCTTTCATCGCGCTGCGGAATAACATCCTGCAGGCGCACAATGGCTTCGGCAATATCGTCGATATAGGTAAAGTCGCGCTTCATTTCGCCGCGGTTATAGACGTCGATCGCGTCGCCGGCGATCATGGCGCGGGTAAATTTAAACAGCGCCATATCCGGACGGCCCCATGGACCATATACGGTGAAAAAACGCAGGCCGGTCGTCGGCAGGTTATAAAGATGCGAATAGGTATGCGACATTAGCTCATTGGCTTTTTTCGTCGCTGCGTAAAGCGAAACCGGATGATCGACGCTGTCGTCCGTCGAAAATGGCATTTTACGATTCAGTCCATAAACAGAACTGGAGGATGCGTAGAGCAGATGCTCGATTTTATGATGACGGCATCCTTCAAGAATATTTAAATGACCAATCAGGTTGGCGTCGGCATAGGCGTGAGGATTATCGATAGAATAGCGCACACCCGCCTGCGCGCCCAGATGAATGACGCGTTGAAACGCATGTTGTTCGAATAACGAGGCCATGGCAGCGCGATCCGCCAGCTCCATTTTAATAAACCTGAAGCTGGGGTGCTGTGCGATTAAATCAAGACGAGATTGTTTCAGGCCGACATCATAATAGTCATTAAGATTATCGATGCCGACAATCTGGTGACCGGCGGCCAGCAAGCGTTGAGTGACGTGGAATCCAATAAAGCCTGCGGCGCCGGTGACCAGAATGTTCATACTTCCCTCGTTAATTACGCAATTTGAATAGACGCTCCGCGGCCGATTGCATAATAAACGAAACCGCGTTTGCTGATACGCTCTGGATCATACAGGTTGCGACCATCAAAAATCACGGGTTCTTTAAGGGAATTTTTAATTACGTCAAAGTCCGGCGCACGGAAGTTTTGCCACTCGGTGCAGATGACCAGGCCATCTGCGCCCTGCAGCGCTGCTTCTTTGGTGCCCATCAGCTTCAGATCGCTGCGGTGACCATAGATGCGCTGCGCTTCGTCCATCGCTTCCGGATCGAACGCCTGAACGCTTGCGCCAGCTTCCCACAGCGATTCCATCAGCACGCGGCTGGAGGCTTCACGCATATCGTCGGTGTTAGGCTTGAACGACAGACCCCAGACAGCAAAGGTTTTACCGCTCAGATCTTCGCCGAAGTGGCGTTTGATAAAAGCGGGCAGCTTGGTTTTCTGGCTGTCGTTAACATCTTCCACCGCCTGCAGCAGACGCGGCTTATAGCCGATCGACTCAGCGGTACGGATCAGCGCCTGCACGTCTTTCGGGAAGCAGGAACCGCCGTAGCCGCAGCCAGGGTAGATGAAGTGGTAGCCGATACGTGAGTCAGAACCAATGCCCTGACGCACTTTCTCGACGTCCGCACCCAGGCGTTCGGCCAGGTTGGAGATCTCGTTCATGAAGCTGATTTTGGTCGCCAGCATGCAGTTTGCCGCATACTTGGTCAGCTCCGCGCTGCGGATATCCATAACAATCATTCGGTCGTGATTGCGGTTGAACGGCTCATAGAGTTCGCGCAACAGCTCTTCAACTTCCTCATTGTCGGTCCCTACCACGATGCGCTCAGGACGCATGCAGTCGTTGACGGCTGCGCCTTCCTTGAGAAACTCCGGGTTGGATACCACGTCAAACGTCAGGCTGACGCCGCGATCGCGCAGGGTCTCTTCCATCACGCGACGCACTTTATCCGCTGTTCCGACCGGAACGGTGGATTTATCAAGCACAACCTTGTGATCCTTCATGTGCTGCGCAATGGTACGAGCAACGGCGGTCACATATTTAAGGTCAGCCGAACCGTCCTCATCTGGCGGCGTGCCCACGGCGATAAACTGCATTACGCCGTGATTGACGCCTTCTTCCGCATCTGTGCTGAACTTAAGGCGACCCGCCTCATAGTTCGACATAACCAGCGGCGTAAGGCCGGGTTCGAAAATGGGGATGATGCCTTTTTTCAGGTTTTCGACTTTTTTCGCGTCGACATCAATGCAGAGAACGTCATGTCCGACTTCGGCCAACACCGCAGCCTGAACCAGACCGACATAGCCGATACCAAATACAGTGACTTTCATTGAGTTATCCTGTGTTTATGAATTACTTTTTATTGCCAACTGCGCTATCGAGCCACTGAGAAAAATCTTTGCCCAGCACTGGATGGCGAACACCGTACTCAACGAATGCCTGCATATAACCGAGTTTGTTACCGCAGTCATGGCTTACGCCTTTCAGGTGGTAAGCTTCTACTGTCTCTTTCTCCATCAGCATAGCGATAGAGTCGGTCAGCTGTACTTCGCCGCCTGCGCCCGGAGGGGTTTTCGCCAGCAGAGGCCAGATGTCCGCAGAGAGAACGTAACGGCCAACGACCGCGAGGTTAGACGGCGCTTCGGTGGCTTTCGGCTTCTCAACCACGCCAACCATCGGTGCGCTGTCGCCCGGCTGCAGTTCTGCGCCCTGGCAGTCAACTACGCCGTAAGCAGTCACGTCTGCGACCGGCTCAACCATAATCTGGCTGCGGCCTGACTCGTCGAAACGGCTCAGCATTTCGGCCAGGTTGTCTTTGGTCGGGTTGGATTCGTACTCGTCGATAATCACGTCCGGCAGGATCACCGCAACCGGCTCGTCGCCAATCAGCGGATGCGCGCACATAACGGCGTGGCCCAGGCCTTTCGCGATGCCCTGACGTACCTGCATGATGGTGACGTGCGGCGGACAGATGGACTGGATTTCGTCCAGCAGCTGACGCTTAACGCGTTTTTCCAGCATCGCTTCCAGCTCAAAACTGGTATCGAAGTGGTTTTCAATGGAGTTTTTAGAAGAGTGCGTAACCAGCACAATTTCGTTAATTCCTGCTGCGATGCACTCGTTAACGACATACTGAATTAACGGCTTATCGACCAGCGGTAACATCTCTTTCGGAATCGCTTTTGTCGCAGGGAGCATACGGGTGCCCAAACCTGCTACAGGGATTACCGCTTTTTTTACTTTGGACTTATAGGCAGACATCAAGATACCTCTCTTATAGGCCGTTCAAGTTAATACTTGATATGTCGGTTGAAATTCGGGAATGAGTATATCAGTTACCATCGAACGGATTTATCCTGGAAGGAGTCAATCCGCAGAATTTAAGACTATTACCCAAGTGTAAAGCTAACCTCTGGACCTGTCTTCAGACCCCGGCGAAATTAAATTTTTTCGCCTATTCATCAGCCGATAACATCAGGCGGATCCTGCCTCCAGCGCCCCAGACGTGGCATTGCCAGCTGTCGGCGCGCTGGCTGATTTGGTTAAGATGGGTGCTTCCCATAGTGCCAAGGGGAACGCCGTTACTGAGTTGAATTTGGTGGGCGTGAACATGAAGCGTGGCGTTTAATCCAGCAGAAACCAAAATCAGGTTTTGAAAGGTGCGGTGATAATAGCCGACCAGCAGCGGAAACTGCCCGCTCAGATTGGCCTGACGCAACAGCAGATTCACCTGACGCAGCAAGCCGTTTAACTCCGGCAGCCGCTGTTTTTGGCCGGAAAGCTGCTCCTGCAGCAGACCGTTGAACAACGCGCGCAGCAGCAGCGCGGCCAGCACGCCGTTATCGCCAGCGCGCGTGACGTCAAGACAGTAAAAAGCGAGATCGTTGTCGGAGAGCGCCGCGATATCCAGCACCAGCCCAGGCTGTTCGGCCATCGTGAGCTGTCGGTAGTTGACGCGGCAATTGGCCACCGTCTGCTGCACCGGCGGCTGAAGCTGTTTAAGCAGCTTCGCGGCGGCGGCCGGATCGCGCACCAGCGCGTCCCAGTCCTGAAACAGCTGCTCGTCCTCTTCCACCTTAGAGGTGAACATCGAAGGATAGAGACATTCATAGACCGCTTCGCGGAAGCGCTCGAAATTTTTCAGCGGTTTAAGCAGCACGTCCTGCACGCCGAGGCGCAGAACATGGGCGATATCCGCCATATTTTCCGTCGCCGAGATAATCAGAATCGGCACGCTGTTGCCGCGCGTACGAATATGCTCGACAAACTGAATGCCGTTCATACGCGGCATTTCGAGATCGCAGATCACCAGATCCACATCGTGCTGCTGCAGATAGCCAATGCCATCAATGCCGTCGCCGGCTTCAAACGTACTGGCGCCGAGCGCCAGCAAGAAGTTGTTTACCAGAGAACGGAAAACGACCTCATCTTCGACAATGAGTATCTTTTTGCCGATTAGTGGTTTCTCCATTCTTTCCCCCTGCGTACCAGATCAATCAATAGTGGTTCATAAAACGCAGTTGCGCCTTTCAGAATTAGCCGAAGTAACACCTGTGAATGAACAACCTGATTATCTGTTTCGCACCAGCGGTAATAGTTCATCCATTTTTTTCTCAACGGCGGCCTTGCCTGCCTCGATAGCCTCTTCTGCGCGGTGAAAGTCCAGCGTCGAAATCTGCGGACAAAACGGCTGAATCAGCACATCGGGAGGATCGCCTGCCATACGGTTACGCTTCAGGCGATTTTCCAGCACCTGGATGGATGTCGACATTATCTCCATCGCACCCGGCGTTTGTGTGGTGCGGCGATGGGTCAATCCCACCAGCCGCTGACGTATTTTTTTAGCCCAACTCAGGGCGGCGGCCGAAACCGCTTCGTCGCTGTTCTGCGGCGTAACAGACAGGAGATCCTGCTGCATCAGATGCGCGTCATGCTGAAGATCAACAGCGATAACGATATCCGCACCAAGGGCGCGCGTAAGCGAAACGGGTACGGGATTCACCACCGCGCCGTCCACCAGCCAGTAACCATTGTAGCCGACGGGCGGCAATAAGCCTGGCATACTACAGGATGCGCGCACAGCCTGATGCAGATCGCCCTCGGTCAGCCATAATTCCCGGCCGGTGCTGAGGTTGGTCGCCACCACGCCGAACGGCTTGCCGCAGCGCTCAAGATCAGATTGAGTAATCAGCTGGCGCACATGGTTGAAGACGCGCTCGCCGCGCAGCAAACCGCCGCGCTGCCATGAGAGGTCCATCAGACGTATAACATCCCAGTAGCGAAAGGCGCTGACCCATTTTTCCATCTGAGGCAGGCGGTCGTTGACATAAGCCGCGCCGACCAGCGCGCCGACGGAACAGCCTGCTACCACGTCGATTTCGACCCCTGCTCGCGTCAGGGCGTTGATGACGCCGATATGCGCCCATCCTTTGGCTGCGCCTGACCCTAACGCCAGTCCGATTTTAACCTTTCTCATTTACCCTCTGTCGCCAACGACTGTGCATAGCTTCACTGCGCCAGGTCGGCTACCATATGGCGTCATCTTAATTTATCGCTCACAGGAGTTATTGTGTCCGAACCCTGTCCTTGCTGCAGCGGGAAGCAGTATAGCTTATGTTGCGCGCCCTTTCTGACGGGCGAACGGCTGCCTGAATCGGCTGAACAGTTAATGCGCTCGCGCTATACCGCCTACGCCAGGCAAAACAGCGACTGGCTGGTCGCCAGCTGGCATCCCGACAAGCGTCTGCCCGATATGGCGCAGCGATTATCCGAAAGTTTCGCCGGTACCGAGTGGCTTAGCCTGAATGTAACCTGTTGTAATCATGGAAGCCATGATAATGAAGCTTTCGTCACTTTTTTTGCGCGTTACCGCGAAAATTCGCAGATAAGCGCAATCCACGAGCGTTCTCGCTTTCTTCGCGAGGATCATCGCTGGTACTATGTTGATGGAACGGCGCCCGCCGTAGGGCGCAACGATCGCTGTCCTTGTGGCTCCGATAAAAAATACAAGAAATGTTGCGGCTGAACAGCATACGGCCCAACGGTTTTACCCAATCGCTTTGACAGGACTCTGATCGAGATGCAAGCGCAAACTATGCAACGAAAAGTTTTACGTACCATTTGCCCTGACGCGAAAGGTCTGATCGCTAAAATCACCAATATTTGCTACAAGCACGAGCTGAATATCGTGCAAAACAATGAATTCGTTGATCATCGCACCGGCCGCTTTTTTATGCGCACCGAACTTGAGGGCATTTTCAACGATAATACGCTGCTGGCGGATTTAGACAGCGCGCTGCCGACCGGATCGACGCGCGAGCTGAACAGCGCTGGCCGCCGTCGCGTAGTGGTGCTGGTCACCAAAGAGGCGCACTGCCTGGGCGATCTGCTGATGAAGAGCGCGTTCGGCGGGCTAGATATGGAGATTGCCGCGGTTATCGGCAACCATGACACGCTGCGTTCGCTGGTTGAGCGTTTCGATATTCCTTTCGTGCTGGTCAGCCATGAAGGGCTGTCGCGCGAAGAGCATGACAACCTGATGGCAGACGAGATCGACCGCTACCAGCCCGATTACGTGGTGCTGGCGAAATATATGCGCGTGCTGACGCCGGCCTTTGTGCAGCGCTATCCAAACCAGATTATTAATATCCACCACTCGTTCCTGCCGGCGTTTATCGGCGCGCGTCCATATCATCAGGCCTACGAGCGCGGTGTGAAGATCATCGGCGCAACGGCGCACTACGTGAACGATAATCTGGACGAAGGTCCGATCATCATGCAGGACGTGATTAACGTCGATCACAGCTATACGGCCGAAGAGATGATGCGCGCCGGACGCGACGTAGAGAAAAACGTGTTAAGCCGCGCGCTCTATAAAGTGTTGGGGCAGCGCGTATTTGTTTACGGCAACCGCACGATTATTCTTTAAGCGCATCGGGCGCTGAATTGTTTGTGAATTCAGCGCCACGGGCAAAAAGTGGGCAAACGGTTCACATTTTTCAGTTGGGCGCTTTACACGCTGACCGCATTTGGTATGATGCGCCCCGCTTTAAGGCACAATGATTCAGGCCAGTGGTGGGATTCCCGAGCGGCCAAAGGGAGCAGACTGTAAATCTGCCGTCACAGACTTCGAAGGTTCGAATCCTTCTCCCACCACCATCTGAATCGTTTCTTCGCCTTACCGGTCATTATCAGCATTTCCCAGGTGGGATTCCCGAGCGGCCAAAGGGAGCAGACTGTAAATCTGCCGTCACAGACTTCGAAGGTTCGAATCCTTCTCCCACCACCATCCTTGCAAACTCTCCCGTATCAAACGCGCTTTCCTGATTCTCCCGACAGGTACCGCACGCATCCCCATGACTTTTTGCTAAAAAATCGCTACCATCCGGCGCAACATTCTCAGCACACTGGTCCACGCCATGAAATTTGTTTCATTTAACATCAACGGGTTGCGCGCCCGCCCCCATCAGCTTGAAGCGCTCGTCGAACAGCATCAGCCTGATGTTATCGGCCTGCAGGAAACCAAAGTCCATGACGATATGTTTCCGCTCGAAGAGGTGGCGAAGCTCGGCTATAACGTCTTCTATCACGGCCAGAAAGGCCACTACGGCGTGGCGCTGATGACCAAAGTGCAGCCCGTTTCGGTGCGACGCGGCTTTCCCGGCGACGATGAAGAAGCGCAGCGCCGCCTGATTATGGCGGAGATCCCGAGCCCGATAGGCGATATCACGGTTATCAACGGCTATTTCCCGCAGGGCGAGAGCCGCGACCATCCGACTAAATTTCCGGCGAAAGAGAAGTTCTATCGCGATCTGCAAACCTATCTTGAGCAGAGCCTGCTGGCGGATAAACCCGTGCTGATTATGGGCGACATGAATATTAGCAGCACCGATCTCGATATCGGCATCGGCGAAGAGAGCCGCAAACGCTGGCTGCGCACCGGCAAATGCTCTTTCCTGCCGGAAGAGCGCGAATGGATGGATCGCCTGCTGAAGTGGGGACTGGTGGACACCTTCCGCGAAAAAAATCCTGAGGTGAGCGATCGTTTCTCCTGGTTCGACTACCGCTCAAAGGGGTTCGACGACAATCGCGGACTGCGCATCGATCTGCTGCTGGCCAGCCAGCCGCTGGCCGCCCGCTGCGTGGAGACGGGAATCGACTACGACATCCGCAGCATGGAAAAACCCTCTGACCACGCGCCGGTCTGGTCGACCTTCGCGTTCTGATACGACGGAGTGGCAAAGCGCCACGCCGCTTACTTCACGATTTTCCAGATCAGCGGATTGGTGCCGAGCACCTTTTCGTCTCGGGCGCACTGCAGCAGCACCCCTTCCGATTTCACCACCGCGCCCTCGCTGTAGTTACGATTCTCGAAAATACAGCACTGCTGACAGCTGGGCGCGCCGCTTTGATTTTGCGTCCAGACTTCAGGCGGCATATCCACCACCACATCCGCATTGCCACCCGCGCTGTACTCCTGCTGATGCCCATGCGAGGGGCTGGCAGCGGCGCCGCCGCTCACCAGCGCCGCGATAAAGCATAAACCTGCGCCATAACGCATTATTCGCTCTCCTTCACTTTTCGTTTCGCCGTTCGTTTAGGACGCTTCTTCTGCCCTGAAGCGGGCAGTCCGCGAAAGGCCATCGCGCTGGGCTGCTGGCGCGCCTGATGGATCAGCTCGGTCAGCGTGCCGACCAGCGGCTGCATAAACTCCTCATAGCGGCACGCCTTTTCGCTGATGCGCGTCAGGGTCGACTCCCACTGCGCCGTCATATCGGGCCGCGCCGCCAGTTCCGGCAGCGAGTGGATCAACGCTCGCCCCGCAGGCGTCGCGTTGATATAGCGTCCGTTTTTCACCAGAAAGGCGCGGCGGAACAGCAGCTCGATAATCCCGGCGCGCGTGGCCTCTGTTCCTAAACCATCGGTCGCGCGCAGCACTTTCTTTAATTCTTTATCCTGCACAAAACGGGCGATACCGGTCATGGCGGAGAGCAGCGTCGCATCGGTAAACGGACGCGGCGGCTGCGTCTGCTTCGACAGCACCTCGCCCCGCTCGCACAGCAGTTCGTCATCCTTCGCGACCACCGGCAGCGGCGTACCGTCGTTTTCCTCGTCGCGCTCTTTGCTGCCCAGCAGCGCGCGCCAGCCCGCTTCGGCAAGAAAACGCGCTTTGGCGACGAATTTGCCGCCCGCGATATCCAGCTCGATAACGCATTTGCGAAAAATGGCGTCGGGACAGAACTGCATCAGATACTGTCGGGCAATCAAGGCGTAAACGTTCTGCTCGTTCTCCGTCAGCCGCACCGCGCTGGCGCGCGCGGTAGGGATAATGGCGTGGTGCGCGTCAACCTTCTTGTCATCCCAGCAGCGGTTGCGGCGATCGGCGCTAAAGTCTTCCGGCGGCGTCATGGCGCCCGCGTGCGTCTGAATCGCCTTCAGCACCGCATGGCGGCCGGCGAAGTGCTCTTCCGGCAGATAGCGGCAGTCGGAACGTGGATAGGTGATCAGCTTATGGGTTTCATAGAGCTTCTGGCAGATGTCCAGCACCGTTTGCGCGCTCAGTCCGTAGCGCTTCGCCGCCTCGATCTGCAGACTGGAGAGCGAGAAAGGCAGCGGCGCGCCCTCGCCTTCGCGCTTATCGTTGTAGCTGGTGACCAATGCAGGCTGGCCCGCGATGCGGGCGACCACGTGATCCGCCAGCGCGCGATGCAGCAGCCGCCCTTCTTCATCCTGCCAGGGTTCGCAGGCGTCGCTGGGCACCCAGCTGGCGATAAAGCGCTGCTGGTCCGGCGTGACGATATGGGCTTTGACTTCGAAATAATCTTTGGGGACGAAGTTTTCGATCTCTTCGTCGCGGCGCACCACCAGACCCAGCACCGGCGTCTGCACGCGACCCACCGACAGCACGCCGTCATAGCCCGCGTTGCGCCCCAGCAGCGTCCAGGCGCGGGTCATATTGATGCCGTAAAGCCAGTCGGCGCGCGCGCGCGCCAGCGCCGAGACGCAGAGCGGAATAAATTCGCGGTTTTCGCGCAGGCGGCTCACCGCCCGCTGCACCGCCTGCGGGTTCAGGTCGTTGATCAGGCAGCGCTGAACCCGGCTGCGTTTTTCCGGCGGCAGCTGCAGATAGTCGAGCACTTCGTCCACCAGCAGCTGACCTTCTCGATCGGGGTCGCCCGCATGCACCACTTCGCTGGCCTGCTTCAGCAGCTTCTCAATGACTTTAAGCTGCTTCGCCACCGAGGGACGCGGCTGCAGCTGCCATTTTTGCGGGATGATCGGCAGGTCGGCCAGCGACCAGCGCGCGTAGCGGCTGTCGTAGCTGTCCGGCTGCGCCTGCTCCAGCAGGTGCCCGACGCACCAGGTGACGACCTGATCGTCGCCGCAGGCGATAAAACCCTCTCCGCGACGATGGGGCTGGGGCAACACATCGGCAATCGCGCGGCCAAGGCTCGGTTTTTCCGCAATAAACAAACGCATGAGTCAGCAAGATCCTTTACTTCAGGGTATGAGGGCCATTCGGCTAACGCGACAGAGGCGCAGCGCTATCTTAGACGTTTCCTGATTAGGAGGTAAGCTCTGGCGGGTCACTTCTGGATCGGTCGCGCAGGATCCGCGCAACCCGCTACGCTGCACGGAAAGAGAGACGGCGTGCGCTAGAAATAGCTGACGAAAGGCGCGGTGTCGGGATGAACCACGGTGGTGCTCGATTTTAGCTGCGGCGTGCCGAGATAGAGGAAACCGACGATAGCGTCCTGTTCGCGGCAGTTGAAGGCGCTGCGCACGCGCGCGTTGTCGGTCCAGGGACCGCTGCGCCAGATGCCGTTAAAGCCCTGCGCTGCCGCCGCCATCTGCATCGCCATTACCGCGCAGCCCGCTGATACCACCTGCTCCCAGCGTGGCACTTTGGGATGCTCTTCGCAGTGGGCGATAACGGTAATGATCATCGGCGCACGGAACGGCGAACGCGCCGCTTTATCGATCGCCTTCTCCTCCAGTTGCGCCTCGCGCGCCGCCTCTTCCAGCAGCGCGCTCAGCCGATCGCGCCCTTCATTCTCGACGATAACGAAGCGCCACGGCTGCAGCGACTTATGATCCGGCGCGCGCATGCCGGCGCGGATAATGTTCTGCAGGCTTTCGCCAGCGGGCGCCGGTTCGGTCAGCCGCGAGGCCGAGCGACGATTAATCAGTAATTCAAGTGCATCCATGATTTTCTCCTGATGTCATAACGCGTTGGCTAATCCTGGCACAGCCTGATCTTTTGTAACAGTCCGCCGCGATTTCCTGCTGACATTTTCCACGCCGCTCTTTAGGATGAGGGCGTCATGGAAGGCGGAGCCGCGCGGCGACCGCTTTCCGCTAGCGAAAATGGAGAGTCTGATGCGCACATTGTGGCGAATTATTGCCGGTCTGTTCCGATGGACATGGCGAGTGCTGAATTTTATCAGGGAGTTTGTTCTCAATCTGTTCCTGATCTTTTTAATTCTGGTCGGCGTCGGCATCTGGCTGCAGGTCAGCGGTTCCGGCAGCGGATCAACGCCGGTGCAGCAAGGCGCGTTGAAAGTCGATCTCACCGGCGTACTGGTGGATAAACCCTCGGTCAGCAACAAGCTGAGCAAACTGGGTCGTCAGCTGCTGGGCGCAAGCAGCGATCGCCTGCAGGAGAACTCGCTGTTCGACGTGGTGGACGCCATCCGTCAGGCCAAAAGCGACAAAAATATCACTGGCATGGTGCTGGATCTGCGCGATTTCGCCGGCGGCGATCAGCCCTCTCTGCAATACGTCGGCAAAGCGCTGCGCGAATTCCGCGACAGCGGCAAGCCCATTTTTGCGCTGGGCGACAGCTATAGCCAGGCGCAGTACTATCTCGCCAGCTACGCCAGCAAAATCTATCTCTCGCCGCAGGGCACGGTCGATCTGCACGGTTTCGCCACCAACGGCCTCTACTATAAGACGCTGCTGGATAAGCTGAAGGTCAACTCCCACGTCTTCCGCGTCGGCACTTACAAATCGGCGGTCGAACCTTTCCTACGTGACGACATGTCCCAGGCGGCGCGCGACGCCGACAGCCGCTGGGTCGGTCAGCTGTGGCAGAACTACCTGAATACCGTGGCGGGCAACCGTCAGATTACGCCGGATCAGCTGTTCCCAGGGGCGGCGGCGGTAATCGCCGGTCTTGAGGCGGTAAACGGCGATACCGCCAAATATGCGCTCAACAACAAGCTGGTGGATGTGCTGGACAGCCGCGCGGCGGCCGATCAGGAGCTGGTAAAAACCTTCGGCTGGGATAAAGCCAGCAACGACTACCACAGCGTCAGCATCTATGACTACAACGTGAAACAGCCGACCCAGCAGGATGGCAATATCGCAGTAGTGATGGCGAGCGGCGCGATTATGGACGGCGAGGAGACCCCCGGCAACGTCGGCGGCGATACCACCGCCGCGCAGATCCGCGATGCGCGCCTCGATCCTAAAATCAAGGCGATTATCCTGCGCGTCAACAGCCCAGGCGGCAGCGTTACGGCGTCCGAAGCGATCCGTGAAGAGCTGGCGGCGGCGCATGCTGCCGGTAAGCCCGTCGTGGTTTCTATGGGCGGCATGGCGGCTTCAGGCGGCTACTGGATCTCGACGCCGGCGGACTATATCGTCGCCAACCCGAGCACCCTGACCGGCTCCATCGGCATTTTCGGCGTCATCAATACGCTGGAGAACAGTCTGGATAGCATCGGCGTGCACACGGACGGCGTCGCCACCTCACCGCTGGCGGACGTGGCCTCCACCAAAGCGCTGCCGACCGAAGTGCAGCAGCTGATGCAGCTGACGATTGAAAACGGCTACCGCAACTTCGTCGGTCTGGTCGCCGCTTCGCGCCATAAAACGCCGGAACAAATCGACGCTATCGCGCAGGGCCACGTCTGGACCGGCAGCGACGCTAAAGCCAACGGCCTGGTAGATGCGCTGGGCGACTTTGACGATGCGGTGAAGAAAGCGGGCGAACTGGCTAAGATTGCGAAGCCGCAGCTCAGCTGGTATCAGGATCAGCCGGGCATGTTCGATATGCTGCTCAGCCAGGTCACCGCCTCGGCGCAGGCGGTGCTGCCGACCACGCTGAAGGCCTGGCTGCCCGCGCCGATGCTGGACGTGATGAGCGCCATGAAACAGCAGCCCGGCCTGCTGAATAATCTTAACGATCCGCAAAATCGCTATGCGTTCTGCCTGAACTGCGGCGAAGTGCGATGAAGCTCGCAGCCCGGTCCCTGACCGGGCTGCTTTTCCCCCGCTTTCCCCTTATACTGCGCGTTTTACAGCAAGTCTGAGTTTCTGATGCAAAAGAAAAACATCTATGTCGCCTATACCGGCGGCACTATCGGCATGCAGCGCTCCGCGCAGGGCTATATTCCGGTTTCAGGTCACCTGCAGCAACAGCTGGCGAATATGCCGGAGTTTCACCGCCCTGAGATGCCGGATTTCACTATCCATGAATACGATCCGCTGATCGACTCTTCCGATATGACGCCCGAAGACTGGCAGGCTATCGCGGAAGATATTCGACAAAATTATGATCGCTACGATGGATTTGTTATCCTGCATGGAACCGATACCATGGCCTTCACCGCTTCGGCGCTGTCGTTTATGCTGGAGAACCTGGCGAAGCCCGTTATCGTGACCGGCTCGCAGATCCCGCTGGCGGAGCTGCGCTCCGATGGCCAGCAAAACCTGCTGAATGCGCTCTACGTGGCGGCGAACTATCCCGTGAATGAAGTCTCGCTGTTTTTCAACAACCAGCTCTATCGCGGCAACCGCACCACGAAAGCGCATGCGGACGGCTTTAACGCTTTTGCATCGCCGAACCTTTCCGCGCTGCTGGAGGCCGGCATCCATATTCGCCGGCTGAATACGCCGCCCGCGCCGCAGGGTCAGGGGCCGCTGAAGGTGCATACCATTACGCCGCAGCCTATCGGCGTCGTCACCATCTATCCAGGCATCTCGGCGGATGTGGTGCGCAACTTTTTACGCCAGCCGGTAAAAGCGCTGATCCTGCGCTCCTACGGCGTTGGCAACGCGCCGCAGAACGCCGAGTTTCTCGCCGAGCTGCAGCAGGCCAGCGAGCGCGGCATTGTCGTGGTTAACCTGACCCAGTGTATTTCCGGCAAGGTGAACATGGGCGGTTACGCCACCGGCAATGCTCTTGAGCATGCGGGCGTAATAAGCGGATTTGATTTAACGGTGGAAGCCGCGCTGACCAAGCTCCACTTTTTACTGAGTCAGTCGCTCTCCTGCGATGAGATCCGCGCCAGGATGCAGCAAAATTTGCGCGGTGAACTGACCGAAGACTAATTACGGAGCCACCTGTTATGAAGCAGGCCCTCATCATCATAGATATTCAAAACGATTTTTGTCCCGGCGGCCCCATGGCCGTGCATGAAGGCGATATGACCGTGCCGGTCGCCAACCGCTATGCGCGCGAATTCCGCGCGCGCGGCGAGTGCGTGCTGGCGCTGCAGGACTGGCATCCGGCTAACCACGGCAGCTTCGCCTCGGTATCCGGCGAACCGGTCTACACGCTGGGCGAACTCAACGGGCTGGCGCAGATCTGGTGGCCGGATCACGGCATTCAGGGTTCCGCTGGCGCCGAGCTTCATCCTGGCCTCGATCGCAGCCTGATCGACGCGGTATTTCACAAGGGACAGGATGTCGACGTCGACAGCTACAGCGCCTTTTTCGATAACGGCCATCGGCGCAAAACCGAACTGGATAGCTGGCTGCAGGCGCGTGGCATTACCCATCTCGTGATGCTGGGAATCGCCACGGACTACTGCGTGAAGTACAGCGTGCTGGACGCGCTAGAACTGGGCTATCAGGTGACGGTGGTGAAGGAAGGCTGTCGCGGCGTGAATCTCAGCCCGGAAGACAGCGATATCGCGTTCGCCCAGATGAAGGCGCAGGGCGCGGTGCTGATTTAGCGGAATAGCGTAAGGCCGACGCAATGTCGGCCTTATGTTTAGTGCAGGTTGATGCGCGTAATCTCCGCGTCGATACCGAACTCTTCCTTCAGCTCTCGCTTCGATTTCGTCACCATTTCGCCGCCCTTGCCGATGGTCATATGCTGCGGCGCCTCGTTGTGGCGCGCCTGATAGAGCATCACCAGCTGCAGGCAGTTGTCGCGCTGCTCCTGCGACAGCGCCACGCCATCCGGCCATTTACCGGTTTCCACCGCCGTCGCCAGCCGTTCGTAGACCTCAGGCGTCATGGCGTCGACCATCGCCTCAAGCTGTTGTTTCATTCATCACCCCTGCTGTTCGTCGCCCTGCTCGTCGGTAAAGCTCAGCGACGCCGAGTTAACGCAGTAGCGTTCGCCGGTCGGCTGCGGCCCGTCCGGGAAGACGTGTCCCAGATGCGCGTCACAGTTATTGCAGCGAATTTCGATCCGATGCATGCCGTGAGAGTCATCCTCCAGATAGCGAATCGCGTCGTCGCTTACCGGCTGATAGAAACTCGGCCAGCCGCAGCCAGAGTCATACTTGGTTTCCGAGAGAAACAGCGGCGCGTTGCAGACCAGGCAGTGATAGATGCCTTCCTGTTTATTGTGCAGAAGCGCGCCGCTGAAAGGCGGTTCCGTACCGCGCTGCTGGGTCACATAGCGCTGCATTTCAGACAATTGCGCAATTTTTGCTTCAGGTGCGGTTTCTTTAGCCATTTGAGTGGTTCCGGAGAGTGTCATTCTGAAAAAATCGTCTACTATTCTAACAAACGAATAACATTACCGGGTTTTTTTTCGTGCTTAGCGACCATACTTCCCTTTCGCAGCGTAGATTTGTGACCTCGATCACCTTTTGCTAACGCTATCCCTTTATATTCAGCAATCGGGTTTCGGCATCATCTCAACACGCTTGTTGCGCAAGCGGTTGCGCAGCAAATTATTCCTGTCGAACGGATTGACCTGTCGCAACTATTGACACGATTCCGCTTGACGCCTGGTAAGGTTTTTGTAATTTTACAGCCAACCTTTTATTCACTAACAAATAGCTGGTGGAATATATGACTATCAAAGTAGGTATCAACGGTTTTGGTCGTATCGGCCGTATCGTTTTCCGTGCTGCTCAGCAGCGTTCTGACATCGAAATCGTTGCGATCAACGACCTGTTAGACGCGGACTACATGGCTTACATGCTGAAGTACGACTCAACGCACGGCCGCTTCGACGGTACCGTTGAAGTACAGGACGGCGCGCTGATCGTTAACGGCAAAAAAATCCGCGTTACCTCTGAGAGAGACCCGGCTAACCTGAAGTGGGACGAAGCAGGCGTTGACGTTGTTGCTGAAGCGACCGGCATCTTCCTGACTGACGAAACCGCACGTAAACACATCACTGCCGGCGCGAAAAAAGTCGTGCTGACCGGTCCGTCTAAAGACGACACCCCGATGTTCGTTCGCGGCGCTAACTTCGACAAATATGCTGGCCAGGACATCGTTTCTAACGCTTCCTGCACCACCAACTGCCTGGCACCGCTGGCGAAAGTCATCAACGACAAATTCGGCATCGTCGAAGGTCTGATGACCACCGTTCACGCGACCACCGCCACGCAGAAAACCGTTGACGGCCCGTCTCACAAAGACTGGCGCGGCGGCCGCGGCGCATCTCAGAACATCATCCCGTCTTCTACTGGCGCAGCGAAAGCCGTGGGCAAAGTCCTGCCGGAGCTGAACGGTAAACTGACCGGTATGGCGTTCCGCGTACCGACTCCGAACGTTTCTGTTGTTGACCTGACCGTACGTCTGGAAAAAGCGGCTTCTTACAAAGAAATTTGTGCAGCGATCAAAGCCGCTGCAGAAGGCGAAATGAAAGACGTGCTGGGCTACGTTGAAGACGACGTGGTTTCTACCGACTTCAACGGCGAAGTGCTGACTTCTGTGTTCGACGCCAAAGCCGGCATCGCGCTGAACGACAACTTCGTGAAACTGGTTTCCTGGTACGACAACGAAACCGGCTACTCAAACAAAGTTCTCGACCTGATCGCGCTGGTTGCTAAATAAGCAGACCGGTCACGACAGACAACAAGGGCGACTTCGGTCGCCCTTTTTTTTCGTAGCAACAGGAAGGATTCGGTTATGCAAGATAAAATTTTCTCGCTGCCCGTGGTGAAGCAGATCTCCCCTTACCTCTCGCAGCGTCAGCTGGGCGATCTGCCGGTGATTGTGGTGAGCCATCCTCAGGTGCGTGCTGCGATTACGCTTCAGGGCGCGCATCTTATCGCCTGGCAGCCGAGCGGAGAACAGCCGGTTATCTGGCTGAGCGAAAAGTCGCTTTTTGCTGCCGGCAAAGCCATTCGCGGCGGCGTGCCCATCTGCTGGCCGTGGTTTGGGCCAGAAGGCGAACCGGCGCACGGTTTCGCCCGTAATCAGCCCTGGACGCTGTCGGCGCACGATGAGAACGAAGAGAACGTAATGCTGACCTTCGTGCTGGAAAGTACGGCGCAGACGAAAAAATTATGGCCGCATGACTTTACCCTGTTCGCCCGTTTCCGCCTCGGCAAGCACTGCGAAATTGAACTGGAGGCGCACGGTGACTTTACCGCGACCGGCGCGCTGCATAGCTACTTCCAGGTGGCCGATATCGCCGGCGTAGAGGTCAGCGGGCTGGGTTCGCACTTTATCGACAAGGTCGACAACAACAGCGAGCAAACCTCCAGCGGCAAACAGAGCTATCCGGGCCGCATTGACCGCGTCTTCACCCAGCCGGAGGATTGTTCGCTGATTCAGGATAAGCAGGGGCAGCGCGTCATTGAGGTCTATCACCATCATCACAGCGACGTGGTGACCTGGAACCCAGGCGTTGAGCTTTCATGCAGCATGGCGGATATGGCCAACGACGGCTATAAAACCATGGTTTGCGTGGAGACGGCGCGCATCTCTAAACCGATGCGCAGCGCGGGCGAAAAACCGGCGCGGCTGGCGACCACCTTCCGTCTGCGGCAGAAAGTGTAAAAGAGGTCAGGCAAGAGTCTGATTTAAGAAGAGGGTGACACGGAACGCAGAGCCATGCGTCCCGCGCCAGCAGTGCAAACGACTGGCTAACGCTCCGCGTCACTCGCCACCGCGCCGCACCAGCAGAACGCTGGCATAGCTTTATCTTTAGACGACATCCAGCGCCATCTTGTGCTGCGGCGGCGGAAACGCCTGGTTGATTCGCGCCAGCTCATCGTCGCTCAGCCGGATCTGCAGCGCCGCGGCGTTCTCTTTCACGTGCGCCTGCGAGCTCGCCTTAGGGATTGCCATCACGCCCTCTTTGCGGATAACCCACGCCAGCAGCAGCTGCGCGACGCTAATGCCCTTCTGTTGTGCAATCTCCACCAGCGTCGCGTCGGAAAAGAGCGCCTGTCGCAGCCTTCCGGCCTGCGCCAGCGGGCAGTAGGCCATGACCGGCATCTGATGCTGTTGGCAGGCGGGCAGCAGATCGAACTCAATGCCGCGCGACGCGAGATGATACAGCACCTGATTGGTGGCGCAGCGTGCGCCGCCGGGTTCTTCCAGCAGCTCTTGCAGATCGTCCACGTCAAAATTAGAGACGCCCCAGCGCAGGATTTTGCCCTGCTTCTGAAGGGTTTCCATTGCGCGAATGGTCTCTTCAAGCGGCACGTTGCCGCGCCAGTGCAGCAGATAGAGATCCAGTCGATCGGTATCGAGCCGCCTCAGGCTGCGCTCGCAGGCGTCGATAGCATCCGTTTCGCCCGCGTTCCAGGGGTAAACCTTCGAGACGAGAAATGCGCTGTCGCGTCGTCCGCGCAGCGCCTCGCCGACCACCTCTTCCGCGCCGCCGTCCGCATACATTTCGGCGGTGTCAATCAGCGTCAGGCCCGCATCGAGTCCCGCCTGCAGCGCGGCGACCTCTTCACGGCGTCGCGCGGCTTCTTCGCCCATATACCAGGTGCCCTGACCTATCGCGGGTAGTCGCGTGTGGTCATCAAAAGCGATCGCTTTGTCCATCCGTTTGCTCCTGCATCAAATCAGGGCACCCTTTTGGTGCCTGGTTAAGAATTTGCCCCGCGACGGCGCCGATTAGAAGCTGTAGCTGATGCCGGTCCAGAGCGTGGTCTGTCCGCTCTTGTCGATCATCGGGCTGTCTTTAATCTCGCTGTCGAAGCGGGTGTAGCGTCCGACCAGGCTGGCGTTCCACTGCGGCGTGATCTGATAGCTGGCGCTCAGCTCGACGTAGGGAGACCAGCTGTCGTCAGGCTGATAGCGGTCAATACCGGTTCGCGCCGACTCATGGCTGGAGACGCCATAGTAATAGCGGTTCTGATTGGCGCTGGTCCACATCGCGCCGACGCCTGGCGTCAGGCTGAAATCACCGAAGTTGAAGCGATAGAGGTAGGTCATATCCCAGATGATGCCGTTGCTGTTGTTAAGCACATCGCCCAGCAGCGCCGTGCGCAGGATGCCCCACTCCGCCATATGGTTATAGGTGGCGCCACCCATTAAGGTCATACGGCGCTTATCAAGGCCTTTCATGTCGCCGAGATCGTTGTCGCCCGGATCGTACTGCTGCGGCGAACCGAGCAGCGTCAGAGAGAGCTGATTTTGCGGATCTTTCCACAGGTAATAACCGCCCTGCAGGGTATGGAACCAGAAATTATCGCCCTCGTAATTGATGACGGGAACCGGCAAATAGCGATCCTGTCCGCCACGGTAGGGAGACTGCGCGTAAATCACTGATGCGCCAAGCGACAGGGATTCAGCAGCAGCGGTATTAGCGAAAAAAAGAGCACAAATAATCGCGCCAGGCGCTTTAAGTTTGAATTGGTTCACAATTTATTTCTTCCATAAATATAAAAATCACTACGAAGTTTAACGATTTTTGCTCGCCGGTTTAACCATTATCTGAGGTGCTCTTTAACAGAGCGGCTGAAAGCGGCACATCTGCCGGATTCTACTCTCTTTTCCCTTTGGTTGACGCAAAGCTGGCTTTGCAACAATCTGACTTTGTTATTGATATATCGCCAAATAGTAAAATTATGCGGAGGAAATTTCCTAAATGCCTTCTACAGTTAAAAGTAAGCCGTGAGTCTTAGTACGAGCAGAGTGACCATAAGAAGTGTGTACCCCGATAACAATACATCAGGTTGGCATAAGGGTTGCTGTACTCAAATGAGAATATCTTCCGGGAGCTGCATGAGCCTTTAATTACGCTCCTTTACCTGTGCTAAAAACGAAAGGACGGGCATCGCTATGAATATATTCGATCACTATCGTCAGCGTTATGAAGCTGCCAAGGACGAAGAGTTCACACTGCAGGAATTTCTTGCCATCTGTAAGCAGGATCGCAGTGCATACGCCAACGCCGCAGAGCGACTGTTAATGGCTATAGGTGAGCCAGTAATGGTCGATACTGCCCAGGAGCCACGCCTTTCCAGAATATTCTCCAACCGTGTGATTGGCCGCTATCCGGCCTTCGAAGAGTTCTATGGCATGGAAGAGGCCATAGAGCAGATCGTTTCCTATCTGAAACATGCCGCGCAGGGTCTGGAGGAGAGAAAACAGATCCTGTACCTGCTGGGGCCGGTCGGCGGCGGTAAATCCTCGCTGGCAGAGCGTTTGAAAGCGCTGATGCAGCGCGTGCCTATCTACGTGTTGAGCGCCGACGGCGAACGCAGCCCGGTCAACGACCATCCGCTCTGCCTGTTCAATCCGCAGGAAGACGCCAACATTCTAGAAAAAGAGTACAACGTGCCGCGTCGCTACCTCGGCACCATTATGTCGCCCTGGGCGGCGAAACGCCTGCATGAATTCGGCGGCGATATCACCCGCTTCAAAGTCGTGAAAGTCTGGCCGTCGATTCTGGAACAGCTGGCGATCGCCAAAACCGAGCCTGGCGACGAGAATAACCAGGACATCTCCGCGCTGGTGGGTAAAGTCGATATCCGCAAGCTGGAGAATCACGCGCAAAACGATCCCGACGCCTACGGTTATTCCGGCGCGCTGTGCCGCGCTAACCAGGGGATTATGGAATTCGTCGAGATGTTTAAAGCGCCGATTAAGGTGCTGCATCCTCTGCTGACCGCGACGCAGGAAGGGAACTATAACGGTACGGAGGGGATCTCTGCGCTGCCGTTCAACGGCATTATCCTGGCGCACTCCAACGAATCGGAATGGGTGACCTTCCGCAACAACAAAAATAACGAGGCGTTTCTTGACCGTGTCTATATCGTCAAGGTGCCTTACTGCCTGCGCGTTTCCGAAGAGATCAAAATCTACGAGAAACTGCTTAACCACAGCGAACTGGCTACCGCGCCCTGCGCGCCCGGCACGCTGGAAACCCTGGCCCGGTTCTCTATCCTGTCGCGCCTGAAAGAGCCGGAAAACTCCAGCATCTATTCAAAAATGCGCGTTTATGACGGCGAAAGCCTGAAGGATACCGACCCGAAAGCGAAATCCTGGCAGGAGTATCACGACTACTCCGGCGTTGACGAAGGCATGAACGGCCTCTCTACCCGTTTCGCGTTTAAAATCCTGTCGCGCGTGTTTAACTTCGATCACAACGAAGTAGCGGCGAACCCGGTGCACCTTTTCTATGTGCTGGAGCAGCAGATTGAACGCGAGCAGTTCCCGCAGGATCAGGCAGAGAAGTATCTGGAGCACCTGAAAGGCTATCTGATCCCCAAATATGCCGAGTTTATCGGCAAAGAGATTCAGACCGCCTATCTGGAGTCCTACTCTGAATATGGCCAAAATATCTTTGACCGCTATGTGACCTACGCCGATTTCTGGATTCAGGATCAGGAGTACCGCGATCCCGATACCGGACAGCTGTTCGACCGCGAGTCGCTGAATGCGGAACTGGAAAAAATTGAGAAACCGGCCGGGATCAGCAACCCGAAAGATTTCCGCAACGAGATTGTCAACTTCGTGCTGCGCGCTCGCGCGCAAAATAACGGTCGCAATCCCAACTGGACCAGTTACGAGAAGCTGCGCACCGTGATCGAGAAAAAAATGTTCTCGAACACCGAGGAGCTGCTGCCGGTTATCTCGTTCAATACCAAAACCTCCACGGATGAACAGAAGAAACATGACGATTTCGTCGAGCGCATGATGGAGAAAGGCTATACCCGCAAGCAGGTGCGTCTGCTGTGTGAATGGTATCTGCGCGTGCGTAAATCGTCCTAATCACAACGCGTAAGCACGTTGATGCGCTGGCATTAATACCCATAAGGTCGGGCCACTGCCCGACCTGCTTACAACGTTTGGGGGAGTTTTATGGCCTACTTCATCGATCGGCGACTCAACGGCAAGAATAAAAGCGCAGTCAACAGACAGCGCTTTTTGCGCCGTTATAAGTCGCAAATCAAACAGTCTATCTCGGAGGCCATCAATAAGCGTTCGGTAACCGACGTTGAAAGTGGCGAGTCCGTTTCCATTCCAGTCGACGATATTAACGAACCGATTTTCCATCAGGGCCGCGGCGGCAGCCGCCATCGCGTCCACCCCGGCAACGACCACTTCGTGCAGAACGACCGTATTGAGCGGCCTCAGGGCGGCGGAGGCGGCGGAGGCAGCGGCCAGGGCAACGCCAGTCAGGATGGTGAAGGCCAGGATGAGTTCGTTTTTCAGATCTCTAAAGATGAGTATCTCGACCTCTTGTTCGAAGATCTGGCACTGCCGAATCTGCGTAAAAACCAGCATCGCCAGCTGAATGAATATAAAACTCACCGCGCCGGTTTTACCTCTAACGGCGTGCCCGCCAATATTAGCGTGGTACGGTCGCTGCAAAATTCGCTGGCAAGACGCACCGCGATGACCGCCGGTAAGCGCCGCATGATGCATGAGCTGGAGGAGGCGCTGACGGCGATTGAGAAAGCGGAGCCGGCGCAACTGCTGGAAGAGGAGCGCCTGCGCAAAGAGATTGCTGAACTGCGCGCGCGCATCGAGCGCGTGCCCTTTATCGATACCTTTGACCTGCGCTATAAGAACTTCGAAAAACGGCCTGAGCCCTCCAGCCAGGCGGTGATGTTCTGCCTGATGGATGTCTCCGGCTCAATGGATCAGGCGACGAAGGATATGGCGAAGCGTTTCTATATTCTGCTCTACCTGTTCCTGAGCCGGACCTATAAAAACGTGGACGTGGTCTATATCCGCCACCATACGCAGGCGAAAGAGGTCGATGAGCAGGAGTTTTTCTATTCGCAGGAAACCGGCGGCACCATCGTCTCCAGCGCCCTGAAGCTGATGGACGAGGTGGTCAAAGAGCGCTACGACCCGTCGCAGTGGAACATCTATGCGGCCCAGGCGTCGGACGGCGATAACTGGGCGGACGATTCGCCGCTCTGCCACGAGATTCTGGCGAAGAACATTCTGCCGGTGGTGCGTTACTACAGCTACATCGAGATAACCCGACGTGCGCACCAGACGCTGTGGCGCGAATATGAACATCTGCAGGCGATGTTCGATAATTTCGCCATCCAGCATATCCGCGAGCCGGAAGATATTTATCCGGTGTTTCGCGAGCTGTTTCACAAACAGGCAGCGGAAGCCTGATGCTCTGAGCCGGTCGCTGACCGGCTTTTTTATTTAATCCCGCGAATACCTGCTAAAATACCCGCCATTAATCCTCTTGACGAACAAGGCCTTTTTTTTGCACATTAAGCCTTAGCTCAAACAGAAAAATCAATTCGTATAATTAGAGATTACGCGCTGACAACTTACTGATTACGCATCTTCTTTTTCAGATGCACGGCCATTCCCCGCACCAGCCTTCTTATGATTGTCGTAACCGCAGGAGAGCACATTGAACCACAACATTGTCTACAGCCTTTTTATCATCGGTTCTGTGCTGGTTGCGTCAAGCATCTTACTCAGTTCTTTCTCTTCGCGCCTCGGCATTCCTATCCTGGTGATCTTTCTGGCTTTAGGCATGCTAACCGGCGTCGACGGCATTGGCGGCATCGCCTTTGACAACTACCCCGCCGCCTATCTGATCTCCAACCTGGCGCTGGCGGTGATCCTGCTCGACGGCGGCATGCGCACCAAAGCCAGCTCTTTTAAGGTAGCGCTGGGACCGGCGCTCTCGCTGGCGACGGTCGGGGTAATGATTACCGCCGGGCTGACCGGTCTGGCGGCCGCCTGGCTGTTCCGGCTCGATTTGATGCAGGGCTTTCTTATCGGCGCCATCATCGGCTCTACCGATGCCGCGGCGGTCTTTTCGCTGCTGGGCGACAAAGGCCTGAACGAGCGCGTCAGCTCTACGCTGGAGATTGAGTCGGGCAGCAATGATCCTATGGCGGTGTTTTTAACCATCACCCTGATTGAGATGATCCAGAAAGGCGAAACCGGGCTCGACTGGATGTTCCTGGTGCATCTGGTGCAGCAGTTCGGTCTGGGTATCGTGCTGGGACTGGGCGGCGGCTGGGCGCTGCAGCAGCTGATCAACCGCATCAGCCTGGCCACCGGCCTCTACCCGCTGCTGGCGCTGAGCGGCGGCATACTGGTGTTCGCGCTCACCACGATGCTGGAGGGCAGCGGCATTCTCGCGGTCTATCTCTGCGGCTTTCTGCTCGGCAACAGGCCGATCCGCAACCGTCACGGCATTCTGCAGACCTTTGACGGCATGGCCTGGCTCAGCCAGATCGGCATGTTTATCGTGCTTGGCCTGCTGGTGACGCCGTCCGATCTGTGGCATATCGCGGTGCCGGCGATGATCCTGTCGCTGTGGCTGATTCTGGTGGCGCGTCCGCTGTCGATTCTGGTGGGGCTGCTGCCGTTCCGCGGCTTTACCGGCCGCGAGCGCATCTTTATCAGCTGGGTCGGCCTGCGCGGCGCGGTGCCGATTATTCTTGCGGTCTTTCCGATGATGGCGGGACTGGAGAATGCCTCGCTCTACTTTAATATCGCCTTCTTCGTGGTGCTGGTGTCGCTGATGCTGCAGGGCACGTCGCTCGGCTTTGCGGCAAAGAAAGCGCGCGTCGTGGTGCCGCCCACGGCGTCGCCTATCAGCCGCGTCGGGCTGGATATTCACCCGGAAAATCCCTGGGAGCAGTTCGTCTATCAGCTTAGTGCGGACAAATGGTGCGTCGGCGCGGCGCTGCGCGATCTGCAGATGCCGCGCGAAACCCGCATCGCCGCGCTGTTCCGCGACAACGCGCTGATGCACCCGAACGCCAATACCCGGCTAAAGGAAGGTGACGTAATCTGCGTTATCGGTCGCGAACGCGATCTGCCCGCGCTGGGCAAAATGTTCAGCCAGTCGCCGCCCGTCTCGCTGGATCAGCGCTTTTTCGGCGACTTCATACTCGACGCCGAGGCGCGCCTGCGCGACGTGGCGCAGATTTACGGGCTGGAGCTGGGCGAAGAGACCAACGACCTGCAGTCGCTTGGCCAGCTGGTAATGAGCATGCTTGGCGGTACGCCGGTGGTCGGCGATCACGTTGAGTGGAATCACATTACCTGGACGGTGGCGGAAAAAGAAGATAACCGCATCGTTAAAATTGGGGTGCGCGTCGCTGAAGAGCGAGAATAATCCGAGGCGCTGCGGCTCGATATTCCAGCAGAAACGGCTATGCTCATTATTTGGTCCAGCAAACGGGAGAGAGTTATGGGACACGTCGTTAAAATTGGTCGTTATGAGATTATTGATGCCGAACTCGACAGCGATAATCTGCAGACCGTCAGTATTCCCTGTCAAACCAATCCCGACCTGAGTTATCAACTCGACGGCTGGGACCACGACACCAGCGTGCCGGCCTGGATTGATGGCGAACCAGTGGATTTACAAATTGGGCATTACGATAAACAGCAAGACCAGTGGGTGTTAAAAAAACCTGCCTGACCGCGCATTTCGCCGCCAGCGAACACGCCTGGCGGTAATTCCGAAAAAGTTGTCTGAAATATTTGGTTATTTCCCGCCCATTCATCCTTTTAAGCCCTAAAATCAATAACTTAGATATAAAAAACTTTAGGCAAAAAAAGGTTTTTAGGATTTGTTCCGTATTAACTCTGTCAAATATCTCCTGCATACTCTTAATCGCTGCTGCAGATTTCCGTGACAAAAATCACGTAATTATTTTATCTCTTCACTGCAGCCTGTATGGCTCTAACGACTGTAATGAACTGAAAACAATTGTTCTGGTTTTTCGGTTGTCCACTCCTGAGCGCGTACTTGATTCTGGTCAGGCCATCTTTTACTTAAGAAAAAAGAGAGCAGGTGTTATGGCAAGTACACTGGTAATGAATGATGCGAGCCGCTCATGGAGCGGAACGCGAAAAAATATCATCGCAAAGCTGGCGTTAAGCTTTTCCGATCTGGTTGCCCTTAATCTGGCGCTGTTTTTATCCGCCGCCACAATTCAGGGAATCTGGGGTGACCTGGATGGGTTTATTCCGCCTCATCAAATTGAATACCGTTTTATTGCGCAATTTGCGCTTTCCGTTTTGTGCACCGCTTATTTCTGGATGCGCATGCGTCACTACACCTACCGCAAACCCTTTTGGTTTGAACTTAAAGAAGTCGTTAAAACGCTGTTCGTGTTTTCGCTGCTGGATCTGGCGCTGATCGCCTTTTCCAAGTGGGACTTTTCGCGCATGGTCTGGCTGTTTAGCTGGAGCTACGCGCTACTGCTGCTGCCGCTGATGCGCGCCGCCGTCAAGCGCGCCATTAATCGCGCAGGCCAGTGGCAAAAAGAGACCATTATTATCGGGTCGGGCAAAAACGCTATGGAAGCTTACGCGGCACTGCAGAGCGAAGAGATCCTCGGCTATAACGTGCAGGCGTTTATCAGCACCGACGACGAAAATAATCCGCCGTCTGTTAACGGCGTGCCAGTTATCAAACAGCAGGACATTAACTGGCAGACCATTGACCGCGACAACGTGCAGTTTATCGTCGCCACCGAATTTGAACAGCAGGTAGTGCGCGACACCTGGCTGAAATTCCTGTCGAAAATGAACTGCCGCTCTATCTCCGTCATCCCGACGCTGCGCGGCGTGCCGCTCTACGGCACCGATATGTCATTTATCTTCAGCCATGAAGTGATGATCCTGCGCGTCAGCAACAGCCTCGCCAAGCGCTCTTCGCGCTTCCTGAAGCGCTGCTTCGATATCGTGGTCGCCTCGCTGCTGCTGCTGTTCCTTGCGCCGGTTTTCGGTCTGCTCTGCTATATGGTGAAACGCGACGGCGGCAACGCCATCTACGGTCACGAGCGTATCGGTCAGAACGGCGAGAAGTTTAAATGCCTGAAGTTCCGCTCGATGGTGACCAACTCGAAAGAGGTGCTGGAGCAGCTGCTGGCCACCAGCGCAGAGGCGCGCGCCGAATGGGACAAAGACTTTAAGCTGAAAAAGGATCCGCGCATCACCAGCATTGGCGGCTTCCTGCGCAAAACCAGCCTTGATGAGCTGCCGCAGCTGTGGAATGTTATCCGCGGCGAGATGAGCCTGGTGGGTCCGCGTCCGGTTATCGAAGCGGAGCTGGAGCGCTATGCGGGCGACGTCGACTACTATCTGATGGCGAAACCGGGCATGACCGGCCTGTGGCAGGTCAGCGGCCGCAACGATATCGACTACGATACGCGCGTTTACTTCGACTCCTGGTATGTGAAGAACTGGGCGCTGTGGACCGATATCGCCATTCTGTTTAAAACCGCCGGCGTGGTGCTGCGCCGCGACGGCGCCTACTAAACGCGTTCAGGATGCCCGCTTTACGCGGGCACCCTATTTTCTCCTTTTCTTTTCGCCCTCAACTCATTACCCTTCCCGCTTGTTTTAACAAGACGTTCACCTTCTGGTTTTTATGCAAAAATTTACCCTGATGCTGTTAAGCCTGGTGCTGCTGGCGCCGCTGGGCATCGATCTCTATCTGCCAACCCTGCCTGATATCGCCGTCGGCCTGAATACGCCGGTCAGCCTGATCCAGACCACTATTCCCATCTTTCTGCTGGTGATGGGCTTAGGGCAGTTGGTGACCGGCCCGCTGGTGGATAACTACGGCCGCAAGCCGATCGCGCTGTTGGGCCTGGCGCTTTACGTGGCGGGCAGCGCGGTAGCGGCGACCGCCACCAGCTGGCCGATGTTTCTGTCGGCGCGCCTGATTCAGGGCTGCGCGGTCTGCTGTAGCGCCGTCGTCGCCTTTAGCGGCGTGCGCGATCGCCTGAGCGGCGACGACGCGGCGCGCGCCTACGGCTTTCTGAACGGCGCGCTGAATATCGTGCCTGCGCTGGCGCCGTTACTGGGCGGCCTGCTCGCCAGCGCCTTCGACTGGCGCGCGCCCTTCTGGTTCCTGTGCGCCTACGGCCTGCTTATCGCGGTTATCGTGCTCGTCGGACTGCCGGAGACACGCCCCGCCAATACGCTGCGGGTAAAGGGACTGCCGCTGGCGCAGTATGGCGCTATTCTGCGTCAGCCGCGCTTTCTCGCCTTCGCTTTCGCCAACGCGGGCGCGCTCGGCATGGTGCTGACCTATGTTTCGCTGGCGCCGCACGTGCTGATGACGGAAGGCGGCCTGACGCCGCTGCAGTTTTCGTTCGCCTTTGGCGCTAACGGCTTCTGGATCATGCTGGTGAGCGCCTTCGTCAATAAAGCGATCCGCAAGGCGGGACGGCCGTTTTGTCTGGCGATGGGCTTCGTTACCATGCTGGCGGGCGCGCTGCTGCTGTTTGCCGGCATGTATCTGCTGCCGCAGGGCGCGCAGAGCCACTGGGCGCTCTATATGCTGCCGGTCGCCGTTTCGGTCGCGGGCCTGGCCTTTACCGTCGGCCCCGCCACCAGCTATGCGCTGGAGCCCTACCAGCAGCAGGCTGGCGTAGCGGCGGCGCTGCAGGGATTTATTCAGATGGCGGGCGGCGCGGCGGGCAGCCTGCTGATTGCCATGCTGCCCGTGGCGGAAAAGAGCGCGCTGGCGCTGATGATGCTGGCGGGTGCAGCGCTGGCACTTATCGCCTGGCGCTGCAGTAAGAAGATGCGCGGCTCGCTGACCGCGCTTAAATAACTTTGACCGGCACGCGCGGCGCGAGCGCGCACATCAGCTCATAGCCGACCGTGCCGGCCGCTTTCGCCACCTGATCGATTTTCACCTGCTCGCCCCACAGCTCGACCGTTGAACCGATGCCCGCCTGCGGACAGGGCGTCAGGTCGACGGTGATCATATCCATCGAGACCGCGCCGACCACCTGGGTCATTACGCCATCTACGCACACCGGCGTGCCGCTGGGCGCGTGGCGCGGATAGCCGTCGGCATAGCCGCACGCCACCACGCCTATACGCTGCTCCTGCTGCGCATGGTAGCGATAGCCGTAGCCGACGCCGTCGCCGCGGCTCAGCTGCTGGATGCCGATGATTTCACTGTTGAGCGTCATTACCGGCTTCAGGCCGGTGCTGGCGATATCCTGCCAGTCGCCGCTGGGCGACGCGCCGTAAAGAATGATGCCAGGCCGCACCCAGTCGTAGTGCGCTTCAGGATGCCAGAGCGTGCAGGCGGAATTGGAGAGCGAACGGGGAATCGCGAGCCCTTCGGCGGCGCGTTCAATGCGCTGCAGCGGCGCGATCAGCCCTTCCGGGTTTTCCGCATCGGCAAAGTGCGCCATCAGCGTAATGTCGCCGACGTTTTCCAGCGCGCGCAGCTTTTGATACGCGCCGTGCGCCTGCTCAGGCCGGAAGCCGAGGCGGTTCATGCCGCTGTTGACCTTCAGATAGATATCCACCGGCGCGGAGAGCCGCGCCTCCGCCAGCGCTTTGATCTGCCAGTTGCTGTGCACGCTGGTGGTCTGGCGGTAGCGATCGATGAGCTGCAGATCGTCGGCATGGAAAAAGCCCTCCAGCAGCAGGATCGGTTTACGCCAGCCGCTGTCGCGCAGCAGGATCGCCTCTTCCATATTCAGCAGGGCGAAGCCGTCGGTCTGCGCCAGGCTCTCCCAGACGCGGGCCAGGCCGTGGCCGTAAGCATTGGCTTTGACCACCGACCAGACGCGCGCATCGGGCGCCGCCTGGCGCACTATCGCCAGGTTATGCCGCAGCGCCTGCTGATCGATGGTGGCGAAAACTGGACGTGACATACTCCCTCTCCCTGACTGTTAACGCGTGGCGTTCGCGTTGCGTAATGGTGACGATGACGGGGTAAAACCCGGCAAATAGCGGAACACCGACAGATCGTCGGCGGCGATCGCCGGGGTTTTGCCGCTGATAAGATCGGCCAGCAGCTGACCGGAGCCGCAGGCCATCGTCCAGCCGAGCGTGCCGTGTCCGGTATTCAGATAGAGATTGCTGAGCGGCGTCGGTCCGACAATCGGCGTTCCGTCTGGCGTCATAGGGCGCAGACCGCTCCAGAAGCTGGCCTGTTCGATATGACCGCCTTCAGGATAAAGATCCCGCACCACCATCTCCAGCGTTTCCCGCCGCGCAGGCAAGAGTTTGTTGTTAAAACCAACGATTTCCGCCATGCCGCCAACGCGGATGCGGTTGTCAAAGCGGGTAACCGCCACCTTGTAGGTTTCGTCGAGGATCGTAGAGACCGGCGCAGCCTCTGGATTTTTCACCGGAATAGTCAGGGAGTAGCCCTTTAGCGGGTAGACCGGAATATCGAGGATATGCTTCAGCAGCGCGGTAGAGTAGGAACCAAACGCCACTACGTAGCTGTCGCCTTTGATCACTTCGTCGCCGCACTTCACGCCGTAAATGCGGTTGCCTTCGCGCAGCAGCTGCTCGACCGGCGTATTAAAGCGAAACACGACGCCCGCCTCCTGCGCCATTTTCGCCAGCTTTTGCGTAAAGAGCTGACAGTCGCCGGTTTCATCGTTGGGCAGGCGCAGTCCGCCGGTCAGCTTGTGCTGCGTGGTCGCCAGCGCCGGCTCGACGCGCGCCAGCTCATGAGCGTGCAGCAGTTCGTAAGGCACGCCTGCCTCGCGCAGCACGTCGATATCTTTACTGGCGCTGTCGAACTGCTGCTGGGTGCGGAACAGCTGCAGCGTGCCGCCCTGCCGGCCTTCATAGGCGATGCCGGTCTCTTCGCGCAGCGCCTTCAGGCAGTCGCGGCTGTATTCGGCGATACGCACCATGCGGCTTTTATTCTGCTGATAGTGCTGCATGTCGCAGTTGCGCAGCATGTTCCACATCCATTCCAGCTGAAAGCTGCTGCCGTCCAGGCGGATAGCCAGCGGCGCGTGACGCTGGAACATCCATTTAACCGCCTTCAGCGGTACGCCCGGCGCGGCCCAGGGCGCCGCATAGCCGGGCGAGATCTGCCCTGCGTTGCCTGCGCTGGTCTCCAGCGCAGCATCAGGCTGGCGATCGAGCACCGTCACCTGATGGCCCGCGCGCGCCAGATACCAGGCGCTCGCCACGCCAACCACACCACTACCGAGAATCACTACGTGCATATCGCCCCCACCGGCAAATTCAAAAGCATAATTCACTAGACTACAGGGCAATACCAGCGCATTCACACCTGCCGGTAACAGCCCTTACCTCATTAACTTATTTCACATGTTTTTCACTTTTTCGAACACTAAAATCGTAGCTCAAGGACAAAATCAGTAACTTATGCGCCTTTTTACCGCTTCTTAGCAGTTAATAATAGCGTATGCGGCAATATTCACTTATTTCAGGAGAATAAGCCGACGCCATACAATCCACTTATAAACAGCATTTTATCCCGACTTTTCGCCATTTAGACTGACAAGCGTTCATCAAATGCTTTTGCGCCCTTTTTAGGATGATTTTGTGCCGAATAATTCAGTTGAGTTCCGCGATCAGATAGGTGACAGTGGGCTATCATTGAAGTGTTCGCCTGTTTTTGGGGTTCTCTTTCTTAGGGATGAGCCTTGAAATTACCGAAACCGGCTGCTCGCAGCGGGCAGGCCTGTTTGCAAAACAGAGGTGCGCTATGACGACAATCTTTGACGATCCGATTAAGGACAGCAAACGACTCAGCGATGGACCGGACTGGACATTTGATTTGCTCGATGTCTACCTTGCGGAAATTGACCGCGTAGCCAAACTCTACCGACTCGACACCTATCCCCATCAGATTGAAGTCATCACCTCCGAGCAGATGATGGACGCCTACTCCAGCGTCGGTATGCCAATCAACTACGCTCACTGGTCGTTCGGCAAAAAGTTCATCGAAACCGAGCAGCGTTATAAGCACGGGCAGCAAGGACTGGCGTATGAGATTGTGATCAACTCCAATCCCTGTATCGCCTATCTGATGGAAGAGAACACCATGACTATGCAGGCGCTGGTGATGGCGCACGCCTGCTACGGCCACAACTCGTTTTTCAAAAATAACTACCTGTTCCGCAGCTGGACCGACGCCAGCTCTATCGTCGACTATCTGCTGTTTGCGAAGAAATATATCTCCGACTGCGAAGAGCGCTACGGCGTCGAAGAGGTCGAACGGCTGCTCGACTCCTGCCACGCGCTGATGAACTACGGCGTGGATCGCTATAAACGTCCGCAGAAGATCTCCTTACAGGAAGAGAAAGCGCGGCAGAAGAGTCGCGAAGAGTATCTGCAAAGCCAGGTGAATACCCTGTGGCGCACCCTGCCGCGTCGTGAGAAAGAGGCGGTGCAGGTCGAGGCGGCGCGCTATCCCTCTGAGCCGCAGGAGAACCTGCTCTACTTTATGGAGAAGAACGCGCCGCTGCTGGAGCCGTGGCAGCGCGAGATCCTGCGCATCGTGCGCAAGGTGAGCCAGTATTTCTATCCGCAGAAGCAGACGCAGGTGATGAATGAAGGCTGGGCGACCTTCTGGCACTACACCATCCTCAATCATCTCTATGATGAGGGCAAAGTCTCGGATCGCTTTATGATCGAGTTCCTGCACAGCCATACCAACGTAGTGTTCCAGCCGCCTTACAACAGCCCCTGGTATAACGGCATTAACCCTTACGCGCTCGGCTTCGCAATGTTCCAGGATATTAAGCGCATCTGTCAGTCGCCGACGGAGGAGGATCGCTACTGGTTCCCGGATATCGCCGGTTCCGACTGGCTGGAGACCCTGCACTTCGCCATGCGCGAATTCAAGGATGAGAGCTTTATCAGCCAGTTCCTGTCGCCCAAGGTGATGCGTGATTTCCGCCTGTTTACCGTACTGGACGACGACCGCAACAACTATCTCGAGATCGCCGCCATCCATGATGAAGCGGGCTACCGCGCCATTCGTCAGCAGCTTTCCGCACAGTACAACCTGAGCAATCTGGAACCCAATATTCAGGTCTACAACGTCGACCTGCGCGGCGACCGCTCGCTGACGCTGCGCTACGTACCGCAAAGCCGCACGCCGCTCGACAAGAGCCGCCGCGAGGTGATGAAGCACGTTCATCGCCTGTGGGGGTTTGATGTGATCCTCGAACAGCAGAACGAAGATGGCAGCGTCGAGCTGCTGGACCGCTGTCCGACGCGCGGCAGCGCGCTTTGAGAGATTAGTAAAAAGAAAAAACCGGACGCTGTCCGGTTTTTTTTTCAGGCTGCACCGCTGTTCAGGAAGCGGGTAGCATGAAAAGAAGAGCAAAGCGTCCCGCGGCAGGGAAGCCGCGGGACGAGCGCGCAGGGACGCCTTGAGCGACTTTGCGATCTGTTCATGCTGCCCGCGACCGCGCCTGACTTACAGGCAAAAAAAAACCGGACGTAGTCCGGTTTTCCGCTGTTAGCGCTTGCTGCCGAGATCTTCCGGCATGCTTTTCTGCATGCTGTGCCAGATCTCGCCGCTGCGACGACCATACTCGCGTACCGCATCGACAATCTGATCCTGCGACGGCTCTTTAACGCACAGCGCTTCGAGTCGCGAATAGAAATTGCGCGCCAGCTCGCGGGCCTCTGGATTAGAAAAATAGTAGCGGCCCACGCGGGTATAGAGCCCTTTCAGGCCGTTGAGAATCAAACCGTAAATAGGATTGCCGGAAGCGAACGCCAGACCACGGAACACGCGGTAGTCGAGTTCGGTATAGGCATCGGCCTGATCCTCAATGCCGGCGACGCTCTCCAGCACCGCGCGCGCCTTGTCGGGATGGTGACGCAGCGCGCGGCTGATAAAGATCGAGGCGATATTGGTGCGCACCGACAGCAGGTTATCGATCAGCACCGGCACGCTATCGTGATCCAGACGCGCCAGCGTCTCCAGAATATTCAGTCCGGAGGTTTCCCAGAAGTCATTTACGCGTGTCGGTTTGCCGTGCTGGATCGTCAGCCATCCGTCGCGCGCCAGACGCTGCAACACTTCACGCAGCGTGGTGCGGGTGACGCCGATAAGTTCAGAAAGCTCACGTTCAGCGGGAAGGATTGACCCAGGAGGAAAGCGGCTGTTCCAGATGCTTTCAATAATATACTCTTCAGCAAATCCCGCAGGGCTCTGCGCCTTAATGACCATAGCGATATGTTCTCGTTGCTTTCTTTGTCGAAATGGCACTCATCATACCAGACGTCCTGGGCGTGTATAGACTGAGCAGGGATTAAAAGCGCGGGCTGGCGCAAAAATCGGCAGCCGCGCGCAATCCGGCAAGGGAAGATTGCGCCTCGCTGATTCGCTGATTACCCTTTGCCCATCTTTTTTCATACAGGACTTTACGCCATGGAAATCACCTGGGGCCAGGCGCTGCATCGCAACTTTCTCGGCCAGTCGCCTGACTGGTACAAAAAGCTGCTGCTGGCGTTTCTGGTCATCAATCCGCTGTTGTTCTTTTTCGTCAGCCCGTTTCTTGCCGGCTGGCTGCTGATTGCCGAATTTATCTTTACGCTCGGCATGGCGCTGAAATGCCACCCGCTGCTGCCCGGCGGCCTGCTGACGCTGGAAGCGATCGCCATCGGGATGGCCAGCGCCGAACAGGTTAAGCAGCAGCTGGCGGATAACCTTGAAGTGCTGCTGCTGCTGATCTTTATGGTCGCCGGCATCTTTTTCATGAAACAACTGCTGCTGTTCGTCTTTACGCGGCTGCTGCTGTCGCTGCGGTCGAAGGTGCTGCTTAGCCTCACCTTCTGCCTGGCGGCCGCGTTTCTCTCCGCCTTTCTTGATGCGCTGACCGTGGTCGCCGTCGTCATCAGCGTCGCCGTCGGCTTCTATCAGATCTACCATCGCGTCTCTTCCGACCCTGACTACGCCGCAGCGGATCCCGATCAGCGCGCCACGCTGGAGCAGTTTCGCGCCTTTCTGCGCAGCCTGATGATGCAGGCTGGCGTCGGTACCGCGCTGGGCGGCGTGATGACCATGGTAGGCGAGCCGCAGAACCTGATTATCGCTCATGCGGCCGGCTGGGATTTCGCCAGCTTCTTCCTGCGTATGGCGCCGGTTACGGTGCCGGTGCTGCTGGGCGGCATTCTCACCAGCCTGCTGGTCGAGCGCTTTCGCCTGTTCGGCTACGGCGCCACGCTGCCGGACGCGGTACGCGTCATTCTGCTGCAGAGCGATCGCGAGGAGAAGGCGCAGCGCACGCGCCAGGATCGGCTGAAACTGTGGATTCAGGCGGCTATTGGCCTGTGGCTTATCGTTGCGCTGGCGCTGCATCTGGCGGAGGTCGGCCTGATTGGCCTGTCGGTGATCGTGCTCGCCACCGCGCTGTGCGGCGTCACGGACGAGCACACCATTGGCCAGGCCTTTACCGAAGCGCTGCCCTTCACCGCGCTGCTGACGGTGTTTTTCGCCGTGGTGGCGGTGATTGTCGAGCAGCAGCTGTTCAGCCCGCTGATCGCTTTTGTGCTGCAGGCTGAGCCGCACGCCCAGCTAAGCTGGTATTACATCTTCAACGGTTTGCTCTCATCGATATCTGACAACGTTTTTGTTGGATCGGTGTTTATCAACGAGGCAAAACAGGCGTTTGCGCACGGCGCGATCGATCTGCGGCAATATGAACTGCTGGCGGTAGCGACCAATACCGGAACCAATCTGCCGTCGGTGGCGACGCCTAATGGTCAGGCGGCGTTTCTGTTCCTGCTAACCTCCGCGCTGGCGCCGCTGATCCGCCTCTCGTATGGACGTATGGTGTGGATGGCGCTGCCCTTCACTATCGTGATGTCGCTGGTCGGCTTTGTCTCTCTTCACTGGCTGCTGGAGCCGGTCACGGACATTTTGCAGCTGTGGGGATGGATAGCGACGCCGCCGATGTAAATGCCTGAACTGGATCAGCTAAAGCCCAAATTGACCAGGATTTTCGCCAGCGCCTGGCTGGCACCGGCGCGCTTTTGGTTTACACTGCGTGGCACTACCGTTTACAGGGAAAGCAAGATGTTGCGATATCTGAATCAATGTTCTCGCGGTCGCGCCGCCTGGCTGCTGCTGGCGTTAACAGCGCTGGCGCTGGAGCTGACGGCGTTATGGTTCCAGCATGTGATGGGCCTGAAGCCATGCGTCATGTGCATTTATGAACGCTGCGCGCTGTTTGGCGTCATGGGCGCGGGCATCGTCGGTGCCATCGCGCCTAAATCGCCGCTGCGCTGGGCCGGGCTGGCTATCTGGATCTACAGCGCCTGGGAGGGACTGCGCCTCTCGTATGAACATACGATGATCCAGCTTCATCCCAATCCTTTTACCACCTGCGATTTCGCCGCGCGTTTTCCGACCTGGCTGCCGCTGGACAAGTGGCTGCCGTCGGTGTTCGTCGCTAGCGGGGACTGCGCCGAGCGCAGCTGGACCTTCCTGACGCTGAGCATGCCGCAGTGGATGATTGTGGTGTTCGCCGCCTATCTGATCGTGGCCATCGCAGCAGTGATTGCGCAGCCGTTGAAACCGAAACGCCGCGATATTTTCTCCCGCTAAAAAAAAGGCTGCCCTGGCAGCCTTTTTATCGCTTATCCGTTGCGGTCGGGACGATCGATAATATGGTCTTCCCAGTCGCGCACTTCGCTTTCCCGCACTGCGATATAGCGCACCGAAATACGTTGCGCGTGCATCGCCGACTTTGATCCGCTCACCAGCGGATGCCACGCCGGCAATCCTTTTCCCTCGCCCAGCAGGCGATAGGCGCAGGTGCGCGGCAGCCAGTTAAACTGCGTCAGGTTCTCACGCGTTAGCTTAATGCAGTCCTCTTCATATTCGAAGCGGCGCTCATAGTTGCGGCACTGGCAGGTTTTGATATTGAGCTGGTTGCAGGCGACGTTGGTAAAGTAAATCTCGTCGGTATCGGCGTCCTGCAGCTTATTCAGGCAGCACTGGCCGCAACCATCGCACAAGGATTCCCACTCGTCGTCGTTCATTTGATCGAGGCGTTTTGTCTGCCAGAAAGGAAGTTCACTCATGATGGCTGCGTCCGGGTTAATCACAAAACCGCACCTTATATCGGGTCAGGCGCGGCGTTGCAAGCTTTACAGCACGCGCGTGCTGATGCCGTGGCCGGCCAGCGACACTTCCAGCGTATCGCCCGAGCGCAGCGGGCCAACCCCTTCCGGCGTGCCGGTCAGTACCACATCGCCCGCGCGCAGGGTGAAATACTGGCTCATATGGGCGATAAGCGGCAGAATTTTATGGATCATATCGGACGTTCTGCCAAGCTGACGCACCTCGCCGTTCACCACCAGCTTAAGCTCGGTATCCTGCGGATCCCCTGGAAACTCCGCGGAGGGAATAAAGCCGGAGAGCGGACAGGAATTATCGAAGCCTTTCGATTTTTCCCACGGCTGGCCCGCCTTTTTGAATCCCGCCTGCAGATCGCGCAGCGTCAAATCCAGCGCCACGCCGTAACCGGCAATCGCTTTGGCCACGTGCTCCTCGCCCGCCTGCTTAAGCGTGGCGCCGATCAACACGGCCAGTTCGACCTCGTGATGCACTTCACCAAAGGCGGAGGGAAGAGAGAGCGGCTGACGCAGATCGCAGATGGCGGTTTCCGGTTTGATAAACACCACCGGCTCAGCTGGCGTGGCGCTGCCCATTTCCTTAATGTGTTTCGCATAGTTGCTGCCGACGCAGACTACTTTGTTAACCGGAAAATCCAACAAGGCGCCCTGCCAGTTACGATGCTGATACATGCTAATCCCCTGCTCTGGTTTATGTGTTGCCAGCGACGCCGGCACGTTGATGTTTGCGGTTCAGCGGATCTTTAGCCCGCTGTAACGGCCATAATAAGATGCTTTAGCAAAGATTAGTGTGCGTAAATTGTCAAAAAAGCGTGAATATATGCTGCCGAGGCGGTGAATTTATCGCCAGCAAGCGGGCAATAAAGAATAATGAACAGTAAAAGGCGCGGTAATCGCGCCATTATTTTGCTGGAAATCGTTATATATAATTATGCTGAAGAAGCAGGAAGCACTGATTATATTTACAGATGAATCTGAATTAATCTTTTTTTGCCGACTCAAGATGAACTTTCAGCAAACTTTCAACCGGCGGCGGGATTTGTAAATAATAGCCCTGATCGATAAGCGCCTGTTTAACTTTATTGATGTCGGCGTTGGCCAGACGATCGCGTCCGTCCAGCTTCAGCACCATTGCCAGCTGCGGCTTGCCGAAGCCGCGAAGCAGCTCGTCAGGCACGCGGGAGAAATCGTCCTTTTTTTCAACATAAAGATAAGTCTGGTCACGGGTCGGGCTTCGGTAGATCACACAAAACATATTTTTTACTCGAATAAACCTGGATGGTGGCTTGCCTGGAAATAACAGTAACTATAACATGCTTGCAGAACTTCGAATATTCACCGGATGGACTGAAATGATGATTTTATCGACGTTTGTTCGCCGGATGAGAAAACAGGACTGAGTGGGACAGATGTCACAAACGCCAATCGAATTCAAAGGTAGCAGTTTTACCCTGTCTGTTGTTCATCTGCACCATCCCGAACCTGAAGTGATTCGTAAGGCGCTTCAGGACAAAATCGATCAGGCGCCGGATTTCTTAAAAAACGCGCCGGTGGTACTCAACGTGGCGGCGCTTAACGGCAACGTCAACTGGAAACAGCTGCAGCAGGCGATCGCCGCGACCGGATTGCGCATCGTCGGCGTCAGCGGCTGTAAAGACGAGGCGCTGAAACGCATGATCGCCCGCGCCGGCCTGCCGGTTCTGGCGGAAGGCAAAGAGAGCGTGCGGCGCAACGAAGCGCCAGCGCCAGCGCCAGCGCCAGCGGCGCAGCCTGTCGCCCCCGCAGAGCCGGTGGCGAGCAAAACGCGCATCATCACCACGCCGGTGCGTTCCGGGCAGCAGATTTACGCGCGTAACGCCGATCTGATCGTCACCAACAGCGTGAGCGCCGGCGCCGAACTGGTCGCCGACGGCAACATTCATATTTACGGCATGATGCGAGGACGCGCGCTGGCGGGCGCCGGCGGCGATCGCAACAGCCAGATTTTCTGCACCAACCTGGCAGCAGAGTTGGTCTCCATCGCCGGCGAATACTGGATCATGGATCAAATCCCGGCGGAATTTTTTGGTAAAGCCGCGCGCCTCAGCCTCGAAGAGGGCGCGCTGACTATCCAGACACTTAATTAGGCCCCTTTTCTTCTGTTAAGGAAATCAATATTTATGGCACGCATTATTGTAGTTACATCCGGTAAAGGGGGCGTTGGCAAGACCACGTCAAGCGCGGCCATCGCCACCGGTTTAGCGCAAAAAGGCAAAAAAACGGTCGTCATCGATTTCGATATTGGCCTGCGTAACCTGGACCTGATCATGGGCTGCGAACGCCGCGTGGTTTACGACTTCGTTAACGTTATCCAGGGCGATGCCACGCTGAACCAGGCGCTGATCAAAGACAAGCGCACCGAGATGCTGCATATCCTACCCGCCTCCCAGACGCGCGATAAAGACGCGCTGACTCGCGAAGGCGTGGAAAAAGTGCTTAACGATCTGGCAGCGATGGATTTCGACTTTATCGTCTGCGACTCCCCGGCAGGCATTGAGACCGGCGCGCTGATGGCGCTCTACTTTGCCGACGAAGCGATTATCACCACCAACCCGGAAGTTTCGTCGGTGCGTGACTCCGACCGCATTCTCGGTATTATCGCCTCTAAATCTCGCCGCGCCGAAAACAGTCAGGAGCCCGTTAAAGAGCACCTGTTGCTGACCCGTTATAACCCTGGCCGCGTTAATCGTGGCGACATGCTGAGCATGGAAGACGTGCTTGAGATCCTGCGCATTCCTCTGGTGGGCGTCATCCCGGAAGACCAGTCGGTGCTGCGCGCCTCTAACCAGGGCGAACCAGTGATCCTCGACACGAATTCCGATGCCGGCAAAGCCTATGCTGATACCGTAGATCGGTTACTCGGCGAAGAACGTCCCTTCCGCTTTATTGAAGAAGAGAAGAAGGGTTTCCTGAAACGCCTGTTCGGGGGATAAACCATGGCATTACTCGATTTCTTTTTATCCCGGAAGAAGAACACTGCCAACATAGCCAAGGAAAGGCTGCAGATTATCGTGGCAGAACGCAGAAGGGGCGACAGTGAGCCCCACTATCTTCCGCAGCTTAAGCGCGACATTCTGGAAGTGATTTGCAAATATGTGAAGATCGATCCAGATATGGTCACCGTCCAGCTTGACCAGAAAGGCGATGATATCTCCATTCTGGAACTGAACGTGACGCTGCCTGAAACGGAAGAAGCGGCCAAATGACGGTGTCGGTTTCCTGATATTCCCCTGCTGTTTAGCAGGGGAATGTTTTTCTGTCAGTACTGCGCCAGAATCGCCTCAATGCGGGTTTTAAACAGATCGCCGCGCCAGCCTGCCAGCAGTTCCGGCACGCGCGTTTGCGGCTTGAGTCCCCAGTACTGGCTCAATACCTGATTGATCTGACGGCGCGACGCCAGCAGCTCCTGGCTAAAGCCGGTCTCCTCGCTCACTTCCTGCACCAGCGCCTTGATCGCCTTGAATACATTCTTATAGTGTGGATGATCCACCAGATTGCCCAGCGGCGGCGGCAGCGCCTCTTCAGGCAGCGCCTGCGCGTCGGCCACCAGCGCCACCAGGGTTTTGCCGTGGAAGCGGATTTCATGGCCTGACAGGCCAAGGTGATCCAGCTCGCCCATTGAGCCCGGCATAAAGCGCGCCACTTTCCACAGGTTCTCTTCGCGCACCACGAAGTTCACCGCCATATCTTTTTCGCGCGCCACATTCAGACGCCACGCCGCCAGCAGCTGCAGCGCCGCCAGCTGGCGCGGACGCAGCTGCCAGGCGTTGGTGATGTCGCGCCAGGCCTCCTGTGGCTGCAGGACGTCGAGACGTCGCTGGCAGAGCTGGTCGCATTCGCTGAGCGCCGCGGCCATATTGCCCGCCGCCTCGGTCAGGGTCATTAGCTGCTGCGCGATCGGCAGCAGATAGTGCACGTCCGCCGCAGCGTAGTCGCACTGACGCTGCGTCAGCGGGCGCGCCAGCCAGTCGGTGCGCGATTCGCTCTTATCCAGCGTGACCTGGGTGAAATGCGCTACCATCGCGGCAAAGCCCCACGAGAGCGGCTGGCCGCTGAAGGCCGCCAGAATCTGTGTATCGATCATCGGCTGCGGCAGCACGCCGAAACGGTGCAGAAAGACTTCGAGATCTTCGCCGCCCGCGTGCAGAAACTTTTTCACCTGCGTGTCGCTCAGCAGCGCAATAAACGGCGTCCAGTCGCTGATGGTCAGCGGATCGATCAGCACCAGCTGTTCGCCGTCGAACAGCTGAATCAGTCCCAGCTGGGGATAATAGGTGCGGGTGCGGACGAATTCGGTGTCGAGCGCGACGGCCGCATGCTGGCGGGCCTTCTGGCAGACAACGGCCAGCTGCTCATTTTGGTCGATCAGGGAATAATTCAAATCTCGTTTTCACCGCGACAGACTGCGCGCGGCGCTCCATCTCATCATCAATAAAAACGCCGGGCTTCGCCGGCGTTCAACCAGAAATCTTGCCTGACGTCAGCTTGCGCTGGGTCGGGCCTCATCACGCAGTTCGCGCCGCAGGATTTTCCCTACGTTGCTTTTCGGCAACTCGTCGCGGAACTCGATAATTTTCGGGACCTTATAGCCCGTCAGCTGACGCCGACAGTGGTCGAGCAGCTCTTCTTTGGTCAGCGACGCCTCTTTCTTCACGATGCAGACTTTAACCGCTTCGCCCGAGAGATCGCTCGGCACGCCGATCGCCGCCGCTTCCCGCACTTTGGGATGCTGCATCAAGACATCTTCAATCTCATTGGGATAGACGTTAAAACCTGAGACGAGGATCATATCTTTTTTGCGGTCCACGATGCGGATAAAGCCTTGCGGGTCAACGGTAACAATATCGCCGCTGAGGAGCCAGCCATTTTTCAGTACCTCTTCCGTGGCGTCCGGCCGCTGCCAGTAGCCCGCCATCACCTGCGGGCCGCGGATCCAGAGCTCGCCCGGCGCGCCAGGTTCGACATCGTTGCCCTGATCGTCCACCACGCGCACGTCGGTCGAAGGCACCGGCAAACCGATACTGCCGGTATGTTCGGTAATGTCATAGGGGTTAACCGACACCAGCGGCGAACACTCCGTCAGGCCATATCCTTCCAGCAGATAGTGGCCGGTGAGCTTTTCCCAGCGCTCCGCCACCGCTTTCTGCACCGCCATGCCGCCGCCCGCCGAAAGGCGCAGCGTGGAAAAGTCGAGTTTATTAAACTGCGCGTCGTTGAGCAGCGCGTTAAACAGCGTGTTGACGCCGGTAATCGCCGTGAAGGGAAACTTCGACAGCGACTTTACAAAGCCGGGTATATCGCGCGGATTGGTGATCAGCAGGTTCTGACCGCCCAGTTCGAGAAACAGCAGGCAGTTCACCGTTAGCGCGAAAATATGGTAGAGCGGTAGCGCGGTCACCACATTCTCTTTGCCGTCGCGCAGCAGTTTGCCGTAGGTCGCTTTGGTCTGTTCGAGGTTGGCCTGCATGTTGCGGTGGGTCAGCATTGCCCCTTTGGCGATGCCGGTGGTACCGCCGGTGTACTGCAAAAACGCCAGATCGTCATTGGCGACGCTGGGACGCTGATAGGCGAGCGCTTCGCCCTGCTGCAGCGCATGACGAAAGCTCACCGCGCCGGGCAGATGGTATTTCGGCACCATCTTTTTGATATATTTCACGACGAAGTTCACCAGCGTAGCCTTTACCGGCCTGAGCTGGTCGCCGAGGCGCGTCAGGATAACGTGCTTCACCGCCGTTTCCGCCACCACCTTCTCCAGCGTATGCGCGAAGTTCGAGACGATAACGATGGCGCTGGCGCCGCTGTCGTTGAGCTGGTGCTTGAGCTCGCGCGGCGTATAGAGCGGATTAACGTTGACCACCACCATGCCGGCGCGCAGCACGCCGAACAGCGCCACCGGATACTGCAGCAGATTCGGCATCATCAGCGCGACGCGATCGCCTTTTTTCAGGCCCAGCCCGGACTGCAGGTAAGCGGCGAACGCGCGGCTCTTTTGTTCCAGCTGCCGATAGCTCAGCGGCTGCCCCATATTGATAAAGGCGGTTTGATCGGCGTAGCGCTGTGTAGCCTGTTCAACTAAATCGACCAAAGAGGTATAACGATCCGCGTTAATTTCGGCGGGCACATCTGCCGGATAGCGTTTCAGCCAGACCTTATTCAAGGGTTCACCTCGATTTATATGTTGTTGTTCCATTGCACCCTCAACACCCAGCCAATTAACAATATTTTAACTCATTGTACCAGTTTGCCGGATTCGGCCTGCTGAGGTTGCGAAGCGCATCACTAATTTTCATCCCGCTTTTCAGCGGCAATAAAAAGCCCGGTCGCGGCAGGCGCGGCCGGGCCTGAAATCTTGCCTAAAACGCTTATTCCGTCAGAATCGTTTCCACCTGCGCGGGACCGCTGTTCATGCCCCAGTAAGGATTGGGTCCCCAGTAGCCGGGATGACGACGCGACGGGCCGTACCAGATCCAGGGATCGATCGGCTGCGGCGGCGTGTTGATCTGCTGCGTCAGATGCCAGCGCTGATAGCCGCGCACATCGACCACGACAAAGTTGTAGCTGGCCGCGCCGATGGTGCCCTTCTCCGTTCCCTTGATAGTGCCCAGTACGGTTACGTACTGGTTATTCACGTCGGTGGGATCGACGAAGTTATTGATATCGGCATAAATACGCCCGACGGAAGCGGCACCTAAACGCGGACGCGCGCTGTCGTCCAGCGGCTGCGTGGCGATCTCCAGTCGGGTTTTGCCGTTAAGGTTGGTCACCTTCACCACTTTGCCGCCGAAGCGGGACTCCTGACCGACATAGAGCGACGGATCGTTCATGACGCGAACCAGATCCTGCTGGGGAAGCTCGGAACTTCCTTTAATCGCATCCGGCACCGTGACGCACCCGCTGAGCAGCAGCGCGCAGGCTAACAAAACACCGGACATTCCTTTATGACATACTGACATAAGCATTCTCCTAAAAGATGTTTGTTAGACTGGCGCTGTCGCAATAAGTTGCGCCGCAGGTTCTCAGCGACCCGGCAATTTTTTCCACGCCACTTCGTTACGCAAATAGGTCGGTTCGGCGTGCTCAGGCTGAACGGTTGCGCCGCGCTGCCATGCCTGCTGCGCCAGCGGCAGCATATCTTCCGCTGCAGGCAGTTCGACGCCGCTCTCTCTGAGGGTTAAAGCGTGGCCCTGCTGCAGCTGCGGCCAGGCCTGCCAGCCGGTGCCGGCGGTAAACCACTCGCCTTCCAGCGCCTGCATGCGCGCCAGCGCCGCATCCGGCGACAGCACGCTTTCACTTGCTTCACCCTGCCAGACGCCGTCTTCGTCGCGCTGATATTCGGCCCAGTAAACCTCGCCCATGCGCGCGTCGATCGCCGCCAGCACGCGCGTCGCGCCCTGCTGGCGATACGCGCCCTGCGCCAGCGTCGCCAGCGTCGAGATGCCGATCATCGGCAGCATGGCGCCGAGCGCGAGGCCCTGCGCGATGCCGATGCCGATGCGCACGCCGGTAAAGCTGCCGGGACCGCGGCCGAACGCCAGCGCGTCGAGCGCCGTCAGCTCCAGCTGCTGCGCCTGCAGCAGCGCTTCGATCAGCGGCAGAATACGCTGCGTATGGTCGCGCGGCGCGATTTCAAAACGGGCATCGATCTGCTGCTGATTAAGCAGCGCGGCTGAACAGGCTTCTGTCGCAGTGTCCAGCGCCAGGATTCGGGAAGACATAACAACCTCGGGTCATCTAAAACGGCGCGCATGTTAGCACAGCCAAAGGAAAATTACTGTTTCGCTTGCTGCGTGAAGGCGATGGCGCGCGCCAGATCGCGAGTGCGCGGCGTCGGCGGCAGGCTGTTGAGAAACAGCGCGCCGTAGGGACGCGACACCAGCCGCTGATCGCAAATCACCAGCACGCCGCGATCGTCCGTGTCGCGGATCAGACGCCCTACGCCCTGCTTCAGGGTAATCACCGCGTCCGGCAGCTGCACGTCGCTAAAGGGATCGCCGCCGCGCAGGCGACAATCTTCCATACGCGCCTTCAGCAGCGGATCTTCCGGCGAGGTAAAGGGCAGCTTGTCGATAATCACCAGCGACAGCGCATCGCCGCGCACGTCGACGCCCTCCCAGAAGCTGCTGGTTGCCACCAGCAGCGCGTTGCCCGCCTCGATAAACTGGCGCAGCAGCTGGCCTTTGCTGGTTTCGCCCTGCACCAGCACCGGCAGCGTCATGCTGGCGCGAAACTCCGCCGCCAGTTCGCGCATCATCAGGTGCGAGGTACAGAGAAAGAAGCAGCGTCCTTTATTGGCGTCGATCAGCGGCTTCATCATGCGCGCCAGCTGACGCGCGCCGCCGGGGCGGTTCGGCTCCGGCAGATTGCGCGGCACGCAGAGCAGCGCCTGACGGCTGAAGTCGAACGGGCTGTTGAGGATCAGGGTCTTTGCGCTGCTGACCCCCAGACGGTCGGCGAAATGGTGCATCTCTTCATTGACCGCCAGCGTCGCGGAGGTGAATATCCACGCCGCCTTGCGCGCGTCCATCACTTCGCGGAAGCGTTCCGAGACCGAGAGCGGCGTCAGGGCGAGGATAAAATGGCGCGAGGTGCACTCGTACCAGTAGCTGTAGCCGGGCTCGTTGATGGCGCGCAGCCGCTTGAGGCGTCCACGGTAGAGCGCGGCGCGCTCGAAGGCCGCGTCCAGCAGCGCCGAGCGTCCCAGCGACATTTTTATGACGTCGTAGCAAAGCTCAAGCGCGTCGTCGAGCAGCGTAAACATGCGCTGCACGTTGTTGTCGGCGAAAAGTTCGCGCAGATTGCCGCGGTAGCCCGGATCGCCCAGCGTCAGGCGAAAATCCTGCGCGCACTGCGCCAGGCGGTCCGCCGACTTCTGCAGCTGCTGCACGTCGCGCACTTCGGTGCGGTAGGCAATATTGATGTCTTTCGCCAGGTCGAGCAGCTGACGGCTGGAGAGCTGCTGGCCGAAGTACTGGCTGGCGATATCGGGGATCTGGTGTGCCTCATCGAAGATCATCACGTCCGCTTCCGGGATCAGCTCCGCGAAGCCGCTCTCTTTGACCACCAGATCGGCGAGAAACAGATGGTGGTTAACCACCACCACGTCGGCATCCATCGCGCGTTTGCGCGCTTTGACCACAAAGCAATCTTTGTAGAGCGGACAGTCGCTGCCGAGGCAGTTATCGTTGGTGCTGGTCACCAGCGGCCAGATGGGGCTGTCTTCGGTGACGCCGCCGCAGCTGCTGATATCGCCGTCAACGGTTTGCGACGACCAGCCGCGCAGCGTGACCAGATCGCCCAGCGCCTGGGCGTTAAGATCGCCGCCCGCCATCGACTGCTGCTCCAGCCGCTCCAGACAGAGGTAGTTAGAGCGTCCTTTCAGCAAGGCGGTTTTACCGGTGAAATTTAACGCCTTCGCGATGGTCGGCAGATCGCGGCCGTAAAGCTGATCCTGCAGCGCCTTCGAGCCGGTTGAAACAATCACTTTTTTTCCGGCGCGCAGCGCAGGCGCCAGATAGGCGTAGGTTTTCCCCGTGCCCGTTCCCGCCTCAACTACCAGTTCGCCGCCGGCCTTCACGGCCTCTTCTACTGCCTGCGCCATTTCACGCTGCGCCTCGCGCGGCTTAAAGCCGGCAATCGCCTGCGCCAGCGCGCCATCTACTGCAAAATCGTCCGCCACACTTCCTCACCCGTTTCGGCAAAAACACTGTAATTATGTCAGTATTCCGCCGGCCGCTCCACAACTGATGACAGCGGCCCCTGGACTATGCCAGGCTATCAACTGGAAAAGTAAGGAGAAACAATGACCATTACCCGTATCGATCCCGAACACCGCATGTCGGAAGCCGTTATCCACGATCAGACGGTTTATTACACCAGCGTGCCGGAAAACCTCGACGCCGACGCCGAGGCGCAGACCGCCAACGCCCTGGCGGTGATTGACGCCCTGCTGACGCGCGTCGGTTCGGACAAGAGCAAGATCCTCGACGCCACGATTTTTCTGGTGGAAAAAAGCGATTTCGCGGCGATGAACCGCGCCTGGGACGCGTGGGTGTCGCCCGGCAACGCGCCGGTGCGCTGCACCGTTCAGGCCGGGCTGATGAATCCGAAGTATAAAGTAGAGATCAAAATCGTCGCGGCGCTATAGGCTGCCGCGCCGGACGCTACTCTTCATCCTCGTCATCTTCGAAGCGCGCCAGGATCCGCTCGCCCGTATGGGTCTGGCGGATCTCCTGCGCGACCTGAGTAATCGCCTCTCCGCTGGACATGCCGCCAGCCATCAGCTCCTGAATACGCTCCACCGCCTGCTGCTGCTGCTCGTGGGAGAGTGCCGGTAAACCCTTAAACATCATTCACTCCTGTTGCGAGGCGGGCACGGTTCCGTGCGGAACAAACAGGTGCCAGCCGGGAAAAAATATGTCAGGCTAACGCCCTCATCGATGTCTGATTTTTGCCGAAAAATGGTCTCAACGCTCAGTCTACACTATACGCAGGATGCGCTCAGCGCGCATTTCGCCAGGATTTCGCATCTTCCCTGGGCGATGCTGCTCACCTCAGGTCATGCCGATCATGCGGATAACCGCTTCGATATGCTGACCGCCGATCCGCGCGCCACGCTGGTGACCCACGACGACCTGACAGCGATTAGCGCAGACGGCGCCGTCAGCCAGCGCGCTGAGGATCCGCTGCTGCTGGTGCAGCGGCAGTGCGAGGCGCTGGGCGCGCTTCCCGATCGCCGTGACGACCTGCCGTTTCAGGGCGGCGCGCTCGGTCTGTTCGGCTACGATCTCGGCCGCCGCTTCGAGCGCCTGCCGCAGCAGGCAGCGGACGATCTGACCACGCCCGATATGGCGATCGGCATCTACGACTGGGCGCTGATCGCCGACCACCATCTGCAGCGCCTGACGCTGGTGTCGCTGGGAGATGCGCAGGCGCGGCTGCGCTGGCTGCTCCAGTGGCCGCCGCGCGAGGCGGCGCCCTTCTTGCTCACCAGCGGCTGGCAATCTAACCTGAGCTACCGCGACTACGCCGAACGTTTTCACGCGGTGCAGGCCTATATTCAGGCGGGCGACTGTTATCAGGTCAATCTGGCGCAGCGCTTCCAGGCGCGCTATCAGGGCGATGAGTGGCAGGCGTTTTGCCGCCTCAACGCCGCTAACCGCGCCCCTTTCAGCGCTTTTCTACGCCTGCCCGACAGCGCCATCCTCAGCCTGTCGCCGGAGCGTTTTTTATCGCTGAAGGGTGATGAGATCGAAACCCGGCCGATTAAGGGCACGCGGCCGCGCGCGGCCGATCCCGACCTCGATCGTCGTGAAGCGCTGGCGCTGGCGCAGTCGGAAAAGGATCGCGCCGAGAATCTGATGATTGTCGATCTGTTGCGCAACGATATCGGCCGCGTCGCCGTGCCAGGCTCCGTCAGCGTGCCGGCGCTGTTCGAGGTCGAGCCTTTTCCGGCGGTGCACCATCTGGTCAGCACCATACGGGCGCGCCTGCCCGCCTCGCTGCACGCCAGCGATCTGCTGCGCGCCTGTTTTCCCGGCGGCTCGATTACCGGCGCGCCCAAAATCCGCGCGATGGAGATTATCGACGAGCTGGAGCCGCATCGCCGCAACGCCTGGTGCGGCAGCATCGGCTATCTCAGCCTGTGCGGACGCATGGACACCAGCATCGCCATCCGCACGCTGATCGCCGAACGGCAGCAGCTGTTCTGCGCGGCAGGCGGCGGCGTGGTCGCTGACAGCGAGCTGGATGCCGAATATCAGGAAACGCTACACAAAGTCAGCCGCATTTTGCCTGCGCTGTCTGGAGACGACCAATGAAGCCGCTTACGCTCGACGCCTTTATTACCCGCTTTATGCTGCATCAGCCGGAAAAGTCCCAGCAGCGTCCCGCTGGTCGCCAGGCCGCGGTGCTGGTGCCGATCGTCGCGCGCGACGCGCCGGGCCTGCTGCTGACGCGCCGTTCGCGCGAGCTGCGTAAGCACGCCGGTCAGGTCGCCTTTCCCGGCGGCATGCAGGACGACGACGACGCCTCGCTGGTGGCGACCGCGCTGCGCGAGGCGCAGGAAGAGGTGGGCATCGATCCTGGCGAAGTAAAGGTTATCGGCCAGCTCGCCCCCGTTACCAGCAGTACCGGCTTTCGCGTGACGCCGGTGGTCGGCATCATTTCGCCGCAGATTGCGCTGCACATCAATCCCGACGAGGTGGAAAGCGCCTTCGAGATGCCGCTGGAAGAGGCGCTGCGGCTTAACCGCTACGCTTCGCTGGAGGTGCAGCATGCCGGCCTGCGTCATCCGGTCTGGCTCTCGGTCTATGAGGAGTATCTGGTATGGGGCATGACGGCCGGCATAATCCGTTCTCTGAGCCAGCAAATTGCGTTCTGACCCCCGCTTCGTTCTCTTTTATCCTTCATAAACAATCTGTTGCGCTCTACTGCGCAGCATAACTATTTCTCGCCTGAACGATTAGTTTATTTCATGCGAAAAGGCGTTCGTTTACCCGGGTCGACGATTACTATTAGCGCCATAAACTGCCCCGGCAGAGATAAAAATTATTTGTGAGGAGTGTCGCCTGTGATTAGCGTTTTTGACATGTTCAAAGTGGGCATTGGCCCGTCGAGTTCCCATACCGTGGGGCCGATGAAAGCAGGCAAGGAGTTTGTCGACCTGCTGGTTGAACAGGGAAAACTTCAGGAGGTGACGCGCGTCGCCGTCGACGTTTACGGCTCGCTCTCGCTAACCGGCAAGGGCCACCACACCGATATCGCCATTATTATGGGGCTGGCGGGCGCCTCCCCGGCCACGGTGGATATCGACAGCATTCCCGCCTTTATTAAAGATGTCGAGCAGCGCGAACGGCTGCTGCTGGCCAACGGCGCGCATGAGGTAGACTTCCCGCGCGAAGGCGGCATGGTGTTCCGCAGCGAGAATCTGTCGCTGCATGAAAACGGCATGCGCCTGCTCGCCTTTGCGGGCGATCTGCTGATTTTAAGCAAAACCTACTATTCGGTCGGCGGCGGCTTTATCGTCGATGAAGAGCATTTCGGCCAGTCGGCGCTGGATGAAGTGAGCGTGCCTTGGCCTTTCCACTCGGCGAAAGAGCTGCTGGCGCACTGTCGCGAAACCGGCCTGTCGCTCTCTGGTCTGGTGATGAAGAACGAACTGGCGCTGCACTCGCGCGACGAGATCCGCGACTACTTTACCGATGTCTGGCAGACGATGCAGGCCTGTATCGATCGCGGGCTGAATACCGAAGGCGTGCTGCCGGGTCCGCTGCGCGTGCCGCGCCGTGCCGCCTCGCTGCGCCGTCTGCTGACCTCGTCGTCCAAACACTCCAACGATCCGATGAACGTCATCGACTGGATCAATATGTTCGCGCTGGCGGTCAACGAAGAGAACGCCGCCGGCGGCCGCGTCGTTACTGCGCCGACCAACGGCGCCTGCGGCATCGTTCCGGCGGTGCTCGCCTATTACGATCACTTTATCGAACCCGTGACGCCCGATATTTTCACCCGCTATTTCCTCGCGTCGGGCGCCATCGGCATCCTGTATAAAATGAACGCCTCGATTTCCGGCGCGGAGGTGGGCTGTCAGGGCGAAGTGGGCGTGGCCTGTTCCATGGCGGCCGCCGGCCTGACCGAACTGCTGGGCGGCAGCCCGGAACAGGTCTGCGTCGCGGCCGAGATCGGCATGGAGCATAACCTCGGCCTGACCTGCGACCCGGTGGCGGGCCAGGTGCAGGTGCCCTGCATCGAGCGCAACGCCATCGCCTCGGTAAAGGCGATCAACGCCGCCCGCATGGCGCTGCGCCGCACCAGCGAGCCGCGCGTTTCGCTGGATAAGGTTATCGAAACCATGTATGAAACCGGCAAAGATATGAACGCCAAATATCGCGAGACCTCGCGCGGCGGCCTGGCGATAAAAGTTCAGTGCGACTAATGTCCCGCCGTCGGTTGTTTTTCGCGCAGTCATCATGAATTGCGCGTCTGGCCCTACCTCATCGCTCTGATTAACGATAGAGTAATGATTCGCGCGACCTTCTCAGGTCGCGCGGTTATTTCAGTACCGCTTTTTTTATCAAGCATGGCTAAACCTTATTTGCGCCTTGCCGATAATCTCCCCGTTATCCTGCTTTAATTTAGTGTGTGGAAGGTGGTTACTGATGCTTTTGGCCCAGCAATATGTTGGACAGTTTCGCCGTAAGCGACTCTTTATCGCGTTGGTGATCGCCGCTGTGGTTTTAATATTGACGCTGGCTTTGCGCTTTTTTGAAGAGAAATCGCGTATCGAAAAGCAGTCGCTCAATTTCGCTGACAACGCCATTCAGCGCTTCGACCGCATGTTTTCGCCGCTCGACGTTTCGGCGAATAATACGCTGGGGCTGGTCGGCGTGCCCTGCCAGGATGTGCGCTTCCCGCTTATTGAGAAAATTTCCGCGCTGCAAACCGTACGCGCCATGCTGCTGGTGGAAAACGACACCATTTATTGCTCCAGCATTTACGGACCGCGCGCCATACCTTTTAGTCAGACCTATCCCGAGCTGGCGATTAATAATCAGCGCATGATGCTGACGACCGACAATTACCTGCTGAAGGGTTCACCGATCCTGCTGCTGTGGACGCCTAAGTCGCTCGATAACCGCTCCGGCATTTTGCAGGCGATTAATATCGAGCTGATGAGCACCTATCTGCTGGAGCCGCAGCGTCCCTGGGTAGAGCGCGCTATTTTCAGCGTCGGCGGCGAGAGTCTGGAATACGGCAATCCGCTGATTGAGCCGACGATGCCGTCAGAGGATGAGGTCAGCTACGATCAGGGTTCGCTGCGCTATCCTTTTTCCATTACGCTCTATGGTCCACCGCCGGCGCGCCTGGCGATGGCGTCGCTGCCGTCGCAGCTGCCGCTGGCGCTGCTGCTGAGCCTGCTGATCGGCTATATCGTCTGGCTGGCGACGGCGAACCGCATGAGCCTGAGCTGGCAGATCAGCTATGGCATTACCGCCAATGAATTTATGGTCTACTGCCAGCCGCTGATTAACGCCCAGAGCGGCGAGTGGGACGGCATCGAACTGCTGCTGCGCTGGCATAACGCGCGCCAGGGCTGGATCCCGCCGGATGTGTTTATTCCGCTGGCCGAGCGGCAAAATCTTATCGCGCCGCTGACGCGCTTTGTGATCGACAAAGCGGTGGCGCAGCTGCCGAATCTGCCGCGCTGTCCGTCGTTTCATATCGCCATTAACGTGGCCGCCAGCCACTTTCGCGATCGCGCCATCGTCGAGGATCTGCAACAGCTGTGGTGGCCGGCGAATCCGCTGCCGAAGCTGGTGGTGGAGCTGACGGAGCGCGACGCATTGCCGGTGGTGGATCAGAAGGTGATTTCGCAGCTGCACAGCATCGGCGTGCGCCTGGCTATCGATGACTTCGGCACCGGACACAGCTCGCTCTCCTATCTGAAGGATTTACAGCCCGACGTGCTGAAGATCGACAAGATTTTCACCGCGGCGATCGGCACCGACGCCATTAACGCCACGGTGACTGATATGGTGATTTCGCTGGCGCAGCGTTTAAACATTAGCCTGGTGGCCGAGGGGGTCGAAACCGCCGAGCAGGCCGCCTATTTGCGCGAGCGCGGGGTAGATCTGCTGCAGGGTTATTTCTACGCGCGGCCGATGCCGATTGAAGATTTTCCCGCCTGGCTGACGCAGCATCAGGCGCAGCTGACCCCGTAAAAAACGGCGCATATGCGCCGTTTAGCTTGCCTGTAAGAGCGGATGCCTGCGTGGATGAGGGGGCCGGATCGCAAAGTCGCTTTACGCATCCTTGCTCGCTCGGCCCGCAGATACGCACCTCTTCCCTGAGGTGCGCCCGTAAACGGGCCAACGCACCGCGTTGTTCAAAAACGCTCCCGGCGTTTTTGTCCCTGTTGCGGGACGCTTTGCTCTGCGGCCCCTCTCACCCACGCGTTGAACAGCATCATCGTCTGTTCGATAAACCCGCTACAGATTTAGATTGATTACTGCTCCTCTTCCTCATCCTCGTGCGGCTTATCTTTGGTGACGCGCACCAGATCGACGCGATAGTCGGTCGCCTGAAGGATAGTAAAGTGCAGCGGCGGCAAATCGATCACTTCGCCCGGAAGCGGCAGCTGGCCTTTCTGACCAATCAGCAGACCCGCCAGCGAGGCGTGATCTTCATCCGGGTCGACCAGGTCGTTGACGTCAAACAGCTGCTGGAGCGAATGCAGGTCGGTACCGCCCTTAACAATCCAGCCGTCGCCGTCGGCGATAATGTCTGGCGTTTCATCCTCGTCCGGGAATTCGCCGGCGATCGCTTCCAGCACGTCCAGCGGCGTAATCAGCCCCTGCACTACGCCGAACTCGTTGGTAACGATAACGAAACTGCCTTTGGCGCGGCGCAGCACGCCCAGCAGATTAATCGGATCCAGCGTTTCCGGCACCACGATAGCGGGTGACGCGGCGGCAAAGGTCGCCACATCCATACCGTGTTCGATTGCCACCAGCAGCTCTTTGGCGCGTACCACGCCGATAATCTCATCCAGTTCGCCGCGGCACACCGGGAACAAGCTGTGCGGCGTGTCGAGCAGCTGAATACGGATCTCGTCCATTGGACGCTCGGCGTCAACCCAGGAGATTTCGCCGCGCGGCGTCATAATGCTGCGGATAGAGCGCGACGCCAGCGTCAGCACGCCGTTGATCATATAGCGCTCTTCATCCTTAAAGGCTTCCTGCGGCATCGCCTGCGTCAGAGGCGATTCTTCGTTCACCGCAGGCTGGGCAGGACGCTGACGACCGCCCATCAGGCGCAAGATCGCCTCAGCGGTGCGCTCGCGCATTGGACGATGCGCCTGATGGCGCATAAAGTTGCGGCGCGCAATCTGGTTAAACAGTTCGATCAGGATAGAGAAGCCGATCGCCGCGTAGAGATACCCTTTCGGGATATGGAAGCCGAAACCTTCCGCCACCAGCGACAGGCCGATCATCAGCAGGAAGCTCAGGCAGAGCACCACCACGGTAGGATGCGCGTTGACGAAGTTGGTCAGCGGCTTCGAGGCCAGCAGCATGACGCCCATGGCAATCACAACCGCCGTCATCATGATCGGCAGATGGTTCACCATGCCCACCGCCGTGATCACCGCATCCAGCGAGAAGACCGCGTCCAGCACCACAATCTGCGTTACCACCGCCCAGAAGCTGGCGTAGCTGCGGTTTCCCTGATGCTCGAGCTGACGGTTCTCCAGCCGCTCATGCAGCTCCATCGTCGCCTTGAACAAGAGAAACACCCCGCCCACCAGCAGAATCAAATCACGCCCTGCAAAGCTAAACTCGCCTACGCTAAATAACGGGCGCGTCAGCGTCACCATCCAGGAGATCAGCGACAGCAGGCCCAGACGCATCACCAGCGCCAGCGACAGGCCGATCAGACGCGCCTTATCGCGCTGCTTCGGCGGCAGCTTGTCGGCAAGAATGGCAATAAACACCAGGTTATCGATACCAAGCACGATTTCCAGTACGACAAGCGTGAGCAAACCGGCCCAGATTGAGGGGTCGAAGAGAAATTCCATCATTGACTCCTGAACGAGAGACAGACTGAACGATATCGTGCCAGCGTCGTGTGGTGACGTGACAGAAAGACAATCGGGTGAACTGCAGGTACGCCGTCAGGCGTGAGGGAAGGCGCGGATGCGCGCATCAAAGTGGTTAAGCGACGTCGGTGACGATCCATAAAGGTGGGCTGAAACCCGTTACTCCTGAGTAATAAACAGATCGTTAATGTAACAGGCCAGTAATGTACGTCAAAAAATTTTCTTTCATTTACAAATGATTCAGCGGTGATTCGCTAATAAACCTTGTTTAAGGCGAGTTCAGCCGTCTGATTACTGACGACCGTCACATAAATTATTTTTTCGCGCACTAAAATAAATCGCGACTCACCGATTCATTTAAGACGCCCGGAGAATGATTCATTAATTCAGATGTTTTAACTACGTTTGTCGCCAGATAACCGTAGCGATAACTCATAACGATTCGTCGACTCCAGACGAATTTCTTTAGCGAACGGAGGTAGCAAGTGACCATTGCGATAGTGATTGGTACACACGGCTGGGCAGCCGAGCAACTGCTGAAAACCGCAGAGATGCTGTTGGGCGAGCAGGAGAACGTCGGATGGATCGACTTTGTGCCCGGCGAAAATGCAGAAACGCTTATTGAAAAATATCAGGCGCAGCTGGCAAAGCTGGATACCTCGAAAGGGGCGCTGTTTTTGGTCGATACCTGGGGCGGAAGTCCATTCAACGCCGCCAGCCGCGTGGTGCTGGATAAAGAAAATTACGATGTCATCGCCGGGGTCAATATTCCCATGCTGGTGGAAACGCTGATGGCGCGCGACGACGACCCCAGCTTTACCGAACTGGTTGGCATCGCGGTGGAAACGGGTCGCGAAGGCGTTAAGGCGCAGAAAACCGAGCTTGCCGCGCCGCCTGCCCCAGCCGCCGCCCCTGCCGCTAAAGCGCCGCCTGCCCCAGCGCAGCCGCTGGCGCCGGGTGAACATATGAAAATCGGGCTGGCGCGCATCGACGACCGCCTGATCCACGGCCAGGTGGCGACGCGCTGGACCAAAGAGACCAACGTCTCGCGCATTATCGTGGTCAGCGACGAAGTCGCAAAAGATCACGTGCGCAAAACCCTGCTGACGCAGGTAGCGCCGCCCGGCGTGACCGCGCACGTGGTGGACGTCGACAAGATGGTGCGCGTCTGGAATAACCCAAAATATGGTCGCGACCGCGTGATGCTGCTGTTCACCAATCCCACCGACGTGCTGCGCGTTGTGGAACAGGGCGTCGACATTAAGTCGGTCAATATCGGCGGCATGGCGTTTCGCCAGGGTAAAACCCAGGTCAATAACGCCGTCTCGGTCGATGACAAAGATATCGCCGCGTTCCGTAAGCTCAATGAACGCAATATCGAGCTGGAAGTCCGTAAGGTCTCCAGCGATCAAAAACTGAAAATGATGGACCTGATTGCGAAGGTCAATGCGTAAAACGCCGGCAGCTGCGCCTGCGGGCCAGTTAACGCTATCCTGCTGAGGAGAAGGGATATGATGGAAATAACCTCGCTACAAATCATCCTGATATTTATCGTGGCCTGTATTGCGGGTATGGGTTCGATTCTGGATGAGTTTCAGTTTCACCGTCCGCTGGTGGCCTGTACCCTGATTGGGGCGGTGCTCGGCGATATGAAAACCGGCATCATCATCGGCGGCACGCTGGAGATGATCGCGCTGGGCTGGATGAACATCGGCGCCGCCGTGGCGCCCGATGCGGCTCTTGCCTCAATTATCTCCACCATTCTGGTTATCGCCGGCGGTCAGAGCGTCGGCGCGGGCATTGCGCTGGCGATTCCGCTGGCGGCGGCGGGCCAGGTGCTGACGATTATCGTGCGCACCATCACCGTGGCCTTCCAGCACGCGGCCGATAAGGCGGCGGAGAAAGGCAACCTGACGGCGATTTCGTGGATCCACGTCTCGGCGCTGGTGTTGCAGGCAATGCGTATCGCCATTCCGGCGCTGATCGTGGCGATCTCCGTCGGCACCAGCGCGGTTCACTCCCTGCTTAGCTCCATCCCTGAAGTGGTCACCAACGGCCTGAACATCGCCGGCGGCATGATCGTGGTGGTCGGTTACGCGATGGTCATCAATATGATGCGCGCAGGCTATCTGATGCCCTTCTTCTACCTCGGCTTCGTTACTGCGGCCTTCACCAGCTTCAACCTGGTCGCGCTGGGCGTCATCGGCGTGGTCATGGCAGTGCTCTATATCCAGCTGGCGCCAAAATATAACCGCGTGGCGGGCGCGCCTGCAGCGGGTCCGGCAAATAACGATCTCGATAACGAACTTGACTAAGGAACAGGTGACAACATGGTAGATACAACTACAACGCAAAAGAAACTCACCCCAGGCGACATCCGCGGCGTGTTTTTGCGGTCGAACCTGTTCCAGGGGTCGTGGAACTTCGAGCGTATGCAGGCGCTGGGCTTCTGTTTCTCAATGGTGCCGGTGATCCGCCGCCTTTATCCGGAAAATAACGAGGCGCGCCGTCAGGCGATCAAGCGCCACCTGGAGTTCTTTAATACCCATCCCTACGTAGCCGCGCCGGTACTGGGGGTGACCATGGCGATGGAAGAGCAGCGCGCAAACGGCGCAGCGATCGACGACGCCGCCATCAACGGCATTAAAGTCGGCCTGATGGGCCCGCTGGCGGGCGTCGGCGACCCGATTTTCTGGGGCACCGTGCGTCCGGTCTTCGCCGCGCTCGGCGCAGGCATCGCCATGAGCGGCAGCCTGCTGGGTCCGCTGCTCTTCTTTGTGCTGTTCAATCTGGCGCGCCTGCTGACCCGCTATTACGGCGTGGCGTACGGCTACCGCAAAGGGATCGATATCGTCAGCGACATGGGCGGCGGTTTCCTGCAGAAGCTGACGGAGGGGGCGTCGATTCTCGGCCTGTTTGTCATGGGCGCGCTGGTGAACAAGTGGACGCACGTTAATATTCCGCTGGTGGTGTCGCGCATTACCGACCAGACCGGGAAGACCACCGTCACCACGGTTCAGACCATCCTCGATCAGCTGATGCCGGGCATCGTGCCGCTGCTGCTGACCTTCGCCTGTATGTGGCTGCTGCGCCGCAAGGTCAACGCGCTGTGGATTATCGTCGGTTTCTTCGTTATCGGGATTTTCGGCTACTGGATCGGCCTGCTTGGCCTGTAGTACTCTCGCCGGGCGCGCCGCGCCCGGCCTCTTCCCCGCTTTTTCGCCGTATCGCCTCAGGAGAATGTGATGACACTAACGGACGGCCTCATCGCGCTCTGCATCGCCGCGCTGCTGCTTTTTTCTCTCTACAACGACTTTATTCTGCCGCGCCGCAAAGGCCCGACGCGCTTAAGCGTGGCGCTGCGGCGCAGGCACAAGATCGACAGCCTGATATTTATCGGGCTGCTGGCGATTTTACTCTGGAATAATGTGACGCATCAGGGGCCGCAGCTCACCACCACCCTGCTGATGGTGCTCCTATTTCTCGCTTTCTGGCTCTTCTGGCTGCGCCGCCCAGTTCTGCTGATGAAGCGCGACGGGCTGTTTTACGGCAGCGTCTGGATAGCCTATGAACGCATTCAGAGCATTAATCTCTCCGAGGACGGCATTCTGGTGATGCAGCTGGAGCAGCGTCGCCTGCTGATCGCCGTGCAGCAGCTCGACGATCTGGAACGCATTTACCATACGCTGGTGGAGGCGCGCTAATCGCGCCGCCATAGCGTCAGACGGAAGTCGGCGTCGCATTCGAAGGTTTTCGACGCCTGCAGCTCCCCCCACACCGACGGCTTCGCGCGCCAGGCGAAAGGCGTCATCTGCAGCAGCGTGGCCGCCGCGTCGCCGCTCAGGTGCATCGCGTAGCGCAGCGACTGCTGGCTCTCTTCGCTAAAGCCGCTGTAGCACTTCTCTTCCGGCGCATGGAGCTGCACCTCGCGATAGATCAGCGCCTTGAACTGTTGCAGATGGTGCGCTCCGGGCGTGACGGTCAGCAATACGCCGCCAGGCCTGACGACGCGCGTCAGCTCCGCCTCGTTGCAGGGCGCGTAGATACGCACGACGCCATCCAGCGAAGCGTCGGCAAAGGGCAGGCGCTGGCTAGAAGCGACGCAAAACTGCACGTCAGGATAGCGCTTCGCCGCCAGACGAATGGCGTTTTTGGCGATATCCAGCCCGTATACCTCGCCGCCCAGCGCGCTGAGCGCCGAAGTGTAATAGCCTTCGCCGCAGCCGATATCGAGCAGCGCGCCCGCGTCCGGCAGCTTTTCGCGCAGCAGCGCCACCACGCCGTCGCGCAGCGGCTGATAGTAGCCCGCCTGCAGAAACTCGCGCCGCGCCTGCATCATCTCCGGGCTGTCGCCAGGTTCGCGCGAGCCTTTATGCTGAACGGGCAGCAAATTGAGGTAGCCCTCTTTCGCCTGGTCGAACTGATGACGGTTTTCACAGCGCCAGCTGCGGTTTTCAGGCTGCAAAGGGAGATGACAGAGGGGGCAAATCAGCAACATACGAACTCCATTAACAAGAGCGCCGCAGTGTACTCCGTTCGCTGTCGTATCGAAAGCGCAAAGAAAAAGCCCCGGTCAGATGACCAGGGCTTTACAGGATTCGTTTTCAGTGGTGCATGGCACCGAGCTGGCACGAAATCAGATAGCGGTTACGTTGACTGCAGCCGGGCCTTTCTGGCCGTCCTGAATTTCGAACTCAACGCTTTGGCCTTCAGCCAGGGTTTTGAAACCGTTGCCCTGGATAGCGGAGAAGTGTACGAACACATCTTTGCTACCGTCAGCAGGAGTAATAAAACCAAAACCTTTAGACTCGTTGAACCACTTAACCTGACCTTTAATCTTTGCCATTTTGCAAATTCCTTAGAGTGTTTATTTTGCCCGAAGGCAGACCTACAGAGAAACCAGAGACGTTACTGAATGAGGCACTAATAAGGTTCGGCAAGGAAGCGGTATTCAACGTCAACGTTTTTACTCGTAACTTCTTTACTGAAGATGCCATACATAAACAGAACTGTACCTCGTTTGACCCACGAATTGTTATCACATATCCGCAAATTAATGGCAAGGCATTTTTAATCGACCATGGACGCGCCGCACAAAATTTGCAAAGCAGCGACACGCTTTGTTCATTTTGGTACATAACTTGCCCAGCTTGTAGCCGAAAAAGCGATATCCATCAACCCGTCGAAGATGCGAATAACTTTAGCGGATAACCGCGTCTTCGTCCAACCTTGTTCACCGTAACGGATTAATTTACAGATAGATTATTGCAGTATTATGGCATTCGTTTTTCTTAAGCGAAACCGTAAAACTAAAATGCGCCGCTGTTTTTGTCTTTAACGATAGCGGGCTCTCATTTTTGCTGGCGCAGATAATAAATGCTTTTGCACCAAAATCAGGAAAATAAAAACAGGCGTTGCCCCAATTAAAAGCAGAGCAACACTTATTTCTTATTACCATTTATTCTTTGATCCTGAATAATTGTTCTCTTAAAACCCAATACCCGCCTGGGGATAAGCGCCGTTATTTAGGAATTTTCCTGGTTTATATTCTCCAGGCTGCGACTCTCCCCTATTCTCCACGGCGCAAAGCGGTCATTATCCTCTCCGCTGCGCTGAATGGCGCGCATTAATTCCGCCGGAGGCTCATCCAGCGATTCGTCAGCCAGTTCGAAGACGCCCCAGTGGATCGGTAAGGTTAGCGGCTCACCCGTTAGCCGCCATAATGAAACCGCATGATCGGGATCCATGTGGCTACTCTGCATGAACCATTTCGGTGCATAGGCGCCGACCGGTAAAGCGGCCAGATTAAAAGGGCCGAGCCGGCGTGGGATCTCCGCCAGATGGTCAGAAAAACCGCTGTCGCCGGAAAACCAGAAATTAAGCGTCCTGCTGCGCACCACCCAACCGCACCACAGCGAGCGGTTGCGATCGTAGGGCGTGCGCATGCTCCAGTGACGCGCCGGGACGGCGGTCAGGGTCAAATCCGCTTCCTGCCGGCTCTGCCACCAGTCGAGCTGGCGCACGTGGCGCGCGCCGCGCCGTTTAAACCAGCCTTCCAGCCCCAGCGGGACCAGAAAGATGACCTCAGGGAAACGGCGGAGAATGCGCCTGATGGTGGCGGAGTCGAGATGATCGTAGTGATTATGGGAAATCAGCACATAGTCGAGACGCGGCAGATCCTGGATGCGCAGCGGCGGCGGGGTTTTGCGTTTCGGTCCGGCAAAGGGCAGCGGCGAGGCGCGCGTCGAAAGCGCCGGATCGATCAGCAGATAGCGCTGATTCAGGCGCAGCAGCATCGCCGCATGGCCTAACCACCAGACGCGATCGTCCACACCAGCCAGATCGGCGGGCTGCCACCAGCGCGTCCTGAACTGGTCATAGCCCGCCTGCGGCGGGAAGGGCAATCCTGCCGCTTTGCGCTCTTTGCGCCAGCGGTCGAGATCGCCTGGCTGGCGCAGATCCGGCTCGGGATTGCGGAAGCCTTCAGGGGTGTGGTGCGCTTTGCTGGCGTCGTACCAGGGGTTTTGCCAGGGCATGTCGCCTCCTTGCCGGGCTAAGGGACCTTAGCGTTCCGGGATCATGCGGATAAATTCGCGCGGCTCTTCTGTCTCCGGCTTTTCCTGCTCTACGCTCTGGCTTTCCACCAGGCGACGCAGCAGCGCGTTCTGTTTTTTCTGCTCTTCCAGCAGCTGGCTCAGCAGCTGGATCTGTTCGCTGGCGCGCACGCTGGCCCGGTTAACGAAAAACCAGGCGATAAACGCCACAATGATAGTGACCGCCAGTACGCCATAGCTGAACAGCGGATCGGTGGTTGCGGCTAATTCGTTCATAACTGCCTCAAAAACGGAAAAATATCGATGGCGTCGATTCTACCTGCTGCGCACGCGGCTGACCAGGCTATGCGCCTGAATGCAGAATTCCCTGACGCCTCGCTTTCAGCAATCTCCGATCGCTTCGGCAGACAAAGCGAGGCAAGCTGTTAATATTACGGGCGGCAGCACAAGGTGGACAGCTGCGTTATGTATCACAAGGAGAAAAAATGAAACTCTTTATTCGGGCGATCGTTCTGCTCGCCGTTATCTGGGTCGCCATGCTGTTTACCGGCTATGGCGTGCTGACCGGCAGCGCTAAAAACGCAGCGGGTCTGGGCCTGCAGTGCAACTACCTTACCGCGCGCGGTCTGATTACCGCCCAGTATCTGCATACCGACAGCGGCGTTATCGGCGTGAGCGACTGCCCGCTGCTGAAGAAGAGCGGAGAGGTGATCGACAATTAAGCGGCGCGCGGCCAACTGAGCCGCACTGACTATTCATTGAAAGGCCAGGCGGGCGTTTGCCCGCTTTTTTATCAGAAATCGTAGTGGTGATAGCCCATCTCGGCTGAGAGCGCGCGCGCCGCACGGTGCAGCATGGCGACATAGTCGCTTTTCGCCTCTTCCGAGAAGCGGATAGTCGGGAAAGAGATGCTCAGACCGGCGATAACCACGCCGAAGCGGTCGAACACCGGCACGGCGATACAGCGCAGCCCCTCTTCCTGCTCCTCGTTATCTTCGCCGAAGCCCTGCACTTTTACCTGATCCAGCACCTCGATTAACGCTTCGCGCGTGACGATGGTGTTAGCGGTGCTGCGCTTGAACTCGACCTCTTTCAGGATCTCATTCACCTCTGCGCGGTCGCGCCACGCAAGCAGCACTTTGCCGATCGCCGTGGTATGCAGCGGATTGCGCCGTCCGATGCGCGAATACATACGCAAATTATAGAGCGAGTCGATTTTATGGATGTAGACGATGCTGTCCTCTTCCAGCGCCCCGAGGTGAATCGTCTCTTTGGTCAGTCGTGAAAGCTCGCGCATCTGCACGTCGGCGCTGCGGATCAGATCGACATTCTGCAACGCCTTCGCGCCCAGCTCGAATAGCTTTAGCGTCAGAGAGTATTTTTCGCTCTCTCCTTCCTGCGTTACATAACCCAGCGTCTTCATGGTCTGCAGGAAGCGGTAAACGGTACTCTTCGACATCATCACGCGCTGCGCCAGTTCAGTAATGCCGTGATCGCGCTCTTCACCCAGCGCCTGCAGAATACCGAACACCTTCATAACGGAGGATACGGCATCGGGTTGTTTATCATTTTCACTGACGGCCATCACGCACCCTTTTTTAAAATTGTTTTAATAAAATCGGAACAGATGACCAATATAGCGCGCCAACCCCTCAGCTGTCACCGCACGACATACTTTAACCCCGCTTTTTGCGCTAAAGACGGTGCGTTTCAGCAGCAGATTCATTAGCATGGTGATATTCACCCACTTTATTTTTCTCTCTATGTCCCCGACACCTTTTCAGGATGGCCTGCCCGCTCCGCAGCGGTATGGCGCTATTTTTACCATTGCACTGGGTATTATGATGGCGGTGCTGGATGGCGCAATCGCCAACGTGGCGCTGCCGACCATCGCGCGCGACCTGCACGCCAGCCCGGCGCAGTCGGTCTGGATCGTCAACGCCTATCAAATCGCTATCGTCGCTTCGCTGCTGTCGCTCTCTTTTCTCGGCGATATGCTCGGCTATCGCCGGGTCTATCAGGTCGGGCTCGGCCTGTTTATCCTCACCTCAGCCTTTTGCGCCCTCTCTTCGTCCCTATCGATGCTGACGCTGGCGCGCGTGCTGCAGGGCTTTGGCGGTGCGGCGCTGATGAGCGTTAACACCGCGCTGATCCGCATTATCTATCCGCAGCGTCACCTGGGGCGCGGCATGGCAATTAACTCGCTGGTGGTGGCGGTCTCAAGCGCTGCCGGGCCGACGGTGGCGGCGGCAATTCTGTCGTTCGCCAGCTGGAAGTGGCTGTTCCTGATTAACGTGCCGCTGGGCGTGATTGCGCTGTGGCTGGCGCTGCGCTTCCTGCCGGAGAACAGCCAGAAAGCGAAGGCGCAGAAGTTCGACGTGCCGAGCGCGCTGATGAACGCGCTGTTTTTCGGTCTGCTCATCTATGCGCTGACCGGTTTCGCCCAGGGCGGCAGCCGGGCGCTGGCGCTGGCAGAAGTGGCGGTGCTGGCGGTGCTCGGCTGGTTCTTCGTGCGTCGACAGCAGCGTCTGGCGGTGCCGCTGCTGCCGGTGGATCTGCTGCGCATTCCGCTGTTCAGCCTCTCTATCTGCACCTCCATTTGCTCTTTCTGCGCGCAGATGCTGGCGATGGTGTCGCTGCCCTTTTTCCTGCAAAACGTGCTGGGACGCGATGAGGTCGCAACCGGCCTGCTGCTGACGCCCTGGCCGCTGGCGACCATGGTGCTGGCGCCGATTGCCGGACGCCTGATTGAGCATATTCACGCCGGGCTGCTTGGCGGCATCGGCCTGGCGCTGTTCGCGGCGGGATTGTTTCTGCTGGCGCTGCTGCCTGCGCAGCCGCAGGACTGGGATATTATCTGGCGCATGGCGCTGTGCGGCGCCGGATTCGGCCTGTTCCAGTCGCCCAACAACCACACCATTATCTCTTCCGCCCCGCGCAACCGCAGCGGCGGCGCCAGCGGCATGCTGGGCACGGCGCGTCTGCTGGGTCAGAGCAGCGGCGCAGCGCTGGTGGCGCTGATGTTCACCCTGTTCGATCAGGGCGGCACGCACGCTTCGTTGATCCTCGCCGGGCTCTTCTCGAGCGTCGCCGCACTCTTTAGCCTGTCGCGCCTGTCGCAGAAACGCGCCGCGGCGCAGTGACGGCCATAAAAAAGGCGACTCCAGGGAGTCGCCTTTTTATCGCCTGAGCGGTTACTTCAGATACTGACCGCTGCGCAGCGCTTCGATACGCTTATCCAGCGGCGGGTGCGACATAAATAGCTCGCTCAGCGACTTGTTTTTGCCGTTGATGCAGAACGCCATCATGCTGCTCGGCTCCTGCGGTTCGTAGCTGGTTTTCAGACGCTGCAGCGCGGCGATCATCTTCTCGCGCCCTACCAGCTTCGCAGAACCGGCGTCAGCGTGGAATTCGCGGTGGCGCGAAAACCACATGGTGATGATGCTGGCCAGAATACCGAACACCAGCTCCAGCACCGTCGCCACGGCAAAGTAGACCAGCGGATTGCCGTTACTGCTCTCCTCGCCGTCGCGGTTGCCGGAGAGGAAGCCCGACGCCACCTGCGCGATAATGCGCGAGATAAAGATGACGAAGGTGTTCACGATGCCCTGAATCAGCGTCATGGTCACCATGTCGCCGTTGGCGATATGCGCGATCTCGTGCGCCAGCACCGCTTCCGCTTCGTCGCGGCTCATGTTCTGCAGCAGTCCGGTAGAGACGGCGACCAGCGAGGCGTCGCGGCGCGCGCCAGTGGCGAAGGCGTTGATGTCGGGCGCATGGTAGATAGCGACCTGCGGCATTGCGATGCCCGCCTGCTGCGCCTGACGCCCAACGGTCTGCATCAGCCAGCGCTCCGTTTCATTCCGGGGTTGTTCAATCACCTCACCGCCGACCGAACGCAACGCCATCCACTTCGACATCAGCAGTGAAACAAACGCACCGCCAAAGCCAAACAGGCCTGCCATGATCATCAGGCCCTGAACACTGCTTGACTGGATCCCTGTCAGGCTGAGGATCAGCCCAAAGACCAACATCACAGCTAAGTTGGTCACCAGGAAAAGAGCAATACGCATCATAAAAGTTAATCTTCCTCAGTTGTTCATGCGCTGACTGCGCGGATCCTTATCCTAGGGTCATCGCAGCGCATTTCAAGCGACCTTAACCTTTAAGTGCCTAAAAAGACATAACTTTACATTTAGTCATGCTTTCGCTGCACGGCCAGGTTTGCGCGGGTCGTTTCCCCCTTCCAGGCAAAAAAAAAGCACCGCGTCGCGGTGCTTTTCACTCCCCTGCGCTTACTGCGCGGCGGGGGCCGTTGACGCGGGCTGGGACTTATCCAGCTGCGCCAGATCGTTGGCGATTCTCACCGTCTCGTCGAGATAAGGATCGGGCTCTTTATAATCTTTCGGCAGATCGTCCAGGCTCTTCAGCGGCTTTTTGCCTTCCGCCTGATAGCGCGCGTTAATCCGCTCCAGACGCAGCGCATCCTCTTCGTGGTTCTCTTTTTCGCGCTGGGCGAGATTGAGCGACACGATATTGCGCTTGTCCTTCATCGCATTGAAGCGGGCGATATCTTTCATGATGTACTGGAACTCGCGATCCTCGGCGATACGCGCTTCGTGCTGTTTGGTCAGCTGCGCCACCAGCGGCTTGACGTCGCCGGTTTTGGTGTAGCTCGCCGCGTTGATGCTGTCCCACGGCAGCGCGTTATCTTCGAACTTCTCGCCGGTTTCCGCCGCTTCTACGCCGGTCGGCATCAGCAGATCCGGCGTGACGCCTTTACGCTGGGTGCTGCCGCCGTTGATGCGGTAGAACTTCTGGATGGTGTACTGCACGGAACCAAGCGCAGGCCACTCCGGACGCAGCATCTGATCGTAGATGCGGTTCAGCGAGCGATACTGCTGCACGGTGCCTTTGCCGAAGGTCGGTTCGCCGACGATCAGCGCGCGGCCGTAGTCCTGCATCGCCGCCGCGAAGATTTCCGACGCCGAAGCGCTGAAGCGGTCCACCAGCACTACCAGCGGGCCTTTGTAGTAGACGACGCCGTCGTTGTCGCTGTCTTCACGCACGCGACCGTTGTTGTCGCGCACCTGCACCACCGGACCGCTGGGGATAAACAAGCCGGAGAGCGAAACCGCTTCGGTCAGCGCGCCGCCGCCGTTAGTGCGCAGATCGATCACCACGCTGTCGACGTTCTGCTTCTGCAGTTTCTGCAGCTGCACCTTGACGTCATCGGTCAGACCGACATAAAAGCCTGGAATATCCAGCACGCCGACTTTCTGTTTGCCGACGTTGTGCACGCTCATCTTCACCGCGCGGTCTTCAAGGCGGATCTTCTCGCGCGTCAGGGTCACGGTGCGGGTTTTGGTGCCCTTGCCCGCAGGCAGCACTTCAAGACGCACTTTGCTGCCTTTCGGCCCCTTGATTTTGGCTACCACGTCGTCGAGACGCCAGCCGATCACATCTTCCATCGGTTTGCCCGGCTGACCGACGCCGACAATGCGGTCGCCGACGCTGATCGCTTTGCTCTTCGCCGCAGGACCGCCTGCGACCATCGAGTTGATCACCGTGTAGTCGTCATCCATTTGCAGCACCGCGCCGATACCTTCCAGCGACAGGCTCATTTCGGTGTTGAACTGTTCGGTGTTGCGCGGCGACAGGTAGTTGGTGTGCGGGTCGATTTCATGCGCGAAGGCGTTCATCGCCAGCTGGAACACATCTTCGCTGTTGCTCTGCGCCAGGCGGCGAATGGCGAAGTTGTAGCGTTTAGTCAGCACATCGCGAATTTCTTTTTCATCTTTGCCAGTCAGCTTCAGGCTGAGCTGGTCATACTTTACCTTGGCGTCCCACAACGCATTCAGCTCCGCCTGATCTTTCGGCCAGGGCGCTTTAGCGCGATCGATATCGATGGTGTCGTTGCCGGTAAAGTTCATCGGGCGGTTCAGCACGTCGAGCGCATACTGATAGCGCTCGAAGCGGCGTTTCTGCGCCAGATTATAGAGATCGTAGAAAACATCCAGCTTGCCGCTGCGCAGCTCGTCGCCGAGCGTGCTTTTCTTGTCGGCGAACTGCGCCACGTCCGATGCCAGCAACACGTTGTGGTTGTAGTCGAGCATGTTCAGGTAGCGGTCGAAAATTTTCGCCGAAAAGGCCTGATCGAGATCGAACTGGCGATAGTGAGAGCGGGTAAAGCGAGAGGTCACCCGTTCACTGACGGTAGCATCCTGCGGATCTTCGTGAAGCTGGGGGATCTGATCGACGCGGGTGATATTCTCTGCGCCAAATGAAGGGCCTGCCAGTAGCAGGCCCGCAATCATACCGATTTTTAACAGGGTGTTCATGCCGGGGTCAGCCTCCGTTTCAGAACTGCAAGTGTTCTGCGCGCACAATCATTGCCATGCCGGAAGCGAGCTGTACCCGAACGCCGTCTTTTGACACTTCAAGAACGGTGGCGTCCATCGCACTTTTGCCTGCTTTGACTTTGATATTCTGGCCAGGTTGCAAAGTTGAGGTATCGGTGATGGGTTTCGCCTGCGCTGCAGGGCGCGGAGCCGGTTTGCGATCCTGAGCGGCCGGACGCGGCGACTGAGGACGCGCTTTACGCGGCGCTTCGCCTTCGGCTGGCTTGCGTGCGGCCGGACGACGCGGACGACGGGGTTCGGCACCCTCTTCGCCTGCTTCGCGCTTCGCGGCTTTCTGCTGCTCACGCTGCGCCTGAACGCGCGCTTTCGCCTCTTCCAGCTGCTGACGCGCATGCTGCACGTGCTGCTCGTCGAGCACGCCGCAGGCGTTGCCGTCGAGATCGACGCGCGTCGCGCCGGCTTTGATGCCGTAGAGATAACGCCAGCTAGAGGTATAGAGACGCAGCGCCGAACGCAGCTGAGTCTTGCTCAGACCCATTTCGCCCTGAACGCGCTCGACCAGATCCTGAAAGATGCCGATTTTGAGCGGACGCGCCTCACCTTCGGCGCTAAAGCAGTTTGGAAAACGTTCCGCCAGAAAGGCGATCACTTCTTTACTGCTATTCAACTTAGGTTGATTTTCCATGAAATTTCCTGATTACAACGGATTTGCCGACCAGAGCAGGCATGAACAGGCGACATTATAATGACAACATTGCCAAATACCATGCGATCCAGTCGATTAGCTACGCGTCAGCTGCAAAAATTTTTCGATATCGCTGTCCGCCAGCACGTCGCAAAGCCCATCAGTCAGTGCAACCAGCCCTGTCTCATCCTCGCTGTCGAAGCGATTGAACACCGTGCTGTCGATATCCAGAACGCCTACCAGCGCGCCGTTTACTTTCAGAGGAATCACGATCTCGGCGTTGCTGGCAGCGTCGCAGGCGATATGGCCGGGAAAGGCGTGCACGTCGTCGACGCGCTGCACTTTATCCTGCGCTATCGCCGTGCCGCAGACGCCTTTGCCTACCGGGATGCGCACGCAGGCGATTTTGCCCTGAAAAGGCCCCAGCACCAGCGTGTCGGCTTCCGTCAGCAGGTAGAAGCCCGCCCAGTTAACGCCCTCGAGGCGTTCATACAGCAGCGCGCTGAAATTGCCCAGTGCGGCGAGAAACGATTTCTCCCCCGCGAGCAATGCGCGCATGTCGCGATTCAAATCATCGTAAAAGGCAGTTTTGTTCATTGTTTAACCATTAACATTAACAACAGAGCGGCTTTAATTAACCGCCCGTTAAAATAAGCACTAAATATCCACCGCCACAAGGTGAATCATAGCGTTAGTTGCTATAACCTTAGATTTTTGTGGATCGAAACGTGGGCCCCTTGCGGGGATGCCGGAAACGTAAAAACGTTTTTTTGCCCCACGACCGCATCCGGTCACAGCGACAAATATCTGGGCGAAACCTGCATCACCCTATGAAAATTCACGCTATCAGCCAGCCATTGCCCCACGCACGTTATCAGCGTTGTCCGCAATGCGATACCCTTTTTTCCTTACCGGATGTGAAATCGCATCAGTCTGCCTATTGTCCACGCTGCCATGCGCAAATTATCAGCGGGCGCGACTGGTCGATGACGCGGCTGACGGTCATGGCCGCGATGATTATGGTGCTGATGCCTTTCGCCTTTACCCTGCCGCTGGTGGATATTCGCCTGCTCGGCATGCGCATTAACGCCAGCCTGCTGGGCGGCGTAATTCAGATGGCGGAACAGGGTAACGTGCTGACCGCCTCGATGGTGGCGTTCTGCACCATCGGCGCGCCGGTCGCGCTGGTGGCTGGTATCGGCTACCTGACCCTCGGCCATCGGCTAGGGATGAACCTGCGTCCGGTGCTGCTGATGCTGGAGAAGGTTAAAGAGTGGGTGATGCTCGACATCTACCTGGTGGGCATCGCGGTGGCGTCGATTAAAGTGCAGGACTACGCCTCGCTGGAGGTCGGCTACGGGCTGGCCGCCTACCTGACGCTGACGCTGCTGAGCCTGCTGACCCTGATCCACCTTAACGTCGAGCAGCTGTGGGAACATTTCTATCCGCAGAAGCAGAATACGACCGCACGCGACAGGCTGCAGGTCTGCCTGAACTGCCACAATACCGGTGAGCCGGACGCGCGCGGCCGCTGTCCGCGCTGCCATACGCCGCTCGACTTCCGCCGTCGCCACAGCCTGCAAAAATCCTGGGCGGCGCTGATCGCCTCGATCGTGCTGCTGATCCCCGCCAACCTGTTGCCGATTTCTGTGGTCTATCTGAACGGTTCGCGGCGCGAGGACACTATTTTTTCCGGCATCCTCGGCCTGGCCTCCGGCAATATTCCGGTCGCGGCGGTGGTGTTTATCGCCAGTATTCTGGTGCCTTTCACCAAGGTGCTGGTGATGCTGACGCTGCTGCTCAGCATTCACTTCCGCTGCGAACAGGGGCTGAAAACCCGCATTCGCCTGCTGCGGGTGGTGACCTGGGTCGGCCGCTGGTCGATGCTGGACCTCTTTGTGATTTCATTAACCATGTCGCTGGTCAATCGCGATCAGCTGCTGGCTTTTACCATGGGACCCGCCGCGTTTTACTTCGGCGCGGCGGTGATCCTGACCATTATGGCCGTTGAGTGGCTCGACAGCCGCCTGCTTTGGGATGCACATGCAACAGGAAACGCCGACTACATCGACTAACGCGACGCTGCGCAGCAAACGTAAGGTTTCTCCATTCTGGCTTCTGCCGATCATCGCCATGCTGATCGCCGGCTGGCTGCTCTGGACCAACTACGAAGAGCGCGGCACGGTGATCACCATTAACTTCCAGTCGGCGGACGGCATCGTGCCGGGCCGCACGCCTGTCCGCTATCAGGGCGTGGAGGTCGGCACCGTGCAGGGCATCAATCTGAGCGACGACTACCGCACCATTCAGATCAAGGCGAGCATCAAGAGCGACATGAAAGAGGCGCTGCGCGAAAACACCCAGTTCTGGCTGGTGACGCCGAAAGCGTCGCTGGCGGGCGTTTCGGGCCTCGACGCGCTGGTGGGCGGCAACTATATCGGCATGATGCCGGGCAGCGGCAAGCCGCGCGAAAACTTCGTCGCGCAGGATACCCAGCCTAAGTATCGCGTCAATACCGGCGAGCTGCTGATCCATCTGCACGCGCCCGATCTCGGCGCGCTCAACTCCGGATCGCTGGTTTACTACCGCAAGATCCCGGTGGGACGCGTTTATGACTACAGCATCAACAGCAAGACGGATGGCGTCACCATCGACGTGCTGATCGAACGCCGCTTTAATAATCTGGTCAAGACCAACAGCCGCTTCTGGAACGTGTCGGGGCTGAGCGCCGACGTTAGCCTGAGCGGTGCGAAGGTGGAGCTGGAGAGCCTGGCGGCGCTGGTCAACGGCGCTATCGCCTTCGACTCGCCGGAAGATTCGCCGCAGGCGAAAACTGACCAGAACTACAAACTCTATCCCGATCTGGCGCGCAGCCAGCGCGGCGTGGTGGTTACGCTCGATCTGCCCGACGGCAACAACCTGAAAGCGGGCCGCACGCCGCTGATCTATCAGGGTCTGGAGGTCGGCAGCCTGACCAAACTCAACCTGCTGAGCGGCGGCAAAGTCACGGGCGAGCTGACCCTTGATCCGTCTGTGGTGAGCCTGATGCGCAGCGGCACGCGCATTGAGATGCGCAGTCCGAAAGTGAGTCTTACCGATACCAACCTCAGCAGCCTGCTGACCGGCAATACGCTGGAGCTGGTGCCGGGCGACGGCGAGCCGCAAAGCCACTTTACCGTGCTGCCCGCCAACGAGTCGCTGCTGCAGAAGCCTGACGTGCTGACGGTGAAGCTCAGCGCGCCGGAGAGTTACGGCATCGACGCCGGTCAGCCGGTTATGCTGCACGGCATGAAGATCGGCCAGGTGATTTCGCGTGAGCTGAATGAGAAAGGCATTCAGTTCGTGGCGGCGATTGAGCCGGCCTATCGCAACCTGGTGCACGGCGACAGCAAGTTTATCGTCAACAGCCGACTCGACGTGAAATTCGGCCTCGACGGCATGAAGGTGCTGGGCGCCAGCGCGCGCGAATGGGTCGACGGCGGCATTCGGCTGGAGCCCGGCAACCAGGGCGCGGTGAAATCCGCCTACCCGCTGTTTGCCGACGCCGAAAAGGCGGAGGAAGGCATTATCGGCGATCGCCCTTCAACGACGCTGACGCTGACCGCCAACAGCCTGCCGGACGTGCAGGCCGGTTCGGTGGTGCTTTACCGCAAATATGAAGTGGGCGAAATCGTCGACGTCACGCCGCGCGCCAGCGCCTTCGATATCGCCGTGCATATTAAGCCGGAGTACCGCAAGCTTCTGACCAGCGAGAGCGTGTTCTGGGCGGAAGGCGGCGCGCGTGTGCAGCTTAACGGCAGCGGCCTGACCGTTCAGGCGTCGCCGCTGAACCGCGCGCTGCGCGGCGCCATCAGCTTCGACAATATGAGCGGCGCGGCGAACGCCAAAGGCAGCAAGCGCACGCTCTATCCTTCCGAGACGGCGGCGCGCGCGGTCGGCAGCCAGATTACGCTGCATACCTATGACGCCAGCAAGCTGTCGCAAGGCATGCCGATTCGCTATCTGGGCATCAATATCGGCCAGGTCGAGTCGCTGTCGCTCAGCCCGGATAACAATCAGGTGGTGGCGAAGGCGGTGCTCTATCCAGAGTATGTGCAGGACTTCGCGCGCAGCGGCAGCCACTTCTCGGTGGTATCGCCTGAAATCTCTCCGGCGGGCGTCAACCATCTGGAGACGCTGCTGCAGCCCTACGTCAACGTCGATCCCGGCAAGGGGCGTCCGGCGCGGATTTTTGAGCTGCAGGAGAGCACCATTACCGATTCGCGCTACCTGAACGGACTGACGATTTATGTCGATGCCGCCGAGGCGGGCTCGCTCTCTATCGGCACGCCGGTGCTGTTCCGCGGCGTCGAGGTGGGCACCGTTACCGGGACCTCGCTGGGCAATATGGCGGATCGCGTGCAGATTGCGCTGCGCATCAGCAAGAAGTATCAGCATCTGGTGCGCAACAACTCGGTGTTCTGGCTGGCGTCAGGCTATAACCTCGACTTCGGCCTGATCGGCGGCGTAGTGAAAACCGGCACCTTCCAGCAGTTTATTCGCGGCGGCATTCAGTTCGCCACCCCGCCGACGGTGCCGCTGGCGCCGCAGGCGGGCGCAGACAAGCACTTCCTGCTGCAGGATGAAGCGCCGAAAAACTGGCGCAGCTGGGGGACGGCGATCCCCGAGCCGCAGCAGTAATCTCGTTAGCCGTCTGAAACCACTTTCAGACGGCTGAGTAATTAATGTGTGGGCGTTATCGACCGAAGCGCGAAGCGTCCCACCACCATTTTCGTGCTACACTGCCGCCCTGTTTTTTGACCTCAACGCCTTACCTGGAACCTGCCGTGGCCGACCTTTTCCCCTCTGACTTCCTTGATCTGATGCGCGCCGCGCTGCCCGACGATGCTGAACTGCAGCGCTTTATCGCCATTAGCCAGCAGCCGCTGCGCCGCTCTATCCGCATCAATACCCTTAAAATCAGCGTGGCGGATTTCCTCGCCCAGACGGCTGACTATGGCTGGCGGCTGGCGCCGGTGCCCTGGTGCGCGGAAGGCTTCTGGATTGAGCGAGATGACGAGAGCCTGCCGCTTGGCAGCGTGGCGGAGCATCTCAGCGGCCTGTTTTATATTCAGGAAGCGAGCTCGATGCTGCCGGTCAGCGCGCTGTTCGATGGCGCGCCTGAGGCGCAAACGGTGATGGATATGGCGGCGGCGCCGGGTTCGAAAACCACGCAGATAGCGGCGCATATGAACAACCGCGGCGCCATCCTCGCTAACGAGTTCTCCTCCAGCCGCGTTAAGGTGCTGCACGCTAACGTCAGCCGCTGCGGCGTCAGCAACGTGGCGCTGACCCATTTTGACGCGCGCGTCTTTGGCCCAGCGCTGCCGGAGCGCTTCGACGCCGTGCTGCTGGATGCGCCCTGTTCGGGCGAAGGCGTTATCCGCAAAGATGCCGACGCGCTGAAAAACTGGTCGCTGAGCAGCACCGAGACTATCGCCGCCACCCAGCGGGACCTGCTGGAGAGCGCGTTTCATGCTCTGAAGCCTGGCGGCATGCTGGTCTATTCCACCTGCACCCTTAACCAGATTGAAAACCAGCAGGTTATTGCCTGGCTGCTGGCGCGCTATCCGCAGGCGGTTGAGGTCATTCCACTCGACGCGCTCTTCGCGGGCGCCGGGCAGGCGTTGACGCCGGAAGGATATCTGCACGTTTTCCCGCAGCTTTTCGACAGCGAAGGCTTCTTTGTGGCGCGCCTGCGTAAAACCGACTCGGTGCCGCCGCTGCCGCAGCCCGGCTACAAGCTGGGCAAGCTGCCTTTTACGCCGCTGAATAAAAAGGCGGCGGCGGAGGTGGCTCAGGCTGCGGCGTCGGTATGCCTGAAGTGGAGCGACGACCTGACGCTGTGGCAGCGCGACAAAGAGATTTGGCTGTTTCCCGAGGCGATTACGCCGCTGCTCGGCAGCGTTCGCTTTTCTCGTATCGGCATTAAGCTGGCTGAAACCTTTGCCAAAGGCTATCGCTGGCAGCATGAAGCGGTGATCGCGCTGGCGCAGCCGGACGCGGAACGAGCGTTTGAGCTGAGCGCCGATGAGGCGCTGGAGTGGTATCGCGGCCGGGATATTTTCCCTGATACGCCGCCGCAGCGCGATGAAGTGATTGTAACCTACCAGCAGCAGCCGATTGGCCTGGCGAAACGCGTCGGCAGCCGCATTAAGAACAGCTATCCGCGCGAGCTGGTGCGTGACGGCCGTCTGTTCCGCTGAGCCTTACTGCAGCTGAATCAGCGTCAGCCGGTTGCCGAACACCGCGCCGGTATCGATATAGTGCAGGTTGCCTGATTCCAGCGGATGCTGCAGCGGCGTATGGCCGAAGTAAAAAGCGTCTGCGCCCGCGATTTTTCCCGCTTCGCCCGATTGCAGTCGGGCGATGCGTTCGCGATTCCACACCACTTTCTCCCAGTCCAGCGGCTGCTCCCACGCGTAGCGCTCCGCCGGATAGTCTGCGTGCGCCACGACAACAATACGATCAGCCAGCTGCAGGTGCAGAATCAGCGGCAGGCTCTCTAGCCTTCTTAGCGCGTGGCGCGCCGCAATTAGCCTGGCACCCGTCAGCTTATAGAACCAGTCGCCGCCGTTCATTATCCAGCCTGGCGATTCGTGACACTGTAACGCACGCAGCGCCATTTCTTCATGATTTCCCCGTACGCAGCGGAACCATGGCGCGTCAAGCAGCTCTAAACAGCCAGGACTGTCAGGCCCGCGATCGATTAAATCGCCGACGGAGATCAGCAGATCGCTTTGCTTATCAAAAGCTTTTTCCAGCAGCAGTGCGTCTAGCTGTCGCCGACAGCCGTGTAGATCGCCGACAATCCAGATATTTTGCCAGTTTTCACCGTTGAGATACTGGTAGTGCATTTTGATTCCGCTTGTTAACAACAGGTTTACTTATTGCGGGTTAAAGTATAGCCGGTCACATCTTCAGGGAGGCGTGATGAATAGCCGGAAACAATTTATCAGCGTGTTAGTGCTTATCTTCCTCGGCAGCCTGCTGCTGCTGGAATCGCTGGCGCGTCTCGTGCATCTGCTGTTTGTTGGCTGAAAGGCTGAAGGCGATGCTTTCTGACCTCTACTCAGATTTTCCGTACGCTTCATCGGTAAAAGCGCCAGCAAATGGCGATTACTGTTCAGATATCAGGATGTTTCCGACAGACGAAACTGCGTTAGTGTGAGATCTCAGCCCGTCCACGATGTGGAGCAGATACACACAGCAAAGGAGGGATGGCTGATTACCTCCGGTCAGGAGAATAAGAATGGTCGCTGAAACGCTTGATAACGTAAGTTTTAACCTTGATTCTCTCGAAAACGCAGCACTAGAAATCTGTAAAACCAAAGGAATGCTGGGCATGCTGTTGGCGTCGGTTTCAACAGATATTCAGCAATCCTATTTCCAGCTGTTACGCGAATCCGGTTTCGATGACGAACTGGTCTGGCTGCAGCAGGTTCTGGATACTAAATAAGTGATTCAGTTAACCCCGGCGCAGGCTGGGGTTTTTCATTTTTGGCGCCGCAGCGGGCTAAAAGCGGCTTTTCAGGTGAGGTCGAAAAAAATATTTTTCGCCGCTCTGTTTTAGGCTGGTACGAGAGCAGTTGCCGCCGCTGAGGTGATAGTTCATTTTTTGGCAAGCATAAGACGGCGCGTCAGACGCGCCGAATCTCTATAGTACGCGTACCCCTCCCTGGACAGAGTGCGATCAGGGTTTTAACGCTGGCGGAACGGTGCCCGATAGCTCCTGTTCGCTTTGAGCGCCCGAGCCCGGACGGGCATGGCCCAACAGCGGCTCATCGCCCAGAAGCTCAGGTTTCTCTTTCGCGGTAAACTGCGCTTTGCCGTCAAATGACGGGCCTTCGCACCAGCGGCCTTTCGGCAGCGGTTTATCCAGCGAAGTGTTAAGCACATAGTAAGAATGTTCGCTGGCTTCTTCGCTTTGCGGGAAGCTGTTCGGTATCGGCAGCGAAGCGTTAAGTCCGCCCATCTCTTCAATCACCGCAAGCCACTGCTGTTGATGCATGGTGTCGCGGGCGATCAGGAAGGAGAGAAAATCCTTCATGCCGGTATCTTCAGTGAGATTATAGAGGCGGGTCGCCAGTACGCGTCCTGTCGCTTCCGCCGTGACGTTGGCTAGCATATCCGCCGCCACGTTGCCAGACGCGTAGATATGGCTCATATCGAAAGGCACGCCGTTGGCGTTGACCGGCAGCGCCGCCAGGCCTGACGAGAGGATGTGGCGCGGGTTCATACCGCCCAGTACCGCGTTGACCACCGGATCTTTGGCCGACGCTTCCTGATAGGAGAGCGGCGCGCCTTCCAGGTTCAGTGCAACGGCATGCGCCAGCATTTCGATATGCGCCAGCTCTTCGGTTGCGGTCGAAATCAGCAAATCGCGGATTCGCGCATCGCCGCGCGCGCCCATCGCCTGGAAGAAGTACTGCATCGCCACGCGGATCTCCCCTTCCACGCCGCCGATCGCCTGCTGCAGTAGCATGGCGAATTCCGGATCGGCTTTGTCGACGCGTACTGGGTATTGAAGCTTTGAAGAATGATGAAACATAAATATCTCCTGGCTTGTTGAAAAGAATAAGCCAGACAAGCCTGGAAGAGGTTGGCGAAAAATGAAAGCGCGCCCGTAAAGATTGGCAGGGAATATAAGCGGCAGAAAAGCGCAGCCTTGAGGAATATTAATTAGTTAGCGATGAAAAAATATTAACACTAAGACTACCCTCTGGTTAGAAAATGACTACTGACCATGATCTTTGTAAGGAATTTATGTGATGAGCTAATGCCACTCCAGCCGTGAGCTAATCAGCTACGCTTCTCGATAAGATGATTAATTTTCTCGCTATATACGGTGCAATTACTTCTAATATCTTTATTAACGAAACTCATGGCCCCAACGGTCACATTATCACCAATATGCAGCTCATCAGCTATAACGCAGCTGTTAGAACCCAGAAAGAAATTATCTCCAATAGAGATCTTTCCTCTGTTGTTTTTCCCCACGCTGCCGATCACGCAGTTTTGCGTTAGCTTCATGTTTCTTCCTGCTACGACGCGTTTAGAGATCACTATACCTGTGTGATGCGCAATAGTCAGTCCTTCGCCAATCGTTGCACCCAGCATAATGTCGCAGCCAAAATTTTTTTTAAGTCGACTGTGAATACGATAAGCGATCCTCTTATATCCCTTGCCATAAAAAAAGTTTGCCAGCCGCCACCAAAAAACATATTTCAGGCCAGGTTTATTTTTCATGCGAGTATAGAGACGTATAAAGCTGAAACGTTTATTGAGTCCGATAACTTCTGCATGCCAATAGCGCAGCAGCTGTTGCAAAGAATCTGTCCTGACTGTCATGTTATCTTAAATCGTTGAGTAAATTTTCGTAACTATCACGCGCACTTTACTCGCTTGACTTCGGGGGCGCAACTGATATCTGGTGCTGCCTGTTTAAATATCGAACAGTGCAATATATTAAATAATAATTTTGGAGCTTAGTTTGCGATTTTGTTAATACATAGCACATCTGTGGCAATTATTTCTTGCGTCAGGTGGAAATGCAACAGCTTCATAAAAAAACAGCAAACTGAACGTTACTCTTTGTTTCACCAAAATTTTCTCATCAGGCAAATTTTAATGAAGAAAGAATATTTTGAGCCGTTTAAGGGAGTATGAGATAGTCAGCCCGCTCGCTAAATATTCTATTGAATTGTTCACGATCCTGAAATCACGCTGAATAAACAGCAAGCCTGCTCGTTAAGGCAACGTCGTCAGAAACTATTTACTCAAATCCATTCATGAGGGCAATATGAATACTGAAAAAAAGATGTCATTTTTAGATACTGGCGCTGGCATGCCCGTTCTGCTGGGACACAGCTATCTTTTTGATCACACGATGTGGCAGCCTCAGATACCGACGCTCTCAAAACACTATCGCATTATCGCTCCCGATTTATGGGGTCACGGCAAATCCCCCGCTTTGCCAGCGCGCTCGACGTCTATGGTCGATCTCGCCAGAGATCATCTGCGTTTGATGGATAGTCTTGGCATAGACAGATTTACGGTGGTCGGCCTCTCCGTCGGCGGCATGTGGGGCGCAGAGCTGGCAGCTTTAGCGCCCGATCGTGTAAATGGTCTGATGCTGTTTGATACCTATCTCGGTAGCGAAACAGACGAAAAAGAGCAGCAATATTCTGCGATGCTCGATGCGGTATATGCCGCCGGCAGAATTAACTCGCCGCTGCTTGAATATATCGCGTCTCAGTTTTATTCAAAATATGCCATAAAATCTGATTTTGAAAATCTGCTTATGCATCTGAGCCGTCTGACTACGAATAATCTTCGTGAAAGTATTGTTCCCATTGGGAAAATGATCTTTGGACGACCCGATCGCAAAGAAATTTTGTCAACGATTACCTGCCCCGCACTGGTCGCCACGGGGGAGCTCGATATGCCACGTCCACCGACAGAGGGCGCGTTAATGGCCGAGCTAATGAGCTGCCGTTTTATAGAAATCCCGAATGCGGGACATATCAGCAACCGGGAGCAGCCCAAATCTGTGACACAGATCGTGTCGGAGTTTTTAGCGCAGATTAAACCTTAGCAACTCGAAGAAAAATACAGGCGCAGCGGTTGCCTGTTCGCTGGCGGGCAACTGTATATGAAAGAATTCAATTTACTGACTTAGCGCGACAGGGCTGAAAGCAGATTAATAAAAAAAGACCGAACACGATTCCTGTATTCGGTCCAGGGAAATGGCTCTTTGAGAGCCGTGCGCTAAAAGTTGGCATTAATGCAGGCGATGACGCCTTGCAATTTAAGGTTAGCCCACGTCTGTGGAAATGCCAGCGAACGGCCGGGCAGAGGCGATCCGCAGGATCAGATTGTGATCCTGACGGCAGAATCAGCGAAATCAGGCGCGAAAAGCGCTCGCGCCTCGGCAGGATTATTTATCGCACAGCGCCTGAGTACGCTCGATAATCGGCTGAAGGCTCATCATCTGCCCCGGGTGCGCTTTATCTTCCGCCTGAATGACGGAGATGGGTTGTGCCTTCACCTGCCCTGCTTTTACGCGCGCTTCCGCTTTATCGTTAAGCGGATACTGCATCAGCGTGCTGGGGTTGATAGCGAACAGCGAGCCATCTTTCTCGCAGCTCAGCATCACCTCTTCACGGCTGAAGGGCCATGACGTCTTACCTACTTCGAAACGGCTGACGGTAATAATTTCTGACGCCAGCGCCTGGCCACCGAGAGATAACAACAGCATTGCGGGGATCACTTTCTTCAGCAAAATAGCCTACCTTTTTACTCAGTCAAAACGGGTCACACTCAGGCTGGCGACAGCGTGGCGAAGACGCTGACCAGACCAACCACTGCGCATGCCAGCAGCAGTTCTAGCTGCGTCATACGAATAAAATGTTGTTGCGCGCCCTTGCCCGCCAGGCGAAAGCGCGGCACCAGCACGTAACGATTGAACAGCGCGATAGCAACCATAAATGCCACCAGCGCCGCCTTAGCCACTAACAGCTCGCTATACAGGCTGCCGTGCCACTGGCGAGGCGAGCCGGCAATCAGCAGCCCATTCACAATGCCAGTGCATAATGTTACCGCGACGGCCAGATGTCCGTAGCGCGAAAAGCGCATCATGGCGCGAATGGCGTCGCTGCGGCGATCGATCTGCCGCGCCTCGCCCATCAGGAGCAGCAGCGGCAGCAAACCGCCCGCCCAGAAGGCCGCACCGACAAGGTGTAGCGCATGGTTTATCTGCTGCAGCGCGCCCGTAACCCCTTCGCGCATCGCCGCATGTCCGATTAACGCCATACAGCCCAGCTGCAGCAAAGCGCCGATCAGCCACGCCTGCTGTCGCTCTCTGTTTCTCAACAGACTCGCCAGCAGCGTAAGGCCAGCCAGCCCTGTTTCCCACTGCCACACCGTGCCGAAACGCGTGCTCAGCACCGCGCGCCAGATCTCACTGTCGCCGAGGTTGCGCCAGTCGCCGCTCATCAGCGTCAGCTGGGTCGCCAGCATCAGCAATGCAGTGACGAACGCCAGCCAGACGCAACCGCGCATTAATGCGTTAAGTCGCCGCCCCAGCGCGCGGCGGTAGCGCGCTGGGGCTAACAGCACGGTATAAAACGCGCTGCCCGCCAGCAGCATCACGCTGGCGAAATGGAACGCGCGCAGCAGGATCCACAGCGAGGTCACGACTTACTTCACGCTAAAGCGGTAGCTGCCCTGGGTCTTATGCCCGTCAACCGAAAGCACATGCCACTTAACCTGATAGTCGCCCGCTGCCAGCGGCTTCTTCAGCGGCAGGATCAGCCGGCTGTGCTGCTGCGCATCCTGTTGTACCTTCTCGCTGGCGACAGGCTTTTGCCTGCCGTCCAGCAGCGTTACGCCGCTAAACGCGGGCTCAATATCTTCGGTAAAGCTCAGGGTCAGCGCCTGCGGCGCGGCGGCGAGCGCGGCGTCGGCGGCCGGTTGGGACGATTTAAGGTGGGCATGCGCCAGCGCCGCCTGGCTCACTAACAACAGCGAGACGGCAACGCCTGATAAAATCGTTGTTTTCTGCATGGGATCATCCTTTTAGCCATCGCATTAGCGGCAAACGTGGGCAAGGATACGCTGAGGCTTTTCAGGTGTCGAGGGCCAGCAATGCTATCCTTTGCCCTTGATTCAGGCCGGGATAAGCATTATTTTTGCCCCCTGTCTTCAGGAGATCCCCATGAGTCAAAACCTCGCCCTGCTTTCTCAGGAAGAGAAAGATAAAGTCAACGTTGAACTGGCCGCTGCGGGCGTGGCGTTCAAAGAGCGCTACAATATGCCGGTCGTGGCCGAAATGGTTGAATATGAGCAGCCGCCTGCGCTGCGCGACTGGTTTCGTCAGCGCCTGATGCACTATCGCCAGGCGTCGCTGAACTTCTCGCGCCTGCCCTACGAACCCAAGCTGAAGTAAATGATGTTACGCGTAATTGATACCGAAACCTGCGGGCTCCAGGGCGGCGTAGTGGAAGTGGCGTCGGTCGACGTGATCAACGGTGAGATCGTTAATCCGATGAGCGACCTGATCCTGCCGGACCGCCCCATCAGCCGCCAGGCAATGGCCGTACACCGCATTACCGAAGCGATGGTGGTGGGCAAACCTACGATTGAGGAGGCGATTGGCCGCTATCACGGCAGTCCTTTCTATGTCGCCCATAACGCCAGCTTCGATCGCCGCATGCTGCCGGAGATGCACGGCGACTGGATCTGCACCATGACGCTGGCGCGCAAGCTATGGCCCGGCATCAAGTACGGCAACCAGGCGCTGCGCCATAGCCTTAAGCTGGAGGTAACGCCGCCCGCCAATCTGCACGCGCACCGCGCGCTGTACGACTGTTACGTAACCGCCGCGCTGCTGATCCGCATTATGGAGATTTCCGGCTGGGATGCCGGGCAGATGGCGCAGCACTGCCAGCCCGCCAGCGTAACGGGCGACGTGCTGCCCTTCGGGAAATATCGCGGCCAGAGCGTCGCCTCGATTGCGCGAAAAGATCCGCGCTATTTGCGCTGGGTGCTGGAAAACGTGCGCGATCTGCGCCCGCCGCTGCGGCAGGCGCTGCGTAAATACCTGAGCGACGATCAGTAATCGCGCTGCGGCGGCAGGCTGCCCTGCGCCAGCGCGATCAGGAACGTCAGCTCCAGCGCGATGCCCTCATAAGATTTATAGCGCCCCGACTTGCCGCCGTGACCGGCATCCATATCCGTACAGAGCATCAGCAGATGATTGTCGGTCTTCAGCGCGCGCAGTTTCGCCACCCACTTCGCCGGCTCCCAGTACTGCACCTGCGAGTCATGCAGCCCGGTCGTCACCAGCATATGCGGATAGGCCTTCGCCTCGACATTGTCGTAGGGGCTGTACTGACGCATATAGCCATAATAGTCGGCGTCGTTTGGGTTGCCCCACTCGTCGTACTCGCCGGTGGTAAGCGGAATCGACTCATCCAGCATCGTGGTGACCACATCGACGAAGGGCACCTGCGCCACCACGCCGTTGAACAACGCCGGCGCCATATTAATCACCCCGCCCATTAGCAGCCCGCCTGCGCTGCCGCCCATGGCATAGAGCTGTCCAGGCTGGCCGAAGCCCTTTTTCACCAGCGCCTGGGTAACGTCGATAAAATCGGTGAAGCTGTTCATCTTGTTAAACAGGCGGCCGCCGTCATACCAGCTTTGTCCCAGCTCGCCGCCGCCGCGCACGTTAATCAACGCGTAGACGAATCCGCGATCGAGCAGGCTAAGCCGGCTGACGCTGAAGTCCGCCTCCATATTGCTGCCGTAGGCGCCATAGCCGTAAACCAGCAGCGGATTTTTACCCGGCTGATAGTGTTTGCGGTGATAGACCAGCGACACCGGTACTTCGGTGCCGTCGCGCGCCGTAATCCAGTGATGCTCGCTTTTGTAGTTGTCGGGGTCGAAGTTGCCGACCGCGCTCTGCTTGAGAATACGCCGCTCACCGGTGTCCATATCGAGTTCGAACAGCGTGGTCGGCGTGGTCATCGAGCCGTAGCCGTAGCGCAGCTTGCTGGTTTCCGGCGAAGGGTTGAACGCCAGCCAGGTGACATAGGTCGGATCGTCGAAGGCGATGCCGGTTACCTCGCCGGTTTCCCAGTGGATCTGGCGCAGACTGGTCAGGCCGCGCTGCCGCTCCTCGACCACCAGCCAGTCGCGGAACAGCTGAAAATCTTCCATCACCACATGATCGCGCGGCTTGATCAGCGTTTCCCAGCGCGACTCGTCCAGCCAGCGCGTGCGGTAGAGGCCGAAGTTTTTCCCCTCGCGGTTAGAGCGGATATAAAACTGATGCTCATAGTGATCCAGGCTGTATTCATGATCCTTGCGGCGCGGCAGGAAGATCTGCGGCGTGGCGTCGGGAAAACCGGCATCGATCAGCTGGATCTCGCTACTGTTGGTGCTGAACAGCGCGATCAGGATAAAGTGCTCGGAAGTGGTTTTATGCACGCTGAGATGATAGGTGTCATCCTGCTCTTCATACACCAGCCGATCGTCGCTTTGCGGCGTGCCGAGCTCATGGCGCCAGACCTGATAGGGCAACAGCGTTTGTTCATGCTTGCGCACGTAATAGAGCGTGCGTGAATCGTTCGCCCAGGCGAAGCTGGAGGAGGCGTTGTTGAGCACCTCCGGATACCAGCTCCCCTTCTCCAGGCAGCGAAAGCGAATGCCGTACTGTCGCCGGGAGAGAAAATCTTCCGCCAGCGCCATCACCTTGTTGTCAGGGCTGATGTTGAGCGATCCCATAGTGTAGAACTCGCTGTGCGAGGCGCGCTGATTGGCGTCCAGCAGCAGCGTCCACTCATCGGTCACGGCGCACTCGGTAGGCTGGCGGTAGTAGGCGGCATATTCGTTGCCGCTCTCATAGCGGCTCTGATAGCGATAGCCATTATGTACGTAGGGAACCGAATGATCCTGCGGCGGCAGGCGATCGACGATCTCTTTTAAAATACGGTTCTGCAGCGGCTGCTGTGTCGCCATGATCTGCTTGCCGTAGTTGTTTTCGGCGCGCAGATAATCCAGCACCTCTTCATTCTCGCGCTTGTCGTCGCGCAGCCAGTAGTAATCATCCACGCGCGTTTCGCCGTGGAGGGTCATTTCATGAGGAATTTTTTTTGCGATGGGGGCCTGCATGCTCCGTCTCCCTGTTATTAATATCCTTTAAGGGTGGCATCAGGTGGCGGGGAAGCCAAATTTTTGTCGCTAACGCGTTGTTATTGCGACCGCGCAGCGCGGTCGCGGCGGGTTTATTCTGCCGGAATGCGCGCTTTTTGTTCGCGCAGGTCGTTTTCAATGCCGTCGCGCACGTCCTGCGGGATCTTCAGCGCGTCGCCGAGCGCAGTGAGATAGCTGCGCACCATAAAGTGATCCACGTCGATGGCGGCGCAGCTGAGGAAGTAGAGTTCCAGCGCTTCATCCTCGTTTTTCACGTCGGCGGCCAGCCAGGCGGGATCGAGCGGCCGATTGATCGCTTTCTGGATCAGTGCTTCTGCCTCCTGACCATAGCCCGCCTCATGGATGCTGCGCTCGATGGCGGCGCGCTCGCGATCGTCGATATGGCCGTCGCTTTTCGCGGCGAACACCAGCGCCGTCACCAGGCGCTCGGCGCGCTGATCGGCGGGCGTCTGCAGTTCGCCGAAGCCGGGATCGGCCTGGTGCGTGTCGCGCACGCGCTGTTTATATTTGTTCCACAACACCGCGCCAGCCGCCGCGCCGCCGCCGATAATCAGCGCTTTGCCGCCATACTCGGTTAACAGCTTGCGCGACTTTTTGCTGGCGATCAGCAAGCCCGCCAGTCCGCCCAGCGCGCCGGGTGCCAGCATATCGTTTAAACCTCCGTTGCCGCCGCTGTGCCCTTTCTTCGTCAGCAGCGACTGAAGCTGTTGCAACAGGTTGTTCATCATTCACCTCTTTTTCAGCGATAAGGGCTCTACTCTGCCCGACCGGGCGTCAGTTAACGTCAAGGTGAGAAAAGAGAGGCAAAGCAGCAGGGGATGAGAACGCAAACGTTTTCGTTTATACTGCGCGCGTTTTGACTCACAGGTGAAATTATGACGACTCTTGGAACTGCGCTGCGTCCGGCTGCGACGCGTGTCATGCTGTTAGGCTCGGGTGAACTGGGTAAAGAAGTGGCGCTGGAGTGCCAGCGACTGGGTGTGGAAGTGATTGCCGTAGACCGCTATGCCGACGCGCCCGCGATGCATGTGGCGCATCGCAGCCATGTGGTGAACATGCTTGACGGCGAGGCGCTGGCCGCGCTGATTGCGCAGGAAAAGCCCGATTATGTGGTGCCTGAAATCGAAGCGATCGCCACGGATAAGCTGCTTGAGCTTGAGCAGCAGGGTCAGCGCGTGGTGCCGACCGCACGCGCCGCGCGCCTGACCATGAACCGCGAAGGTATTCGCCGTCTGGCGGCGGAAGAGCTGTCGCTGCCGACCTCCAGCTACCGTTTCGCCGACAGCCAGGCGAGCTTTGAGGCGGCGGCGGCGGAGATCGGCTTCCCCTGCATCGTCAAGCCGGTGATGAGTTCGTCAGGCAAAGGCCAGAGCTTTATTCGCGACGCCAGCCAGCTCGGCAGCGCCTGGGAGTACGCGCAGCAGGGCGGACGCGCCGGCGCAGGCCGCGTGATTGTCGAAGGCGTGGTTAAATTCGATTTTGAAATTACGCTGCTGACCGTGAGCGCGGTCGACGGCCTTCACTTCTGCGCGCCGATCGGCCACCGCCAGGAAGATGGCGACTACCGCGAATCCTGGCAGCCGCAGCAGATGAGCGATGTCGCGCTGCAGCGCGCGCAGGCGATCGCCGGCGAGGTGGTGAAAGCGCTGGGCGGCTACGGCCTGTTCGGCGTTGAGCTGTTTGTCTGCGGCGACGACGTCATCTTCAGCGAAGTGTCGCCGCGCCCGCACGACACCGGCATGGTGACGCTGATTTCGCAGGATCTTTCGGAGTTCGCCCTGCACGTGCGCGCCTTTCTCGGCCTGCCGATCGGCGGCGTGCGCCAGTACGGCCCGTCGGCATCGGCGGTGATCCTGCCGCAGCTGCACAGCCAGAACGTGCGGTTCGTCAACGTGGAAGCGGCGCTGGGCGCGGGTCTGCAGCTGCGCCTGTTCGGCAAGCCGGAAATCGCGGGTTCGCGCCGTCTTGGCGTTGCGCTGGCCAGCGGCGAGAGCGTTGATGACGCTGTCGCGCGGGCGATCGCCAGCGCAGCGGCGGTAAACGTCGAAGAGTAATAAAACCGCGGATGATTCATGATGCGGTGAGCGCCCTGCTCACCGCTAATGCTTATTTCGCGCCTTCTACCGCTTCGCGCGCCAGACGCGTAATGCGATCCCAGTCGCCTGACTCCAGCGCGTCGTTCGGCACCAGCCATGAACCGCCAATGCAAAGCACGCTTTTCAGCGCCAGATAGTCGCGATAGTTGGCGGGCGAGATGCCGCCGGTGGGACAGAAGCGTACCTGCGGGAAAGGTCCGCCAATCGCCTGCAGCGCCTTGACGCCGCCGTTCGCTTCCGCCGGGAAGAATTTAAATTCGCGCAGGCCGTAATCCATGCCGGTCATCAGTTCGGAAACGGTGCTAATGCCGGGAATCAGCGGCACCGGACCTTCTACCGCGGCCTTCAACAGCGGCTCGGTAATGCCCGGGCTGATAACGAACTGCGCGCCCGCTTCGGTGACTTCCTGCAGCTGCTGGGTGTTGATGACCGTGCCTGCGCCGACGATAGCGTCCGGCACCTCTTTAATCATCAGGCGCAGTGCTTCCATCGCCACCGGCGTGCGCAGCGTGACTTCCAGCACCCGAACGCCGCCAGCCACCAGCGCTTTCGCCATCGGCACCGCATGTTCCAGCTTGTTCACTACGATCACCGGCACCACAGGTCCAGTGGTCAGAATCTTTTCCGCACTCGTCTTCCAGTTCTTCATCAGTTCCCCTTGCTTATCCATACCGGCGCCAGCCGCGCGGCGCGCCATCAATGCGTCACTACCATACAGGATCGCCTTCCGCATCGTCTATCCACCCGACGCTATTTTTGAAACTGCGGTTCAGTTTCCTGCGGCAAGGCACAAAAAAGCCCGCACGCGGCGGGCTACTTTCAGGATTATTCGAACTCGTTCCAGGAACGGCCGTCTCGCGTGATCATCGCCACGGACGCCACCGGCCCCCAGGTGCCTGCCTGATAAGGCTTGGAGGAGTCGCCGTCGGCGGCCCAGGCGTCGATAATGGAGTCGACGTAGGTCCACGCCGCTTCCACTTCGTCGCGACGCACGAACAGCGCCTGAATGCCGCGCATGCTCTCCAGCAGCAGACGCTCGTAGGCGTCAGCCAGATGCGACTGATTAAAGGTCTCGGAGTAGCTCAGATCCAGCTTCGTGGTCTGCAGCTTGTGCTTGTGATCGAGGCCCGGCACTTTGTTCAGGATCTCGATATCGACGCCCTCGTCCGGCTGCAGACGAATAGTGAGCTTGTTCTGCGGCAGTTCCGAGTAGGAATCCTTGAACAGGTTCATCTCCGGGTTCTTGAAGTAGACCACCACTTCGGAGCATTTGGTCGGCAGACGCTTGCCGGTACGCAGGTAGAACGGCACGCCCGCCCAGCGCCAGTTGTCGATATCGACGCGAATGGCGACGAAGGTTTCCGTCGAGCTGGACTTGTTGGCGCCCTCTTCTTCCAGATAGCCCGGCACTTTTTTACCCTGCACGAAGCCGGCGGTGTACTGGCCGCGCACCGTTTTTTCGCGCACGTTGGTCTGATCGATACGGCGCAGCGAGCGCAGTACCTTCACTTTCTCGTCGCGAATGGCGTCGGCGCTGAGGTCGGACGGCGGCGCCATAGCGATCATGGTCAGCACCTGCAGAAGGTGGTTCTGGATCATGTCGCGCATCTGGCCAGCCTGGTCAAAATAGCCCCAGCGTCCTTCGATGCCGACCTCTTCGGCCACGGTGATCTGCACGTGATCGATGGTGCGGTTGTCCCAGTTGTTGACGAAGATAGAGTTGGCGAAGCGCAGCGCCAGCAGGTTAAGCACCGTCTCTTTGCCGAGATAGTGGTCGATGCGGAACACCTGGCTTTCGTCAAAGAACTCGCCTACCGCGTCGTTGATCTCTTTTGAGGTCTCCAGCGAGGTGCCGAGCGGCTTCTCCATCACTACGCGCGCCGGTTTAGCGTTCAGCTTCGCCGCGCCCAGGCCTTTGCAGATGGCGCCGAAGGTGCTTGGCGGCATCGCGAAATAGTTGATGGTGGTGCGTTTTGCCTGATCGAGCATTTTGCCCAGTTTGGGAAAATGGGTGGTGTCGTTGACGTCGAGGTTGCAGAAGTCGAGACGGCTGCTGAGTTTGTCCCACAGCGCTTCGTCGATCTTCTCCTTCATAAAGGTTTCCAGCGCTTCACGCACCACTTTGGTATAGGCTGCTTTGTCCCAGTCGGCGCGTCCCACGCCGATGATGCGGGTTTCCTCGTGGATCTGTCCCGCTTTTTCCAGCTGATACAGTGAAGGCAACAGTTTCCGGCGCGCAAGATCGCCTTTGGCACCGAATATCACCAGATCGCATGCCTGGGCTGTTTGTGTTACCGCCATTTTCCTCTCCTCGTTGCAGGATGATCCCGTTGGCCTTTGCATCCTCATCCATCGGGTCCATGTTGTAATTTTCTTTCAGCACAATGTACTTATTTCAGGGAGTCAGGTAAACCGACTCTATGCTGATCCGCAGCGTTCACTCTGAACGGAATAAGGCATGCCGATGTGATAGCGCGTGCGCTTTAGCCCACTCTCGCCTGGCGGCCGAGGGGCGGCAAAATCGAATCCGGGTCAAATTATGACAAAAATTTCTCGTGCCGACTTATCCGTACTTGCGCGCAGTCAAGGCGAACAGGGTATATTCACGCTTTTATGCCCCCTCTGCCAGCCATTGCTGGCATCGATAAAAGCGATAACGGCCATCAGGTTATGAATACTCTGGAAAAAATTGAGGCGCAGCTGGCGACGCTCAGCAAATCGGAACGCAAGGTCGCCGCGCAGATCCTGGCCGCCCCGCAGGAGGCGATCCATTCCAGCATCGCCCGGCTGGCGCGCGCCGCCGAGGTCAGCGAACCCACCGTTAACCGCTTTTGCCATCGGCTCGGCACGCGCGGCTTTCCCGATTTCAAATTACAGCTGGCGCAGAGCCTGGCGCAAGGGCAAAGCTGGGTCAGTCATGACGTCGATGAAGATGACGATGCCCGCGGCTACAGCCATAAGATTTTCGACTCGGCGCTGGCCGGGCTGCAGCGCGTGCGCGATCGGCTCGATCTCGCCGTCGTGCAGCAGGCGGTGACGGCGCTGTCGCAAGCGCAGAAAGTGGCGTTCTTTGGCCTGGGCGCCTCAGCGGTGGTGGCGCACGACGCCTTTAATAAATTTTTGCGCTTTGATCTCCCGGTGGTCTGGTCAGAGGATATTGTGATCCAGCGCATGAGTTGTATAAATAGTCGCGCGGAGGACGTTTTTGTTTTGATTTCGCATACTGGCCGCACGAAAAATATGGTAGAACTGGCTCGCCTCGCCGGTGTAAACGGTTCCACCGTGATAGCCATCACGTCTCCCGCTTCGCCGCTGGCAGAGGTCGCCACGCTGGCGCTCACGCTTGATGTTCCGGAAGATACCGATGTCTATCTGCCAATGGTGTCCCGCCTGACGCAACTCACCGTTATCGACGTGCTGGCGACCGGATTTATCCTTGAGCGCGGCGCCGCGTTTCGGGAAAACCTGAAGCGAGTAAAAGAGGTTTTAAAAGAGTCGCGTTTCGACAAGCCTTTCGCCATGGAAAACGCAGCGCAACAAAAAAATTAACATCACATTCACAATGTGAGTCGTATCACAGGCTCTCCTTCAGTTAGAATAATGATCACGCCCTGTCCACTTTAGGGGATACGCAAATTTGTCAACGGAGTCCTTCATGTCAAGACGTCTCAGAAGAACCAAGATCGTTACAACCCTCGGCCCGGCAACAGACCGCGATAATAATCTGGAAAAAATCATCGCCGCAGGCGCAAACGTTGTGCGACTCAACTTCTCTCACGGCACCCCGGAAGATCATCAGCTGCGCGCGAACAAAGTGCGCGAAATTGCCGCGAAGCTGGGTCGTCACGTCGCGATTCTGGGCGACCTGCAGGGACCGAAAATTCGCGTGTCGACCTTTAAAGAGGGCAAAGTGTTCCTCAACGTCGGCGATCGCTTCCTGCTGGACGCCAGCCTGAGCAAAGGCGAAGGTGATAAAGAGAAAGTCGGCATCGACTATAAAGGCCTGCCGGAAGATGTGGTGCCAGGCGATATCCTGCTGCTCGACGATGGACGCGTGCAGCTGAAAGTGCTGGAAGTTCAGGGCATGAAGGTGTTTACCGAAGTGACCGTCGGCGGTCCGCTCTCTAACAACAAAGGCATCAACAAGCTCGGCGGCGGCCTGTCGGCGGAAGCGCTGACCGAGAAAGACAAAGCGGACATTATTACCGCCGCGAAAATCGGCGTCGATTATCTGGCGGTCTCCTTTCCGCGCAGCGGCGAAGATATGAATTACGCCCGTCGCCTTGCGCGCGAAGCGGGCTGCGAGGCGCAGCTGGTGGCGAAAGTCGAACGCGCCGAAGCGGTCGCGACACAGGAGGCGATGGACGATATCATTCTCGCCTCTGACGTGGTGATGGTGGCGCGCGGCGACCTGGGCGTTGAAATCGGCGATCCTGAGCTGGTCGGCATTCAGAAAGCGCTGATCCGTCGCGCGCGCCAGCTGAACCGCACCATCATTACCGCCACGCAGATGATGGAGTCAATGATCACCAACCCGATGCCGACGCGCGCCGAAGTGATGGACGTCGCTAACGCCGTGCTCGACGGCACCGACGCCGTGATGCTGTCGGCGGAAACCGCCGCTGGCCAGTATCCGGCTGAAACCGTTTCCGCGATGGCGAAGGTCTGCCTGGGCGCGGAGAAGATCCCAAGCGTCAACGTCTCCAAGCACCGTCTGGAAGTCACCTTCGACAATATCGAAGAGGCGATCGCCATGTCGGCGATGTATGCGGCGAACCATTTGCAGGGGGTCACCGCGATTATTACCATGACCGAGTCCGGCCGTACGCCGCTGATGACGTCGCGCATTACCTCCGGCCTGCCGATTTTCGCGATGTCGCGTCATGAGCGCACCCTGAACCTGACCGCGCTCTATCGCGGCGTGACGCCGGTCTTTTTCAACAGCGACAACGACGGCGTGGTCGCGGCGCACGATGCGATCAATCTGCTGCGCGACAAGGGCTTCCTCGTCTCTGGCGATCTGGTTATCGTCACCCAGGGCGACGTGATGGGCGCGACCGGCACCACCAACACCAGCCGGGTGCTGCGCGTCGACTAACCGCGTCCCGCTGTAGTAACGCTGTAAACAACGCGACTGCCTGGCGGTCGCGTTTTATTTTTCTTAAAAGGAGTCTGGATGCCCCGCTATCAACCCGTCAGCAAACTGACAGCAGGCTTGCTGCTGTTTCCGCTGGCGCTGGTGCTGTTTGAGTTCGCCACCTATATCGCGCACGACATGATCCAGCCCGGCATGCTGCTGGTGACGCAGGAGTTCAGCGTCGGCCCGGAGTGGGTCTCAACGTCGCTGACCGCCTATCTGCTGGGCGGCGTGGTGCTGCAATGGCTACTCGGCCCGCTCTCCGATAAATTCGGCCGTCGTCCGGTGATGCTGGGCGGCATTCTCTTTTTTATTCTGGCCTGCGTGCTAACCACTTGGGTTAGCTCGATCAAAGAGTTCGTCGCGCTGCGCTTTATTCAGGGCATCAGCCTCTGCTTTATCGGCGCGGTGAGCTATGCCGCGATTCAGGAAGCTTTTGACGAGGCGCTGGCGGTACGCGTGATGGCGCTGATGGCGAACGTCGCGCTGCTGGCGCCGCTGGCGGGTCCGCTGGCAGGCGCCGCCTGGCTGACAGTGGCGAGCTGGCGCAGCATGTTCTGGCTGTTCGCCCTGCTGAGCGCCCTCGCCTTTATTATTTTATGGCGCGTGATGCCTGAAACCGCGGGTGACCGCAGCCACTCCATCGCGCTGCCGCAGCTGGCGCGCACCTACCGCAAGCTGGCGCGCGACCGAATGGTGATGCTGGGCTCTTTCGCTATCGGGCTGGTGTTTATTCCCATCCTGACCTGGGTGGCGCTCTCGCCCGTGATCCTGATGCATGAGGAGCAATTGTCGCGCATGCACTATGCGCTGCTGCAGCTGCCGGTGTTTCTGGCGATGATCGCCGGGAATATTACGCTGGGCAAGCTGGCCGGACGCGTGCCGATCGAGCAGCCGGTGAAGTTCGCCGCCTGGCCGATTCTCTCGGGCCTGGGCATCGCGCTGCTGGCGAACCTGCTGGACAGCCACAGCTATCTCTTTCTGACCGCCGGACTGAGCCTTTACGCCTTCGGCGCGGGCATGGTCAACGCCGGGCTCTATCGCCTGACGCTCTACGCCAGCGACGCGGGCAAAGGCAGCGTCGCGGCGATGCTGGGGATGATCAGCATCCTGACGCTGGCAATCGGCATCGAGCTGGCGAAAAGCGGTTATTTTAGCGGCGGCACGCCCTGGTTTAGCCTGATCAATTTCGTCAGCGGCGTGCTCTGGTTTGTGCTGGTGACGCTGTTTCTGCGCGAACGCAAGCGGCGCGCACAGGTGACGGCGTTATCATAGTAAAGGTGCAGATGCGTGCAGCAAGGTCCGATCGCAAAGTCGCTCAAGGCATCCCTGCGCGCTCGGCCCGCGACGTCCCTGTCGCGGGACGCTTTGCTCTTCGGCCCATGCTGCACGCATATCCGGCTAACCAGCCGTTGCGGCACGATTATTTACGCGGATAAAGCTCTTTGCGCTTATAGGGCTCGATATCGCCCTCTTTGCGCGTCTTCAGCAGCTTCAAAATCCAGGTGTACTGTTCGGGATGGGGACGCACGAAGACCTCAACCTCTTCATTCATGCGGCGCGCCAGCGTGCGATCGTCAGCGTCCAGCAGATCGTCCATCGGCGGACGGACGAAAATCTCCAGCCGATGCGTCTCGCTGTTGTAAACCGGGAACAGCGGCACCACGCGCGCGCGGCACACCTTCATCAGGCGGCCAAGCGCCGGCAGCGTCGCCTTGTAGGTCGCGAAGAAATCGACAAACTCACTGTGTTCGGCGCCGTGATCCTGATCGGGCAGATAGTAGCCCCAGTAGCCCTGACGCACCGAACTGATAAACGGCTTGATGCCGTCGTTGCGGGCGTGCATACGGCCGCCGAAGCGGCGACGCGCTCTGTTCCAGACGTAGTCGAGCAGCGGATCGCTCTGGTTATGGAACATCGCCGCCATCATCTGTCCTTCCGAGGCGAGCAGCATCGCGGGGATATCCACCGCCCAGCCGTGCGGCACGAGGAAAATAACGTTCTGCTTCTCCGCCTGCAGCCGATCGATGATTTCACGGCCGTGCCAGTCGACGCGCTGGCGCACGCGCGCCGGATCGCGCATGCCCAGTTCGGCCATCATCGCCATTGCCTGCGGCGCGGTGGCGAACATCTCATCGACGATATGGCTGCGCTGCGTTTCGCTCAGCTCCGGCAGGCAGTAGTACAGATTGATTAGCGCGCGGCGGCGAGCGCCTTTAGCCAGTTTCCCCGCCATTCTCCCCAGCCGTCCGAGCAGCGGATCGCGTACTTTCGCCGGCAGCAGCGCCATGCCCGCCAGTGCGCCGATCGCCAGCCAGCTGCCCCAGTATTTTGGTTTCAGGAAAGAACGTTCAAAAACGGGAATAAATTCAATATTCTTTTTTTTCGGGGTTTCCATGCACTCGCCTCAATCAATGACGCGCTAATGATAGTGGCGACAGGTAAATTTGCAATCCCCGGCGCGGCGTGAAAAAAAACCGACGCGTAAAGCGTCGGTCTTGTGGCGCGTCGCGCGGACTACTCGAAGCGCAGCAGCGGCAGGTTGGTTTTCACCTGCGCCATATAATCGCTGCGCTCTTTGCCGGTCAACCCTTCCATACGCGGCAGCTTCGCCGTCAGCGGGTTGACCGCCTGGTTATTGATCCAGATTTCAAAGTGCAGATGCGGCCCGGTGGAGCGGCCGGTATTGCCCGACAGCGCGATGCGATCGCCGCGCTTCACCTTCTCGCCCGGCTTCACCAGCACTTTCTTCAGGTGCATATAGCGCGTCATATACTGGCGGCCGTGACGAATGGCCACATAGTTGCCCGCCGCGCCGCCATTTTTCGCCATCACCACTTCGCCGTCGCCGACCGCCAGCACCGGCGTGCCCACCGGCAGCGCGAAATCGACGCCTTTATGCGGCGCGATGCGGCCCGTGACGGGGTTGAGACGGCGCGGATTGAAGTTAGAGGAGACGCGATACTGCTTCACGGTCGGGAAGCGCATAAAGCCGCGCGCCAGGCCCGACCCGTTGCGATCGTAGAACTTGCCGTCTTCGGCACGGAACGCGTAGTAGTCTTTGCCGCCGGAGCGCAGGCGCACGCCAAGCAGTTGGCTCTGCGCGCTTTTGCCGTCGAGCATTTCGCGCGACATCAGCACGCTAAACTGGTCACCGGCGCGCAGCTTGCGGAAATCCATCTGCCACTGCAGCGCTTTGATCACCGCGCTCGCTTCGCTGCCGGTCAGGCCGGCGCGCTGGGCGCTGGCGGCGAAACTGCCGCGCACTTCGCCTTTCAGCACGCGGTTCTGCCACTCGCCCTTTTGCATCTCGGACTGCATAGTAAACGCGCCGTTATTGCCGCGCTGATAGGTGCGCGTTTCACGACGGTTTATCTCCCAGGTGAGAGACTGCAGGCTGCCATCGTCGGTCAGGGTCCAGCTCAGCTGCTGGCCGACCTGCAGGTTGCGCAGCGCTTTATCGCTATTGACCAGCGCATTGATATCGCCCAGTTCGATGCCGTACTGATTCAGGGCGCTGCTGAGCGTATCGCCGGACGAGACGGTGTATTCATGCGTTCCCGTCGCGTCCGGCACATCGCTGTCGATATCGTCGGCGGGCAGTTCTTCTTCCGGTTCGGAAGTCGTTTGATCGATGGGTTCGCTGGCCTCTGGCAGCAGCGTACGCAGCTGATTTTTATCGAGTTCGATGCTTTTGACTATCGGCATCGCATCATCGGCGGGATGGTAAACGTAGGGCCGCCAGACGGCGACGGCCAGCGTCACAACGGTTAAAGACCCCAGCATAACGCGGTGGGGGCGCGGCAAATTATTAAATGCGAGGGCGACAGAGCGGGCTATCTGCTGCACTTTTACCTATTCCTCATGCTCCATTCAGGCAGCTCGCATACTGGCCTGACAGCTGTGAAAGGAACTTCACGTAGCTGTCCTGACTAAGGCTGATATTCGTCCCCAGCGGATCCAGCGTGCCTTTACGCACGTTGGTTCCACGGGCAACCGCATCGATGACGGCTGGCCTGAATTGTGGCTCAGCAAAGACGCAAACGGCCTTCTGCTCAACCAACTGTGTTCGTATTTGATGTAGACGCTGTGCGCCCGGCTGAATTTCAGGGTTTACGGTAAAATGCCCGCTGGGCGAGAGGCCGTAGTGTTTTTCAAAATAGGTGTAAGCGTCATGAAAAACGAAATACCCTTTGTTGCTGACCGGCGCGAGCTGCGCGCTAATGTGCTTGTCGGTAACCGCCAGTTCGCGTTCGAACTGCTGGAGATTAGCGTCAAGTTTGGCTTTGCTTTCGGGCATAAGTTCCAATAATTTTCCGTGGATTGCAACCGCCGCTAGCCTGGATATTTGCGGCGACAACCACAGATGCATATTAAATTCGCCGTGATGGTGATGATGTTCCGCTTCGTCATCTCCGCTGTCGCCCTGGTGCGCAGCCTCTTCGCCATGATGATCGTCGTCGTCTCCGCCCTTCAGCAACAAGGGTTTAACCGCCTGCATATCGGCAATCTGAAGGTTTTTAGCGGCGGGCAATTCAGCCGCTGGCTTCGTCATAAAGGCTTCCATCTCGGGGCCGACCCACACCACTAAGTCTGCGTTTTTTAAACGTTTTACGTCAGAAGGACGCAGCGAGTAGTCGTGTTCAGAGGCGCCATCCGGCAGCAGCACATCCACCGGCGTCACGCCGTCGGCAATGGCGGCAGCGATAAAACCGAGAGGCTTCACCGAGGCGACGACATTCGCCTGCGCGGGAAGCGTCAGCGAGGCGGTGAACGCCAGCGCAGAAAGGGTGAAAATAGTACGCTTTTTAATGTGTAACATAATGCATCATTCCATCGTGACCTGGGGATGGGATGTGATATTATAACATTCGAAATTCTGTGCAACCTGTAAATAACATGACCTCACTCGTCACGCTTGAAAACATCTCCGTGCAATTTGCACGACGTCCCGTGCTCTCAGGCATTAGCCTGAAGCTGATGCCTGGACGCATACTTACGCTGCTCGGCCCCAACGGCGCGGGCAAATCCACGCTGGTGCGCGTCGTGCTGGGGCTGCTGACGCCAGCCTCCGGTCAGATACAACGCGATCCGGGCTTACGCATCGGTTATGTGCCGCAAAAACTTCATATCGACCCGACGCTGCCGGTCACCGTCGAGCGTTTCATGCTGCTGACGCGCGGCGCGAAGCGCGCCGATGTGCTGCCGGCACTGAAGCGCGTGCAGGCCGGTCATCTGCTCAACGCGCCGCTGCAGAAGCTCTCGGGCGGTGAAACGCAGCGCGTGCTGCTGGCGCGCGCCCTGCTCAATCAGCCGCAGCTGCTGGTGCTGGACGAGCCGACGCAGGGCGTCGACGTGAACGGTCAGGTGGCGCTCTACGATCTGATCGACCAGCTGCGCCACGAGCTTAACTGCGGCGTGCTGATGGTTTCGCACGATCTGCATCTGGTAATGGCGAAAACCGACGAGGTGCTCTGCCTTAATCACCATATCTGCTGCTCCGGCACGCCGGAAGCGGTGTCGCAGCATCCGGAATTTATCGCCATGTTTGGCCCGCGCGGCGCGCAGCAGCTGGCGATCTACCGCCATAACCATAATCATCGTCACGACCTTCAGGGACGTATCGTTTTACGCAGAGGACAGGGTCCATCATGATTGAATTGTTACTACCGGGCTGGCTCGGCGGCGTGATGCTGGCGCTGGCAGCCGGTCCGCTGGGTTCCTTTGTGGTCTGGCGCAAAATGTCCTACTTTGGCGATACCCTGGCGCACGCCTCGCTGCTGGGCGTCGCCTTCGGCCTGCTGCTGAACGTCAATCCCTACTACGCCGTTATCCTGGTGACCGTCTGCCTGGCGCTGGGACTGGTGTTTCTCGAACGCCGCCCGCATCTGGCGATCGATACCCTGCTGGGCATTATGGCGCACAGCGCGCTGTCGCTCGGTCTGGTGGTGGTCAGCCTGATGTCGGGCGTGCGCGTCGATCTGATGGCCTATCTGTTCGGCGATCTGCTGGCGGTGACGCCGGAGGATTTATGGGTGATGGGCGCGGGCGTGGCGGTGGTGCTGGCGGTGATGGCGTGGCAGTGGCGCGCGCTGCTGTCGATGACCATCAGCCCGGAGCTGGCGCAGGTGGACGGCGTTAATATCCAGCGTACCCGCCTGATCCTGATGCTGGTGACGGCGCTGACCATTGGCGTGGCGATGAAATTCGTCGGCGCGCTGATTATCACCTCGCTGCTGATCATCCCCGCCGCGACGGCGCGCCGCTTTTCGCGTTCGCCGGAGCAGATGGCGAGCCTGGCGGTGGTGGTGGGCATTATCGCCGTTTCAGGCGGCCTGACCTTCTCCGCCTTCTACGATACCCCGGCCGGCCCGTCGGTGGTGCTGTGCGCCGCGCTGCTGTTTATTCTCAGCATGGCGCGCAAACCCGCCGTCTGATTACTCGTCGCGCGCCATGCCGAAATGACGATAAGCATGCTGCGTGGCCATACGGCCGCGCGGCGTGCGCTGAATAAAGCCCTGCTGGATCAGGAAGGGCTCAATCACATCTTCAATGGTTTCCCGCTCTTCGCCAATGGCCGCTGCGAGGTTATCCAGCCCTACCGGCCCGCCGGTGAACTTGTCGATAATCGCCAGCAGCAGCTTGCGATCCATATAGTCGAAGCCTTCGCTGTCGACGTTAAGCATATCCAGCGCGCTGGCCGCGACGTCGCCGCTCATTTCGCCGTTGGCGCGCACCTCCGCGAAGTCACGCACACGACGCAGCAGGCGGTTGGCGATACGCGGCGTACCGCGCGCGCGCTGCGCCACTTCCCGCGCGCCCTCTTCGCTCAGCGGCAGTCCCAGACAGGCGGCGCTGCGGCTGACGATATGCTGCAGATCCGGCACGTTGTAGAACTCCAGGCGCTGCACGATGCCGAAGCGGTCGCGCAGCGGCGAAGTCAGCGAGCCGGCGCGCGTGGTGGCGCCAATCAGCGTAAACGGCGGCAGGTCGAGCTTGATGGAGCGCGCGGCCGGTCCTTCGCCGATCATAATATCCAGCTGGTAATCTTCCATCGCCGGATAGAGCACCTCTTCCACCACCGGCGAGAGACGATGGATCTCATCGATAAACAGCACGTCGTGCGGTTCGAGATTGGTCAGCATCGCCGCCAGATCGCCCGCCTTCTCCAGCACCGGGCCGGAGGTGGTGCGCAGATTGACGCCCATCTCATTGGCGACGATATTGGCCAGCGTGGTTTTACCCAGCCCCGGCGGGCCGAAAATCAGCAGGTGATCCAGCGCATCGCCACGCAGTTTCGCCGCCTTGATGAAAATTTCCATCTGCTCGCGCACCTGCGGCTGGCCCACGTACTCCGAGAGCAGCTTAGGGCGGATAGCGCGGTCGAGATTCTCTTCTTCGTTATAGCTGGCGGAGGAGACCAGACGGTCGGCTTCGATCATGACTTACCTCAAATAGCGGCGCGCAGAGCTTCTCGGATCAGGGTTTCGCAGTCTGCGTCAGGCTTGCCAACCTTGCTTATCATTCGGCTGGCTTCCTGCGGTTTATAACCCAGCGATACCAGCGCCGCAACCGCTTCGGCCTCAGCGTCGTTGCTTTCCGGCTCGGCGTGCGGCGCGGTGAGCGTAAAGGCGGATTCGCCGGAGAAGAGGTCGCCATGCAAGCCTTTAAAGCGATCTTTCATCTCAACTACCAGACGCTCGGCGGTTTTCTTGCCGACGCCCGGCAGCTTGATCAGCGCGGCGATCTCCTCTTTCTCCACCGCCGTCACGAACTGCTGCGCCGACATGCCGGAAAGGATCGCCAGCGCCAGCTTAGGTCCGACGCCGTTGGTTTTAATCAGCTCGCGAAACAGCGCGCGCTCTTGTTTGTTATTGAAGCCGAACAGCAGCTGCGCATCTTCGCGCACCACAAAGTGGGTAAAGATCACTGCTTCGTGATTCAGTTCAGGCAGCTCATAAAAACAGGTCATCGGCATATGCACTTCATAACCCACGCCGTGCGCTTCAATCAGCACCAGCGGCGGCTGCTTTTCCAGAATATTGCCCCGTAAACGACCTATCACCTGAACGCTTCCTTAATAAACGAATGTGGCGGGATTTATAACATAAAAAAGGCTGGATGAATATCCAGCCTGATACGGAACGCGGCGCGACCCGCTAGCCTGAACGCAAACGTCCGCGCGTCAGCAGCAGTTTGCTGTCGCTGATGCGCGTCGCGTTCTGACTGACGTGGCAGTGCGTAATAGCGATCGCCAGCGCATCGGCGGCGTCCGCCTGCGGGTTGGCGGGCAGCTTAAGCAGCGTGCGCACCATATGCTGCACCTGGCTCTTCTCCGCGCCGCCGGTGCCGGTGACGGTCTGCTTCACCTGACGGGCGGCGTACTCAAAGACCGGCAGGTCAAGGTTGACCGCTGCGACGATCGCCGCGCCGCGCGCCTGCCCCAGCTTAAGCGCCGAATCGGCGTTCTTCGCCATAAAGACCTGCTCGATGGCGAAGTAGTCTGGCGAAAACTGGGTGATGATTTCAGTCACGCCCGCATAGATCAGCTTCAGGCGCGCCGGCAGCTCGGTGGTATTGGTGCGGATACAGCCGCTGCCCAGATAGCTGAGCTGGCGGCCGGTTTGCCGGATCACACCGTAGCCGGTTATGCGCGAGCCGGGATCGATGCCCAGAATTATCGCCATGCCGACTCTCCGGTATGCGGGCTAAAAAGGAACGCCATTACAGCGTTTCCGCCACCTCATCGGAGATCTCGCCGTTATGGTAGACTTCCTGCACGTCGTCGCAGTCTTCCAGCATGTCGATCAGGCGCAGCAGCTTCGGCGCCGTTTCAGCATCGAGTTCCGCTTTGGTCGACGGGATCATCGAGACTTCGGCGGTGTCCGCTTTCAGGCCGGTGGCTTCCAGCGCGTCGCGCACTGCGCCCAGCTCTTCCCAGGCGGTAAAGACGTCAATCGCGCCGTCGTCGTAGCTCACCACATCTTCCGCGCCCGCTTCCAGCGCCGCTTCCATCACGCTGTCCTCATCCTGGCCCGGCGCGAAGGAGATCACGCCCTTCTTGCTGAACAGGTAAGAAACGGAGCCGTCGGTGCCGAGGTTGCCGCCGGTTTTGGTGAAGGCGTGGCGCACTTCGCCTACGGTGCGGTTGCGGTTGTCGCTCAGGCACTCCACCATCACGGCAGAGCCGCCAGGGCCATAGCCTTCATAGATGATGGTTTCCATATTGGAATCATCTTCGCCGCCCACGCCGCGCGCGATAGCGCGGTTCATGGTGTCGCGCGTCATGTTGTTGGACAACGCTTTGTCCATTGCGGCGCGCAGACGCGGGTTGGACGCGGCGTCGCCGCCGCCCAGCTTAGCGGCGGTGACCAGTTCACGAATAATTTTGGTGAAAATTTTACCGCGTTTGGCGTCCTGCGCCGCCTTGCGGTGCTTGGTATTCGCCCACTTACTATGACCAGCCATCTTGGTTATTCTCCGATCTTTGACATCGCACGGGCTATCTTGCTGGCGATCTCGCCTTCCGGCAGTGCTCGCAATCCTCACGTACGGGAGTACGCTCCGGTTGCTGCGCGCTGGCGGCAGCCGACCTCGCTGCGCCGATAACGCCCGACGCTTTAAGTTTTAAGGCGCAGTTCTGTTAGATTGCACCGTTTTTTACGATCCAGGCTGCTGCCGGAAGAGACGCGGCGAGCAGCTAAATAAATTCTTCAATCGCCTGACGATTGCTCCAGGACTTAGTCAGGGCTGCTGCGGCGGCGGGATCGAGCCAGCGCGCGGCGAGATGCTCGCTCAGCGTCGGCTGCCGTTCGGCGGGCAGCGCCAGCCGGAACCAGTGTTCACGGTTGTGCGTCACGCCGGGCGCATAGCGATGGCGATAGTGCGGAAAGATTTCGAATTCGATCTCTTTGCCGCAATCCTCCAGCGCCAGCTTCTCGCCCGCGACGTCGATGGCCAGCTCTTCCAGCACTTCGCGCCGCGCTGCCTGAAGCGGGGTTTCGCCCGCTTCCAGACTGCCGGTGACCGACTGCCAGAAATCGCTGTCGTCGCGTCGCTGCAGCATTAACACCCGGCCGGTATCCTGCGCGAAAATCACTACCAGAACCGAGATCGGGTGCTTATACATTACTTATTCTCTGACTTTTCTTTCTTTGGCGCGATCTGAATACCGAGATCCGCCAGCGCCGCCGGATTGGCTTCGCTCGGCGCTTCGGTCATCAGACAGGCCGCCGCGGTGGTTTTCGGGAAGGCGATAACGTCGCGGATATTCTCGGTGCCGGTCAGCAGCATGGTGAGACGATCCAGACCGAAGGCCAGGCCCGCGTGCGGCGGCGTGCCATATTTCAGCGCGTCGAGCAGGAAGCCGAATTTCTCGCGCTGCTCGTGCTCGTCAATGCCCAGAATAGTGAATACCGCCTGCTGCATTTTACCGCTGTGGATACGCACGGAACCGCCGCCCACTTCATAGCCGTTGATCACCATATCGTAGGCGTTCGCCACCGCGCTCAGCGGATCGGCCGCCAGCTCTTCCGCCGACATCTCTTTCGGCGCGGTAAACGGATGGTGCATCGCTGCCAGACCGCATTCGTCGTCCTCTTCGAACATCGGGAAGTCGATCACCCACAGCGGCGCCCAGGCGCTTTCGTTAGTGATCTGCAGGTCGCGGCCCACTTTCAGGCGCAGCGCGCCCAGCGCGTCCGCCACCACTTTGGCGCGATCGGCGCCGAAGAAGATCAGGTCGCCGTCGGCGGCGTTGGTGCGGCTGAGAATCGCTTCGACGATCTCTTCGTTAAGGAACTTAGCCACCGGGCTCTGCACGCCGCTGAAGCCGTCGGCGCGCGCGTTGACTTTCATCCACGCCAGACCTTTCGCGCCATAAATCTCGACGAACTTGCCGTATTCGTCAATCTGCTTGCGGCTCAATTGTGCGCCGCCCGGCACGCGCAGCGCGGCGACACGGCCTTTGGCGTCGTTGGCCGGACCGGCGAACACCTGGAACTCGACGTTTTTCAGCAGATCGGCGACGTCTACCAGCTCCATCGGGTTACGCAAATCGGGCTTGTCGGAACCGTAGCGGCGCATCGCTTCGGCAAAGGTCATCTGCGGGAACTCGCCGAGATCGACGCCTTTCACTTCCTGCCACAGCTGGCGAATCATACGCTCGTTAATCTCGCGCACCTGCGGCGCGGTCAGGAACGACGTTTCGATATCGATCTGGGTAAATTCCGGCTGGCGGTCGGCGCGCAGATCTTCATCGCGGAAACACTTCACGATCTGATAGTAGCGATCGAAGCCGGACATCATCAGCAGCTGTTTGAACAGCTGCGGCGACTGCGGCAGCGCGTAGAACTTGCCTTTGTGCACGCGGCTCGGCACCAGATAGTCGCGCGCGCCTTCCGGCGTCGCCTTGGTCAGCATCGGCGTTTCGATATCGAGGAAGCCTTCGCCGTCCATAAAGCGGCGCACGAAGCTGGAGATTTTCGCGCGGGTCTTCAGGCGCTGCGCCATTTCAGGACGGCGCAGGTCGAGATAGCGGTACTTCAGACGCGCTTCCTCGCTATTGACCTGATTGGAGTCGAGCGGCAGCGGCTCGGCGCGGTTGATAATGGTCAGCGCCTGCGCGAACACTTCGACTTCGCCCGTGGCCATCTCGGCGTTTTTGTTCTTCTCGTCGCGTGCGCGAACGGTGCCGGTGATCTGGATGCAGAATTCGTTGCGCAGCTCAGACGCCAGCTGGAAAGCCTCCTGACGATCGGGATCGAAGAAAACCTGCACGATGCCTTCGCGATCGCGCATGTCGATAAAAATCAGGCTCCCCAGATCGCGACGGCGGTTGACCCAGCCGCAAAGAGTGACTTGCTGACCTACATGAGACAGATTGAGCTGTCCGCAATATTCTGTACGCATAACGTATCCTTTTAACTTCGCCGCTGCTGCCTGCAGCATCAGGCCGCGTAACCTTTTGAGATGCTGCCGCAAAAAAGGCGGCCATTATAATGGAAAAAGGCAGGCAGGATAAGTAGAGCCGCGCCAAACCGCCCATTTCGTCGCCGGTTTTTCCTCCTCCGGACAACCAGGCTAGTCTATAGGGCAAAACCAGCAGGAAAGGAGAGGCCGTGACGCTTCGTATTGGGCTGCCGCAATGGCAGCATTCGCACTGGAAACGCTGGGGCATTGAAAGTCTGGCTGATTATGCCCGTCTGTTCCACTGCGTAGAGGGCAACACCACGCTTTATGCGCTACCCGCGCCCGACACCGTTCAGCGCTGGCGCGATATGACGCATGACGACTTTCGCTTTTGCTTCAAATTTCCGCAGACCATCAGCCATCAGGCGCAGCTGCAGCACACCGACGATCTGCTGAGCGACTTTCTGCGGCTGCTCGACCCGCTGGCCGACCGTATCGGACAGTACTGGCTGCAGCTGCCCGCGACTTTTGCGCCCGCTCAGCTCGCCGATCTCTGGCGCTTTCTCGACGGGCTGCCGCGCCGCTTCAGCTATGGCGTTGAAGTGCGCCACGCCGCCTTTTTCGCCAAGGGCGAGGCGGAGCGCGCCCTGAATCAGGGGCTGCAGGCGCGCGGCGTCAACCGGGTGATTTTAAGTTACCCGCCTTATGATACACTCTCGAACAGTGTAACTTTTAGGTGTGGCAACTATGCCAAAGGCGATTTCTTACATACGGTTTTCAACAAAAAGCCAGACCATTGGCGACTCAACCAAGCGACAAAGCAAGCTGATCAACAAGTGGTTAGAGGACAATCCGCAATACCATCTTGACGAAAACATGCGATTCCAGGATCTGGGGATCAGCGGTTATTCTGGAGCCAATGCTAAATCTGGTGCGTTCAGTGAGTTTCTGGCTGCTGTCGAGTCTGGCTATATTGAACCCGGTTCCGTGTTGCTGGTGGAATCACTGGACAGGGTTTCCAGACAGGATATTGATAAAGCAGGTGAACAACTCAGGAAGATACTCAGATCAGGCGTTGAAGTGGTCACGCTGGTAGATGGTAGCTGGTACAAGGAAGAATCCCTGAGAGACAGCCTGTCGATGATCAAGGCCATGCTGGTGATGGAACGTGCGCACGAGGAATCCTTAACCAAGTCGAAGCGTCTCCGTTCTGCATGGGCTAACAAGCGTAAGGAAGCTGAATCAGGCAAGATAATGTCACGTCGCTGTGTTGCGTGGCTCAAGGTCTCCGAAGACGGTAAACAGTTCGAACAGATACCGGAAAACGTGAAGGCTGTTCAGCGTGTCTTCCAGTTGCGTTTGGATGGTCTGTCTCATGCGAAGATAGCCAAAACGATGAATGAAGAAGGCTTCGTCACACTTAATCAGTTCAGGTCTCAAGCTGGTGTCTGGTCGCAATCTACGGTTACCGAACTTCTAAGCAATCGTGCGGTGATCGGCTTCAAAGTTCCGTCCAAGTCAATGGTTGTCAAAGGTGTGCAGGAGATACCCGGCTACTATCCGGCCATTCTGACAGAAGAACAGTTTTACGCTGTCCAGCAGTTGAAGACAGGTGCAGGCCGTAGACCATCATCTGACAGGCCATTGCTGACAAACCTGTTCAAAGGCGTTATGCGCTGTGCTAAGTGTGGTTTCATCATGATTGTCAGTGGCGTTACTGCAAAGCGGTCGGGTAACTATCGCTGTTCGATGAAGTATGAGGGGCGCTGTGATGCTATGGGCATATCACGCTTACAGACAGACAAGGCACTGGTGCAAGGGCTGCTGTATAACGCGCGCAGGCTGAACCTGAGCAGCGATAACGGAAAAGTAATAGGTAGCCTTCAATCTGAGCTAGAAACGCTACAGAAGCAGCGAGAGAGGCTTGTAAAGCTGGCGATGTTGACAGAGGACACTGAAGTTATTGCTGTTGAATTACGTGCGCTGAACAAGCAGATCAAGGAAGCTGAAAAGGCTATTGCTGAGGCCCACCAGCGCGACCAGTCAAGTAAATTGGATACGATTAGCCATCTGGATCTGACGGTGAAAAAGGACAGGATCGAGGCGCAGATCATTATCAAGCGCATGATTCGTTGCATATCAGTGGACACAGCAAAGAAGGTTTGCAAGATCGAGTTTCATAACGGGCTTGTGTTCCATGATTATCCACTGGACAGAGTTATTGATGGAGCCAGGGATCTAGAATTGTTGCCTGTCATGGAATACACAGAAATCAGGTTCGGGAAAGGGAACCACCATACACCAAATCACGTGTTGATGGCTGATGCGCCACAATGGGTGAAGGATGCAGAAGAATGAAAAGCATACTGATCGGGATTTTGCTGCTGGTGGGTGTGAATGCTGTTGCCGCTGCTGCACAATTGCAAGAGAAGTACCGCGACAAGAATAATGATCTGATCTGCGTATACGACAGCCACGGTCACAACGTGTACGTTAACGCTGGTTTCAGTGGTCACTGTAGTTTTAGCGTACCAGATGACGAGCTTTAATCTGAAAGCAAGGTAAAGAGGTCTATGAACATAATTGGATGTTCAGCCGCTTGGTTTTCTTCCGTATCAAGCAATTCCATGCCCTGCTTATGGTAGAAATCTATAGCGCCTCTTTTGGCGTCAGTTATCAAGAATCGACAACCTACCATAGGACGTATGTCATCCAGCGCCATTAGTAAGGCGAAGCCAAACAGCATTGAGCCAATTCCACCGCCTCTTATCTTTGAGTCGACTGCTAAACGTGCAATCTTTACAGCAGGCAGAAACTCATATCTTTCAGCGCGTGCACAATCGCCCAAATCATACTCTTTCAGGTTAACTTGGCTACAAGTGAGGGTGATATACCCTAAAATTTTGTAGGCAAAGCTTTCCTGTGCCTGGCTTTTATCAGTTCTCATATTGTCATCAATGACAACATAAGTCTGCGCTATACAGCCATCTTGAAACAACAGTGCATCTTGCTGAAGAAACGTTTTTAGCGGCTGGAACTCTTCAGTACCGCTGCTAAACCGTTTGTGAGTATGGAATTGATTCAGAGGAAGGATTTGAAGGTCAGGCTGTAATGCATCATCCATTTTACTAACAACCTGCCCTATAATGATTATCCGCGCTTAGACATCTTAGAACGTAAAGCACGAGCTTCCTGCAACGAGCGCTTAGCGTTCTCGTTAGGTTTAGAGTTGCTCATTTGCTTGAGCATCTGTTCAGCGTCTTTACCTGTCAGGATAGTACGGCCAAACATACTACTTGTAATCGCCACATGTACCTCCTCGTTTCGGTTATGGGTTCTATACCAAATAATTCAGTAGTAATAGTATTCTATTACTGACGAAGTCGTCAACCGATTACCGTATTGAAACCTTATTTGTAGCCGCTAACTTACGTTACCTTTAAATGATAAGTTGCGGCCTTTAGATACGACAAAGTTAGTTAGTTTTCTTTAACAGCGAAGGGTTCCAGCCAGCGTTGTTCCCCGGTGATTGCCATGAACCAGCGAGGCCAGTTGCAGACATCATCTGGAGTTCGTGCTGTTGGTTGTAGGTATCCAGCGCTACACGTTGCATTGTCCCGTCTGGCATGGTCACGTTAAGCTGACCGTTTGATACAACCTCGATTCGCAGAGGGGCAAACTGGATAGGTCTCTGTGCTAACAATGCTGCCTGATTCTGAAGCATGTTTGGCGATAGCATTGGGACACCGTTGTTTGGTGCAGGTGCAGACTTGATGCGATCATACATGCTATCGATCCATGACCAGCCCTTGTCTACCCATGAATCCTTAAGAGCGTTTCCACCGTGTGTCGTTTCCGTACCAGTTGCCCCACCCCATCCGAATTTGTCATGAGCGAACTTCTGGAACTCTGGAATCCACTTATCAAAGATCAGGTTACCTAGCTCAACGCCAATGAATGCAGCAGCAGCGATACCAAATGCCTTACCTGCTGCACTGCCCATCACGCCAGTCACACCACCTGAAGCAGCAGCCTCAGCAGTACCACCAGCAGCGCGACCGACACCGAGAAGACGCCCACCAAGTTTCAGACCACCGAGGCCAAGTGCAGCCGTAGCAGTCACAATGAGCCAATCAAAGAAGGTGTTGAACTGGTCTTTAACGAGATCCAAAGCTTTCTGTGTCGATGGCGACAGCGTGCCGTAAAATCTGTTCCACTTCTCTTCAAAAAGGGTGAGATACCCGTCAACATTCATCCCGATGTTATCGAGTGTCTTCGTGATGTCATTCAGACGTTCAATAAACCAGCCGATAGCCTGACCGCCACGTTCAAACAGTCCACCAGAGTTGTTCAGTGAACTGGCAAGAGAGTCATACAGAGTTGAAAGGTGTGAGCTGAAGCCTCGGAAATTTTTATCCATCGCATATTTTTCAGCGTTGTACATGCGACCACGAGCAGCAAGGATATTATGCTGGGCCATCTTCACTTGCTCGGGTGTTGGTTGCATCGCCTTCATCATCAGTTCTGCGATGTCTGATCCCTTCATGGTTTTCAACTTCGCTTTCACATCAGCAGAGTCTTTTACACCAAGTGTATCAGCCAGTTTTGACACTAATGCTGGACTCGCATTGACGACTTGTAACCAATCCTGCCCGTTTAATTTTGGAGAAGCCGCGATCTGTTGGATAGCGTAGTTAAGACGGTAAACAGCGTCGTTGTTCATCCCTGTTGTATGGGCGAAAACCGACTCATCTGCGAAAAACTTAGCGAGTTTGTCGTTATCAAACCCTTTAGGCATGGTCATACGCATCTGTGCCATCTGCTGGCGGACTGTGGCGGTATCCAATCCGTACTGATTAGCGACTTCATCCGCTTTGATGGTCATGCGCAGAGCTTCCTGCTTCGAACCGTATGCGACCTGAGCCATAGTTGCAGCCTGCTGACGCTTAGCCCCTTCCTCGATACTGTCCTGAAAGAACTGAACAGCCTTCTGTACAGACATCAGAGCACCTACAAGGGGGATTGCTGCTGATGAGATACCGCCAAAAGCTGATCCGAGGTTGCTTGATTCCAACGCTGCGAGACGCTGTGACGCTCTTGCTTGTGAAGCCACTCTGAGCTGCTGTGAAAACTCATAGTTCAAGCGAGAAAGATTTGACTGGAAACCACGGAGATTTTCAGAGGCTGTATGCTGCATTTGGAGAAGCTGTAAACGCGAGTTATAGCGTTGGGCTGATCCATCGTCGCGCAGGCTTAGACGTCCATACAGTGGGCTTGTGCGGGCACGTTCAGCAATAGCATTAATCCGGTCACGTGCTGATGCTGGTGGGCGATTTCTGATAACTGTTGATACTGGTGGAACAGTAACACGAGGCTGTGTCTGATATGCATCACGCATCATACGGGCAACGTTTCTGGCTGCTGCCCTTCCATCCTGCTCATATGAACGGAAGAGACCATTACCAGCATTACCAACGCGAAAGGCTTCTGTAAGAGAACGGTTGATATTACGTGATGCTGTCTGTGCGCGTTTTTCGATATTGGTAAACGCCTTGTTCATACCCTTGCTGTAGTCTTTGGAGAACGTCTTGTTTAGCGTTTTCTCCATTCGGGTAGCAATTGGCATGATCTGCTTTTCGAGTTTTTGAAGACCTTTCAGGACAGTTTCTTGCAGAGACATTTCGATAACAAAACTGTCCACTGTGATTTGATTCGACATTATTTGTGGGCCTTATATAAAGAAAAAGCCCACGTGCGATACGTGAGCTTTACAGATGGTCTTGATTGTGTGTGTTATTTCTTCGCACGTTTAACCGCGTCAGAGATTAACTGTTCAAACGTTGGGATTGATGCGAGTTGGTCACGTGCACGCTGTTTGGCTTCTGTAAGCTTTACAGCGGCTTTCTTGCGGCGACTGATAAGACGTTCCAACTGTGAATCATAAAGCTGCTGAGAATGCTGTTTAGCCTCGTCAGAATCCATAAGATGCATCAGAGTCGGGACATCAACAGGAATGTAAACCAGCTTTGACGGGCCATCACCTACTGGCACAACCTGACCAGCAATCATCTGGATCTTCTTGCCCATCGAACGCTTTTCAACAAGCTTATACCCTTCGATATGAAGAGAACCGCTAGACAGCATCTGGTTGAATTGTGTTTCTCCGTTACAGAGGACAGTTTTCACCGCTGGATGCTTCAGTTCATACGCGTAATCTCTTTGCAGACCTTGTCGGAAGTTGTGTTGGTCATCTTCAAAATCGGTCACGACACTACATGCATCTTCATGCTCTTTTGCGAGTTGCTGGATAATTGGAGTCCAGTATTTCTCGATATGAATACGTTGCTCTGTTGGAACCATTTCAGAGAAAGCGATCTGCTTCTCTGTTTCCTCTAGGACAGTATCCGCTTTGGCTTTGAGCAATTCTTCATCAGCAATACGCTGAAGACGATCAGCTTGTGCTTCATCGACCTCGGCAGGTTTTGGGGCATTTTGCTTAATGAGGGTCGTTCCATTTGTCTGACGTACTTCAACGTTGTATTCGCTGACGGGGCCAATGTGCTGTTGAATAACAGCGTCTTCAATTCTTGGAGTAAGCATTATTGTGGTCTCGTGGTTGCAGGAGTTTGTAGGTAAGGAGTTGCACGCATCCGGTCAATAAACTGGTCTATCTGGTCACGTGTCGTTGAATAAAGTTGGTTGGCGTGTTCTTCAGCTTCTTCTGGAGGAAAGCGCATTAAGAGAAAAGCATCACTAAATGCGTTCACGAGTAAATGAGGCTCGGCATAAATGCATTTGAAGATCTGACCGCATGGGACGTTGTCTAGGTCAATAACGAAGCCACGGGATAGATCGGACTCATCCCGCCATTTGATAATGTGGTCTGTCATTTACCCACCTCTTTAGAAATCTGTTCAGCACGCTGTTCAAGCTGGTGGAGTTCAGCGAACAGTTCAGGTTTATCTTTCATTACTTTCGCTGTGGCGATGTCACGAAGGAGCTTGGCAATCTCAGGGCCGAACATCTCAGGATTCGTCTTGAGCATATTTTCAGCGAGCTGCTGGTAGTGAGCGATATTCTTGCGTGCCACGCTTAGCTTGCGGTTGACAGTAACCAGTTCAGATTCGAGATCAGCAAGATGTTCTGTGTGCTGGGTGTGCTGGTCGATGGTGGATTCTTGCTGCTGCTGTGATTCCATCAGTTTGAGTAGTTCGGTTGTACTAAGCATTGCGTTGTCTCCAGTAGGAATCAGCGCGGCATAGAAGCACAACGAGAAGGGTTAATACGAGTGCAGGGAGCATTATTAAGGTCTCACATTAAAAATACCCGCCCCCGATTATCAGGGGCGAGCTAATCAGGATCGGATACTGAAATGACAAGACAATATCCGCAAAAACCACTTGGAGACCGCTTACCCCTGCAAGGAAGAGAAGTGGTTTCTGCACCTGCGATCTGAACCGTTGGAGAAGCGGTGAACCTACAGGATTTTGAGAGAAGAAGTTTTTGCGGATACAGCGAGAAGATAGGCGGTGAAGGCGAACAACACCGCGCTATAGGTGGAGCATCAGAGAGTGACTTGCTTTACTGACCACTCTTTAATGTTAACAGAATGTGACAAAATTGTCAATAATATTTGTTGCATTTAGGCTAACAAAGTGATAGGGGCAAGCTGTTACAGGTCACACTATAACCATCGCTGTTCTGGTAATGATGTGCAGGTTCTGTCGGAAGAACTCTAAACAGGTGCGCTTGTGCACGTACATCACGGTAAGCCCTTTGCCGTAGTAGCTCACGCTGACGATCTTCTTCTGATAATCGGCGGTTGTATTCAATTTCTGCTTGGGAGATTTTGGGAGTGGTAGACATTGCTGGTGGGCCTTATTTGATTTTTTTTCTTCTGAAAAAATGGGGAGATGAATTAACAGGGGGTGTGGGGAGTGGCTGGGGAAATATCTGTGGAGTTTGTGTACAGGTGCTAAGTGGTTCAGAACGTGGCGGTACTTTTCTCGGCAGAATTTTAAAATATTGCATTTAAAGGTTTTTATCGAGAAAGTTTCATTGCTTCTGGTCAAATCGGGTCACATAACCACTTGATCCGACCATAGATAGCTATCGGTAACATTACTCACTCGTGAGCTTCTTCACTTTTGCCACCATTCCCACAGAGCACTCACTCAGTTTTGCTATCTCTGCGTATGTGTAGCCACCTTTAACCAGGTAACGAGCAATCTTGTCACGTAATGCTGTGTCTGCTGGGCGTCCTTGATATTTGCCCTCTTCTTTCGCTTTCGCAATACCCTGTGACTGACGTTCACGGCGTTTGGTGTAGTCTTCATGGGCATAGTGAGCAGCAATATCCATCATCAGACCGTTTATCAACTGAATGATCCTGTCATCTGCTGATGCTTTCAATGCACCGTGTGAAGTTGGTAGGTCAACCACGACAACACGTAAACCACGTTGGGCAATGATCGCTTTCAGTTCTTCGTACTGTGCTGCTGGTAAACGAGTTAAACGGTCGATGCTTTCAACAAGAATCAGATCGCCCTTCTTCGCGCTGTTAAGCAATCTTGAGAGTTCTGGACGTTCCAGCTTTGCACCAGAGAAGTTTTCAACGTAGTGAACCACGTTCTTTAGCTGGTGGTCTTCAGCGAACTGATTAACAGTCTGGAGAGCACGTGTTGCATCTTGGTCAGAGGTTGATGCACGCAGATAGATATGGGCAGTTGTCTTCATGGTTGGCCTGTTGTTCACATTGGGTTTTAATATGAATATTCTACGTGAAAACACTATGTAGAGTAAACAACATTAACCCTATGTGAACAACATTTTTCACGAAACCTGTTTTCAACTCAGGTATACCCTATGTGAACGATTAAGCGACCGCTTTTGGGGCGAATTGACTGGTTAGCCCTGCGTGGCGTTGGAAGGTTGGTGTAGCTGATGCTGGTGGGGATTTGGTCACAGTATTGGTGGATGTTGTAACTTCTGCTGAGGCTATCTGGTCAGTTAAACCCTTAAGCTGTTTGTTGACCTTAGACTGTTCGTGTCTGCGTTGGGCATTACGGTCAGCGGTGAATTTACCCATCACAGCAAGCTGGTCTTTAAGCTGAACCTCGTCAGGTGTCAGGCTGAACAGTGCTAACAGTGTCGGGTCACGATAGAACACAGCAGCCTGGAACAGGTCGATGTCTGCTGGATTGATGCAGGTACGGAGCAAGGCCGGTGCAGTGGCTGAATCATCAGCGGGTGTGAGTTGATTATTTTCGGACATTAAGCAAATTTTCCAAATGAGGTGGATAGCTGGGAGGTAATAGCGATAAACACTGAACAGAAAACTAAAAGAATATGCCCAATTAAATGATTAATAATCAATAAGTTAATCAAAATTCAATTGAGCGAGGTTCTGTTCAGTCGTCTTTGCAGGTGAGATCGTTAACGAGCTTGAGAAGGAACACGGTCAGGACACTACAAGGCACGATGTCGTATAGAAAATGGAAGATGAAATGTTGCATGGTTAGTTACCGGGATTGTTTGCGATGACGGCATAAGCACAGGTTCACATAGCTCTGGGAGATACCGAGTTGCTGGGCAATCTGCTTATGGGAAAGTCCCTGAGAGCGGAGATTAACCACCTTCTCAGGGATGTTCTGTTGATGGCTACTGACTGGTAGTCCAGCAAGTTTACGAATCAGGATTGATTCATGTTGGTTGAGGCCAGACTGTTTAGCAGCCTGAGAAGGTGTCTGTCCAGAGTGGATCAGTGCTAAGAAGTGTTGCACTTCTGGTGTGGGTGAGAGTTCGTACATTGGATGGGATACCTTGTGTGCAGGGTACTTTTATTTGTAACCGCGAAGATCCGGGAAAGATGAATTAATACATGATGTTACAGAGGAATTTGCAGATTTTCGTGGGGGTATTTTAATACATAGTTAGTTGGACTCGTGGAGAATGTCCATTAGGCGGGACATAGAGCGAGTGAACAGCGCTGGTTTGCCTGAGAATGCCTGTTCAGCCTGTTCGAGAATATAGACAGGTGACTGACCTGTTTTCTTTGATCGGGCTAGAGCAAGGCGAGCATTCTTATCAGCTTTGGCGAAGAGTTCAGCTTCCATACGATCAAGGATGGCGATCATTTCTGCTGGGAGGTCTTCATCACGCTGGAATTGCTTCTGGTGGTCAAGGTTAACGTGCTGAGAGTGCGTGTTGCTTCCATCACGGTCGCTGGTGATGAACAGGTTTTCGTCAGTGTGTAAGGTCATCATAATGTCCTCGTAGGAAAATGGGAGCTGGTGCTCGTTGGCGATGATGTGAACTAGCAGAGTGTTCAGGGCTTCTACCGGTCTGGCACAGCAGGCAATTTCGACAATGTCCATCGGTAGCTTGTCTGACGGGAATGCAGCCAGAACTTTAAGAAAGCGGTCAGTGTGCTGTTTACCGCGCTCTGTATAGAACTGCTTCAGGCGCTGGATATGGGACATGTGAATAATCACGACAGGCCATTTCTCTGACTCGTTTTCGGTGGATGTCCCGGTTAACTGGCGTACCTCTGCAATACTCAGGCGTTCGCATAGTGCTGACAGGTTGTCGGCTGCCATAGACATCACGGTTGATAGATAGCGGATGTCTGTTTCTGGCGCTTTCAGGAGACGCTGAGCGGTTCGAACACGTTCTGTCCCTGCCATCTTTGAGTGACGCTTGGCGAACAGTGTGAGCTTGGTTCGGTGTTTCTTTACCAGTTCTGTCCAGAGTTGTTCATGGTCACCAGTGAATGGCTGGATAGGCTGAGATGTCCACTTTGTGCCAATACCTTTAGGGAATCTGAAACGAGCGCCCTGCTTCTGGTTAATCGTTGCTGGTAACAGAGACAGGTTAAGCGGGTGATACGCCCCACCCTGTGAGCATGGTACAAGGTGTGCGATATGTACCTGTGTACCCGTTTTAAATGCCAGTCTTCCACGTGCTTTCCATAAGCTGTAAAGATCCTCAATCGGGAAATCTAACAGGCAATCTACAGAGCCGTGTCTGGCAATCTGCTGTAGAAGGTCGGTTATGAATTTCGATTGACGCAGGATATACAGGGGGTGCTTAGCGAGCTTGAGTGACTTCTGGCGGCGTTCTTTTGCGGGGTCTGACTCTTTTCGTTTGGCTGCTTCTCTGCAAGAGGATGAACAGTAACGCACTGATGAGCGGGATGCTTTAAAAACCTTCTTGCAGTGGGCGCAGCGCTTGGCTTTAGCGGGCTGCTTCATTCATAAATCTGATCCTGATTATTAAGCTGATAAGTTATATTAACATTTCTGCTACATTTGTCAAGATAAATACTATTGACAACCTTATAAATATGTGCTTAACAAAACTCCACAGAGCCTCGAAAGGTGCTGTGCAGGGTGGTTTTATTTGTAACCGGAAAGAGTCGGAAAAGTTTAATGAATAGAGTTAGTTACAGAGAAATTTCGAGAATTTGGTGGGGGTATTTTAATACATAGTAAGATGTCATGTTAAGACAGGCTTTGAAACGGGTCACAATGGCTGGTGGGATGTTGTAACGGGGTCTGTTCAGGTGTTCTGTTCAGATTGCAACTGGCTTTGCCTTATCGTTGCTTTGACGCTCGCTTACTCGCTCGGTCTGTAAAGAAATCTGATCAGCATTCTGTAAAGTGGAACTGTTCAGAGAGAGAGAGGGAGCAAGCGACCGATAAGACTCGGTAAGCGTAGCGAAGAGGCGTTCTGTTTAGGTGACCAGACTGTCAACAGAACTCTTAAAAGAACTGTTAAGATAACTGCCGTATCGTCATGCGTGATTCTGGTTTATAGGAAAATTATCTCAACATTGTCAAGATATTTCAAGAACTTTTCATCGTACATTTTCTAATGCGAAATGCATGAGAAAAATAATCCGAATAAGGTGGTTAACAATGGGGCATCTCAGTTCATACAGTAAAGCGGAGTTAGCCTTGCAAAGTGGTTGCGGAAAAGCACTCGGCCCATATTCAACTGCGAAATGTGGGGATTATCAGCCAGACATGGAAATGTGGATGTGTGCTGATTGCAGAGCAAAGTTTAACGAAGCTCTTGAACGGTTCCACCAGCAAGAAAACCGGAAATAGCGACGCCTTAGAAGGTGTATCATTGGAATGTTGAATTCTTAGACAGCCGTCCGACGCACGCCTCAACCTCGCAAAGCCCCGCCGCCCTGCACGCGCGCCAGCAAAAGCCGCGCGTGCCGCCTCACGCGGTGCGCACCGGCGAGCGGCCGATGGTGCGCTTTATCGGCAGCGACGACGTAGACCAGAGCGATCGATTTTTTCAGGTCTGGCGCGAAAAACTGGCACAATGGCAGACGGAAAGCGACCCGCTGTTTTTTATTCATACGCCCGATATGGGCGAGGTGTTTCCGCTGGTGCAGCGTTTATGGCCGCAGCTGCAGGCGATCGACGCCGGTATCGGCAGCGGCCCTGCCTGGCCGCAGCAGGCGTCGCTGTTCTGATGTCTGATGAAAGAGGATAAGCATGGTAAGCGCGTTATATGTGGTACTGGGCGTGTTGATGGTGATGAAGTTCGCGCTGGACGTGGTGCGTTACCGTCGCCACTATCGCGTCGCCTTTGGCGACGGCGGGTTTCACGATCTGCGCGTGGCGATGCGCATTCACGGCAACGCGGTCGAAACCATTCCGCTGGCGCTATTGCTGCTGGTGATGATGGAGATGAACGGCGCCGATATGTGGATGATGCATCTGACCGCGCTGCTTTTTTTCGCCGGCCGGGTGCTGCACGCGCAGGGGCTGCGCCGCAGCGCGCTCGCCGGGCGCAAATATGGCATGATGCTGACGCTGTTCTCCCTGTGCGGCATGGCGGTCTTTAACCTTATCTATCTGCCCTGGGAGCTGGTGCTGACGCTGCATTGACCGGCTGCGGGGGTAAAGGGTGCAGCCCGCCGCACTTTCTGCCAGAATAGCGCCCTTTCCGTTGTCTTTCCGGATTTATTATGTCTGACCGCGATACGCTATTTTCCGCGCCCATCGACAAGCTGGGCGACTGGACCTTTGACGAGCGCGTGGCTGAAGTCTTCCCCGATATGATTCAGCGCTCCGTGCCCGGCTACTCGAATATCATCTCCATGATCGGCATGCTGGCCGAGCGCTTCGTCACGCCCGAAAGCCAGGTTTACGATCTGGGCTGCTCGCTTGGCGCCGCCACGCTCTCGGTGCGCCGCAATATCAAGGCGCCCGGCTGCGCCATTATCGCCGTGGATAATTCGCCGGCGATGGTCGAGCGCTGCCGCCGCCATATCGACGCCTTTCGCGCCGAGACGCCAGTGAACGTCATCGAGGCCGATATCCGCGATATTGCCATCGAAAACGCCTCGATGGTGGTGTTGAACTTCACGCTGCAGTTTCTCGATCCCCCTGCGCGGCTGCTGCTGCTGGAGAAGATCTGGCGGGGGCTGAATCCCGGCGGCGCGCTGGTGCTGTCGGAGAAGTTCAGCTTCGAGGACGCCGAGGTCGGCGAACTGCTGTTCAATATGCACCATGATTTCAAACGCGCTAACGGCTACAGCGAGCTGGAGATCAGCCAGAAACGCAGCATGCTGGAGAATGTGATGCTGACCGACAGCGTTGAGACGCACAAGGCGCGCCTGAAACAGGCGGGCTTCTCTCACGCGGAACTCTGGTTCCAGTGCTTTAACTTTGGTTCGCTGGTGGCGTTGAAATGATTGAGTTTGGCCGTTTTTATCAGCAAATCGCCACCGGCCCGCTCGCCAGCTGGCTGGAGGTGCTGCCGGCGCAGATCGCCGCCTGGCAGAAAGAGAATCTGCATGGCCTGTTTCGCAACTGGGAGAAGTCAGTTGAGCATCTGCCGCTGCTGCAGCCGCAGCGGCTCGACCTGCTGCACAGCGTCAGCGCAGAGCGCGACGATCTCAGCGATCGTCAGCGTCAGGGCATCGAGAAACTGCTGCGCAATCTGATGCCCTGGCGTAAAGGCCCCTACTCGCTCTACGGCACCGATATCGATACCGAATGGCGTTCCGACTGGAAGTGGCAGCGCGTCGCGCCGCATATCTCCTCGCTGGCGGGTCGAACCGTGCTGGACGTCGGCTGCGGCAGCGGCTATCACATGTGGCGCATGGTCGGCGCCGGCGCGCAGCTGGTGGTCGGCATCGATCCGATGCAGCTCTTTCTCTGCCAGTTCGAAGCGGTGCGCAAGCTGCTGGGCGATGACCGACGCGCCCATCTGCTGCCGCTCGGTATCGAACAGCTGCCGACGCTACAGGCGTTCGACACCGTTTTCTCAATGGGCGTGCTTTATCATCGCCGTTCGCCGCTCGATCATCTGCTGCAGCTGAAAAACCAGCTGGTGAGCGGCGGCGAGCTGGTGCTGGAAACGCTGGTGATCGAGGGAGATGAGCGGGATGTGCTGGTGCCGGGCGAACGCTACGCGCAGATGCGCAACGTCTATTTTATCCCTTCGGCCGCAGCGCTGAAAAGCTGGCTGGAGAAGTGCGGCTTCGTCGACGTGAAAATTGTCGATTATGCGGTGACCTCTACCGACGAGCAGCGCCGCACCAGCTGGATGACCAGCGAATCGCTGGCCGAGTTTCTCGACCCGCAAGACGCCAGCAAAACGGTGGAAGGCTACCCGGCGCCGCTGCGCGCGGTGCTGGTCGCCACCAAACCCTGACGCTTAGCGGCGCGAAAGCGCCAGCTTCGCCGCGAAGCCGATAAACACCATGCCCGTCAGGCGGTCCATCATCTTGAGCACCGCCGGACGGCGCAGGTGCGCGGCGAAGTAGTGGCTGCCGCCAATCAGGACGGCGTTCCACAACAGCCCAATCGCAATATGCATCAGCGCCAGCAGGCTGCACCAGAGCGGCACCGACGCCCCCGCCGGAATAAACTGCGGCAGAAAAGTGACGTAAAACACGCCCATTTTGGGATTGAGCAGATTGCCGAACAGGCCGCGGTTGAAGCAGCTCAGATAGCTTTGCGGCGCGATTTCCGCCGCCGCTTCATGCAGCGGCTGCGTGCGCGGGCTGAGCAGCAGCCTGACGCCAAGATAGAGCAAATAGGCCGCGCCGATCCACTTCAGCAGGTTGTAGGCCATTTCCGACGCCAGCAGCAGCGCGCCCAGACCACATCCCACCGCGACGCCCCATACCAGACAGCCGAGGTTGATGCCCAGCGCCGTGGCGCTACCGCGTCGCCAGCCCTGGGCGGCGGCGGTGCGCAGCACCAGCGCGGTATCGAAACCGGGCGTCAGCGTCAAAAGCGTAATAGCGAATAAAAACGAGAACAGCAGCGTAGCGGTCATAATTTTCTCCCTGAAAATGGCGCCGCTCACTTTAACAAATTTTTAACGAGGGCGCGCTAGTTCTGCGCGCTACTCCGTCTCAGCAGGCCGATCCCAATACTGATATTTATAGGCGGCGCTGAGATGGCGCTCGATAGTGCCTTTATCGAATACTTCCGTTTCATGCAGATAGCTTAACGTGCAGTTGCCGACCTCGTCCCATAACTGACACTCGTCGACCGAACGCAGCGAACTGACCGGCGTAGTCGCGGTGCCGTGCAGCTGCCATTCGCGAAAATCTTTATCGTAGGTATAGAGATCTTTGCTGCGCGCCGTGATCGCGCTGACCACCTGTCCCTGCGGGTTCCAGCGCCAGCTGCTTTCGCCGTTGGTCAGGGCGTCGGTGCCGCGCGAAACGCTTTTCGTCAGCCGCAGCTGCGCGTCGTAACGATAGGTGGTGTCGGTAAAGCCGCTTTTGCCCATGCTGGTGAATTTATCAGAAGCGGTGACGATATTGCCGTGCCGGCCGGTGAGCCAGCTAATAGTGCCCTGACGGTTATCGACCACCTGCTCTTTGCCCTCTTTCAGCACCTTCACCAGATATGCATACTCCGCTACCCAGCCGCCCTGCACGCGCGCAATATGCTGCTCCATGCTCAGCACGACGTTGTGCTCTTTTTTATCGAAGGTGACGTCAGCTACCTGCAAAATGCCGCAGGGATCGAACTGCCCAAGCACGCGCTTTTGCGAATCGACATCTTTGCCGAACTCGCCGGCGATCACCTGTCGCACCGCGCCTTTCGCGCTGCCGCCCAGCATAATCCAGCTGTTGCTGCTGGCGACGGCTTTACTGTGCGGAGCGCAGGCGGCGGCCCACAGCGCGGGAGAGGCGAACAGCGAACCCAGCGCAAGCGCCGCAATCAGAGAGCGTTTCATGGTGTAACTCCCAGAGATCTCAATAACCTGAGTGTAACCGTATTGGCGGCATCTGGCGCGGCCTGGTAAAATTCTGCGGATAAAAAGAACCCCAGCAAGATAACTGGGGTTTGGTACTTGCAAACATCACGTCATAAGGCGTGCTGCGCGGCAAAATCTGTGGTGATTCAGGCTACCCTGACGGTATTAAGCTGCATCACGCTTTTCATGGCTTCCACCACATCGCTATCCACGCAGTAGCGGCTGAACTCATCCATTTCGGCTTCGGAACACATGGAGACACCGGCTTTACGATAACGCATCGGTGAGGTCACGAGGCGGCTGGCGGAGCTGTGAACCTCGCTAAGTCCGCTGTCCAGGAACTTTTGCAGGTTGCTCAGGCGTACGCCAGCACCAGCCATAATGATTGGACCTTCGCTCTGTTCATTAAGTTCCCTTAATAATGCAATTCCATTTTCCGCGCTCTGCTGCTGGCCGGATGTCAGGATGCGCGCCACGCCTAGCGCGGTTAACTCATCCAGCGCGCGATTGGGACTGTGGCAAAGATCGAAGGCGCGATGAAAGGTCACCTGCATGCCGTCGCACAGCGCCATAATTTGCCGCATACGCGAACGGTCGATATGCGCCTCCTCATCCAGCATGCCGATCACCAGGCCGGGAAAACCCATTTCGCGAATTTTCGCCACGTCGGACTTCATAATCTCGAATTCGCGCGCGGTGTAGCAGAAGTCGCCGCCGCGCGGTCGGACGATAGGATGAACCGGAATCGATATTTCACGGCGTGCTGCTTCCAGCGAGCCGGACGACGGGGTCAGGCCGCCTTCGCGCGGTCCGGCGCACAGCTCAACGCGGTCGGCGCCGGCCTGCTGCGCCGTCATGGCGCAATCCACGCCGTAGCAGCAAATTTCCAGTGTGGTCATCTCTTCCTCCTTTACATGACGTCTGGCTCGACACAGGGCGATAAGTTAGTCTGACTACCCAATGAGTTTACGTGGAAACCAGCGCATGGCATTCAATTTTGACCAACGGATAGACCGTCGTCACACCGATAGCCTCAAATGGAACAAATATAGTGACCGAGACGTCCTTCCTTTATGGGTCGCGGACACCGATTTTCGCTCGCCTGATTGCGTTATCGACGCGATAAAAACCCGCGCCGGGCATGGCGTTTTTGGTTACGGCGACCGCCCGACAGGATTGATCGACGCCGCCATCGCGCGCTTCGAGCAGCGCTACCAGTGGAAAGTAGAGCCGGAGTGGATTGTCGTGCTGCCCGGCGTGGTGAGCGGACTTAATTTGACGGTGCGCGCGCTTACCGCGCCTGACGAGCGCTCAATCTCTCCTTCACCCATCTATCCCCCTTTTCGCGGCGCGGCGAAGCTGGCGGCGCGCGAGCAGATCGCCCTGCCGCTGAGGCTCCAGTCGGGACGCTGGGTCGTCGACCTCAGCGAGGCCGCTGCCCTGCTTAGCGGCAAAGAGAAGCTGTTGATGCTCTGCAACCCGCAAAATCCCGGCGGCACCGTCTATCGCCGCGACGAGCTGGAAGCGCAGCTGGCCTTTGCCCGCCAGCACGATTTGATCGTCTGTTCCGACGAGATCCACTGCGATCTGCTGCTTGAGCCTGGCGTCCGGCATATTCCCTTTGCCAGCCTGAGCGAAGATGCCGCCCAGCGCAGCGTCACCCTGATTTCGCCGTCCAAAACCTTCAACATCGCCGGACTCGGCGCGTCGCTGGCGATTATTCCCAACGCGGAACTTCGGGCGCGCTTTAAGCAGGCGCGCTACGGTATCGTGCCCGAGGTCGATATTCTGGCGCTGGTCGCCGCCGAAGCGGCCTGGCGCGGCGGCGACGCGTGGCTGGAGGCGCTGCTCGCCTATCTGCGCGTCAGCCGCGATCGTCTGCACGCCGCCGTTAACGCGCTGCCGGGCCTGTCGATGGCCAGCCCGGAAGCGACCTACCTGGGCTGGATAGACTGCAGCGGGCTGGATGTCGCCAGCCCGGCGCTCTATTTTGAAAACCGGGGATTAGGCTTTTCGCCCGGACGCGATTTCGGCGACGATCGCTTTGTGCGCTTTAATTTCGGCTGCACCCACGCCACGCTGGAAGAGGCGCTTGACCGGCTGCGCGCTGCCGTCGCCGCGCGCGCTTAGCTCGCCTCGCTGGCGACGATCTCCTCCAGTCGCCACGGATGAAATTTTATCGTGGTCTGCCCGTCGGTCACGGCCAGCGTCGGATTGGGCAGCCGCTCGTTTTCGCCCTGTGGCGAGCTGGTTTTGAACGAAATGCCCGGCTGCGCCAGCGCGTCGTCGCTGAGCAGCGCCATGGCGCGCATGCCCAGCGTCTGATGATCGCCGCGCAGCACGATTTCTACATGCTCAAAGCCCTCATGGCGATAACGCTTCTCTCCTGGCCAGGGAAGTTCAATAACGTCCAGCGCCCAGCCGTTTAGTTGCAGAGGCTGATGCAGCTTAAACAGGCAGATGGGACGCCCGTTGATGATCGCTTCAGAGAATTGCATCCCGATCTTCAATAGTCCCTGCTTCCAGCGCTCCGCCGTGCTGTTCTGATGACAGCGCACCGCGATATGGTCGGCCTCAAGCGCCGCTAAGTTTAATCCGAGGCGATCGGCGAATTGTTGCAGCGACGCGCTGAAGCGCGTCAGATCGCTCTCTAAGTCCTGTAATTCAGAGGGAAATATCGGGGAAGAAGTCATAAAACATCTCAGTTAGTTTAAGCTTTTTAATAAATGGAAAGTCCCGCCAGCACTGCTTCAGGCGCGATAAAATGTTAGGAATCATCCGATTTGGCCGTAATTTTGCCGGAAAACCACGTAAATTACCCTTTTAATTCGGATTTATCCCCTCTTCAGGTCCAGCAGTTGCTGGATGAAAGTTAGTTAACTTCATGAAAAATATGATATTCATTTATACAATAAGATAACTCTTATTTGCCAGCCAAACAATTGCAGCCAAACCGCCTTTCTTATAAATTTGACCTAACACAACTACAAGGAATGGCTCTATGTTCATGCTCATTGTTGTCGCAGTCCTGATCGCACTGATGGGATTTGCAATTTCCCGCCACTGGAAGGTGCGTGAAGACAAAAGCGTCAAAAATCCTCGTCGCCCTCTTCGCCGTCGCTAATCTCTCTGTTTCGGGAAACCGGCCTGACGCCGTTTCCCCGCACGCTCTCTTGCGCGGCGGCTGCTGACGCAACGTGACATTTCACGTATACTTCCCCTCTTCTTTTTTCCATTCTGCGCGGCCTCAGGGCGCGTCGGCAGAGTGAGGACAACGGCTCTCTGCACGGCAGACGAGCCTTTTAGCACATGAAGGTAATGCGGTGAATATTCAGGCTCTTCTTTCCGAAAAAGTCAGTCAGGCGATGATTTTAGCCGGTGCGCCGGCCGACTGTGAACCCCAGGTTCGCCAGTCCGCCAAGGTTCAGTTTGGGGATTATCAGGCGAACGGCATTATGGCCGTCGCGAAAAAGCTGGGTCAGGCGCCGCGACAGCTGGCTGAAAGCGTGATGACGCATCTTGACCTGAAAGGCATCGCCAGCAGGGCAGAGATCGCCGGGCCAGGCTTCATCAATATTTTTCTCGATCGCGACTGGCTGGCCGCACAGGCGAAGCAGGCGCTGACGCAGCCGCGCCTGGGCGTCGCCGCCGTTGAGCCGCAAACCATCGTCGTCGACTACTCCGCGCCGAACGTGGCGAAAGAGATGCATGTCGGCCACGTCCGCTCCACCATTATCGGCGACGCCGCGGTGCGCACCCTGTCGTTTCTGGGCCACAACGTGATCCGCGCTAACCATGTGGGCGACTGGGGCACGCAGTTCGGCATGCTGATCGCCTATCTTGAAAAGCAACAGAACGAGCATCATGAAGAGATCGCGCTCGCCGACCTCGAAGCCTTCTATCGCGAAGCGAAACGCACCTACGACGAAGACGAAGCCTTCGCCGAGCGCGCGCGCGCCTATGTGGTCAAGCTGCAGGGCGGCGACGAATATTGCCGCACCATGTGGAAGAAGCTGGTCGATATCACTATGGGCCAGAATCAGCTGATTTACGACCGCCTTAACGTGACCCTGACGCGCAAAGATGTGATGGGAGAAAGCCTCTATAACGACATGCTGCCGGGCATCGTCGACGATCTGCGCGCCAAAGGGCTGGCGGTGACCAGCGAAGGCGCGACCGTGGTGTTCCTCGACGAGTTCAAAAATAAAGAAGGCGAACCGATGGGGGTCATCATCCAGAAGAAAGATGGCGGCTACCTTTACACCACCACTGATATCGCCTGCGCCAAATATCGTTATGAGACGCTGAAGGCCGATCGCGTGCTCTACTACATCGATTCACGCCAGCATCAGCATCTGCAGCAGGCGTGGACTATCGTGCGCAAAGCGGGCTACGTGCCGGAATCCGTTCCGCTGGAGCATCACGCCTTCGGCATGATGCTGGGCAAAGACGGCCGTCCGTTCAAAACCCGCAGCGGCGGCACCATCAAGCTCGCCGATCTGCTGGAAGAGGCGCACGATCGCGCGCTGGCGCTGGTGCGCGAGAAGAACCCGGAGATGAGCGAAGCGGAGCTGCAGCAGCTGGCGGAAGTGGTCGGCATCGGCGCGGTGAAGTATGCCGATCTGTCGAAGAGCCGCACCACCGATTACATTTTCGACTGGGACAATATGCTGGCGTTCGAGGGCAATACAGCGCCCTATATGCAGTACGCATACACCCGCGTGCTCTCTGTGTTTCGTAAAGCGGGCGTCGACGTCGACAGCATCGACGCGCCGCTGGCGATTACTGAGGATCGCGAAGCGCAGCTGGCGACGCGCCTGCTGCAGTTCGAAGAAACCATTACCCAGGTGGCGCGCGACGGCACGCCGCACGTGATGTGCGCCTATCTTTACGATCTGGCGGGTCTGTTCTCCGGCTTCTACGAGCACTGCCCGATCCTCAGCGCAGAGGACGAGGCGACGCGCCAGAGCCGCCTGCAGCTGGCCGCGCTGACGGCGAAGACGCTCAAGCAGGGTCTGGATACCCTCGGCATCAAGACCGTCGAGCGTATGTAATAAACGGCTAGCGGACTTGACGAGTGGATAGCGTGGACCGAAGAGCAAAGCGTCCCGCGACATGGACAAAAACGCTGGGAGCGTTTTTGAACAACGCACCGCGTTGGCCTGTTTACGGGCGCACCTCAGGGATGAGGTGCGTATTCACGCGGGCCGAGCGCGCAGGGATGCCTTGAGCGACTTTGCGATCGGACCACGCTATCCGCGTTTGCACCTTAGCCACAAAAAACCCCGCCGCGGCGGGGTTTTTTAATTCTGGTAATTCACCATCACTTCGCTGCTCAGCACCTGCAAACCCGGCGGCAATGCTCCCCTGCCCGCCACGCCGAACACCATATAGAGCGTTTCGCTGGCGTCCAGCGAGGCCAGTTCGCGCGTCGCGCCGCTGCCGCCCTCCAGCGAGGCGCAGCGCTGCGCGCCGCAGAGCTTCACCTGCAATCCCGACGGCGCCGCGCCGGTAAGCTGATAGCGCCAGTTAATCAGATTCACCGTGCCGGAAACGCCCGGCGGCGCACGCAGCGGCTTTGACTTCACCCAGGCGCCGCGGTTGCTCAGCGGCGGACCGCTAACGCTGGCGTGCCACGCGCCCGACGCGGCGTAAAGCGGCAGCGCCGTCAGCGACAGCAGCGCCAGTCCCCACAGCCCGTAACGCATTATTTGCCTCCGATGGTGGCGGTCATACGGATATGGCGATTGTCGGTCAGCTCCATATTAGAGAGCACCACCAGCTGCGGCAGATTGCGGCGCAGGAAACGCGCCAGCAGCGCGCGCAGCGGATGATTGACCAGCAGCACCGGCGGCGCGCCCAGCATCTCCTGACGCTGGAGCGCGGCCTGCGCCTGCTCCAGCAGTCGGTCGGCCAGGCCCGGCTCCAGCCCGCCTCCGCCCTGCAGCGCCTGCAGCAGCAGACGCTCCAGTGTAGTATCGAGGCCGATCACCTGCACTTCGTCATTGCCCGGGAACCACTGCTGGGTAATGGCGCGGCCCAGCGCTACGCGGACCACGCTGGTCAACTCCTGCGGATCGTTCTGCACCGGCGCGTGTTCCGCCAGCGTTTCGATAATGGTGCGCATATCGCGGATCGAGACGCGCTCGATCAGCAGGTTTTGCAGCACCTTGTGCAGCGTCGTCAGGGTGATAACGCCTGGCACCAGATCTTCCGTCAGCTTCGGCATCTCCTGGCTGACGCGATCGAGCAGCTGCTGCGCCTCCTGACGACCAAACAGCTCGCTGGCGTACTGGCCAATCAGGTGGTTAAGATGCGTCGCCACCACGGTGCTCGCCTCAACCACGGTAAAGCCCTGAATCTGCGCCTGCTCTTTCAGCGCGCTGTCGATCCAGATGGCCGCCAGGCCGAACGCCGGATCGACCGTCGCCTCGCCCGGCAGCGTGCCCGCCGCCGTGCCTGGGTTGATCGCCATCCAGCGGCCTGGATAGGCATCGCCGCTGCCGATCTCGACCCCTTTCATCAGAATGCGGTAGCGCGCCGGCGGCAGCTCCATGTTGTCGCGGATATGCACCACCGGCGGCAGAAAGCCGACATCCTGCGCCACCTTTTTACGGATGCTGCGGATACGGCCCAGCAGCTCGCCGTTCTGGGTGCTGTCCACCATCGGGATCAGGCGATAGCCGACCTCCATGCCCAGCGTGTCCTCCAGCTGCACGTCGGTCCACGAGGCTTCGGTATTGGCTGGCGTGTCGGACGCTTTCATCACCGCGCTGCTGGCGGCTTCCGGATTCTTCTTCGCCTCCATCTCGCGGCCGCGCATCCACCAGGCCAGGCCGAGCAGCGCGCCGGTAAACAGCAAAAACACGAAGTTCGGCATGCCGGGCACCATGCCAAGCAGGCCAAGCACGCCGGCGCTGAGCAGCATGACGCGCGGGTTATTGAACAGCTGCCCCACCATCTGCTCGCCGACATCCTGATCGGTGCCGACGCGGGTGACGATCACGCCCGCCGCGGTTGAGATCACCAGAGCCGGGATCTGCGCCACCAGACCGTCGCCGATGGTCAGCAGCGTATAGGTCTCGGCGGCGTGGCCAATGTCCATGCCGTGCTGCACCACGCCGACCAGCAGCCCGCCGATCACGTTAATCACCATAATGAGAATGCCGGCGATGGCGTCGCCGCGCACGAACTTACTGGCGCCGTCCATCGAACCGTAGAAGTCCGCTTCCTGCGTCACTTCGCTACGGCGCGTTTTCGCCTCCTGTTCGCCGATCAGGCCGGCGTTCAGGTCGGCGTCGATCGCCATCTGTTTGCCCGGCATGCCGTCAAGCACGAAGCGCGCGCCCACTTCCGCGATACGCCCTGCGCCTTTGGTGATAACCATGAAGTTGATCACCACCAGGATAACGAACACCACGATGCCGATGGCGAAGTTGCCGCCGACGAGGAAGTGGCCGAACGCCTCGACCACCCGTCCCGCCGCGCCCGCGCCGGTGTGGCCTTCCATTAAAATGATACGCGTCGAGGCGACGTTCAGCGCCAGGCGCAGCAGCGTCGAGAAGAGCAGAATGGTCGGGAAGGCGGCGAACTCCAGCGTGCGCTGGGTGAACATCGCCACCAGCAGCACCATAATCGAGAGCGCGATATTAAAGGTGAACAGCAGATCGAGGATGAAGGCGGGCAACGGCAGCACCATCATCGACAGGATCATCATGATCAACACGGGACCGGCAAGCACCTGCCACTGTGTATCTTTCAGATTGTTCGGTAAACGCAGTTTTGCGGCCAGGTTAGCCATCGTTTCGCTTCTCTCCTGCAAAGTCCATCTCTGCCGGGACCGGCAGGTTTTTCGGTTTGTTCGGTATCAGGCCGCCTTCGCGCTTCCAGCGACGCAGCTGCCAGACCCAGGCCAGCACTTCCGCTACCGCCGCGTAAAGCGCGCCGGGGATCTGCTGGCCGATTTCAGTATGCCGGTAGAGGGCGCGCGCCAGCGGCGGCGCCTCTAGCAGCGGAATGCGATGCTCTGCGGCGATTTCGCGGATCTTCAACGCCACCTCGCCCGCCCCTTTCGCCACCACTTTCGGCGCGCTCATCTTGTTCTCGTTGTACTGCAGCGCCACCGAGTAGTGCGTCGGGTTGGTCACGATCACGTCCGCCTTAGGCACATCGGACATCATGCGGCGGCGCGCGGCGGCGCGCATCGCCTGGCGAATGCGTCCTTTGACGTGCGGGTCGCCTTCCTGCTGTTTGAATTCGTCGCGGATCTCCTGGCGCGACATGCGCAGCTTTTTGTAGTAGCTGTAGAGCTGCCAGAAAACGTCATAGCCCACCATCGGGATCAGGCCGAGGATCACCAGCGCGCAGCAGGCGGCGATCATCCCCAGCCCGTGCATCAGCGCATTGGTGGGAGACTGGCTGATCAGCCGCAGCATCTCTGGCCAGTGCGACCAGATGTACCAGCCGCCGACGCTGCCCACCAGAATCGCCTTCAGGATGCCCTTGAAGAGCTCGGTCCAGGCCTGCGCGGCGAACATGCGGGCGAAGCCAGGCAGCGGATTGAGCTTTTTAAAGTCCATCTTGATCGATTTGCCGCTGATGACAATGCCGCCCAGCAGCATCGGCGCGGCGATCGCCACCAGCACCAGCCCGCCCATTAGCGGCAGCAGCGCCATAACCGCCTGGCCGATCAGGCTGCTGATATGGCCGATAATCAGCTTGCTGTCGTTCACCATGCTGTGGTCGAAACGCAGCCCGGAGGCGACCATCGCCGCCAGCTGGCGCGCCATCAGCGTGCCGCCCAGCCAGAGGATCATCAGTCCCGCCAGCAGCATCAGCACCGACGTCAGCTCGCGCGAACGCGGAATCTGCCCCTCTTCACGCGCTTTTTCAAGTCGGTGGGGTGTGGGCGATTCTGTTTTGTCCTCGTCGCTCTCTTCAGCCACGACAAACCTCAGTGGGTAGGAATTCTGAGCATAGAATGCCAAATTTGGCTTTGGTTAAAGCGAAGATAAAACGGGGAAAAGAGGCGTTCTTTGGCGGATGAGTTTGGGAAAGGGGAACGAGACCGCTGGAGGGCGGTCCCGCTTATCACAAGAGGCCGCCAGCCTGGCGGCTGGCGACGCAGGGTCAGAACCCTAAGCTATCCAGCAGGTCGTCAACCTGATCCTGGTTCGCCACCACGCCCGGCGCATCGGCGTGAATCTGCGGACCATTCAGCAGGCTGGTGCCCTCCTGACGCTTCTCGGCGCTGACTTCCGGCATGTTCTCCAGCAGCACCATCAACAGCTGGCGCTCAATCTCCTGGATCACATCCATCATGCGCTTGATAACCTGACCGGTCAGGTCCTGGAAATCCTGCGCCATCATGATTTCAAGCAGCTGCTTGTTGGTAAAGGCGGTATGCTCTGGCACTTCGCTGAGGAATTCGCGCGTATCCGTCACCAACTCCCGCGCATCGGCCAGTTCAATCGGGTTTTCAAACCATTGGTCCCAACGCCCTTTCAGCTGGGTTGCCCCGGCTTCCATTTTATCCTGATGCGGTTGCGCCGCTTCGACGCAGTTCAGCGCACGGTCGGCGGCCTGCGCCGTCATCTGCACCACATAATCCAGACGATCGCGCGCATCGGGAATGGCTTCAGCCGCATCGGCGATGGCTTTATCCAGCCCCAGCTCGCGCAAACTGTCGCGCAGCATGCGCGTCAGAGAGCCAATGCGAGAAATGATATCGTGTGCCGAGGCATCCTCAGTTGGTTTCGGAAGGTCGCTCATCACATCTCCTTACATGCCCAGTTTTTCGAAGATCTTGCCTAACTTCTCTTCCAGCGTGGCAGCGGTGAAAGGCTTCACCACGTAGCCGCTGGCGCCAGCCTGTGCGGCGGCGATAATGTTCTCTTTCTTCGCTTCCGCGGTCACCATCAGCACCGGCAGCTTGCCCAGCGCGGCGTCGGCGCGAATGGTCTGCAGCAGCTGCAGGCCATCCATGTTCGGCATGTTCCAGTCGGAGATCACGAAGTCGAAACCGCCCGCTTTCAGCTTGCCGAGAGCGTCTACGCCATCTTCCGCTTCTTCGACGTTATTGAAACCCAGCTCTTTCAGCAGGTTACGCACAATACGACGCATCGTGTTGAAGTCGTCCACCACCAAAAAGCGCATGTTTTTATCAGCCATAATTACTCCTGTGTTATCTCGCCCGGCAGGACGGGCCTGTTAAATACGCAGTGCCTGTCCGGCGCTAATTTTTGCCAGCATATGCTGGCTGATGTTGCCTAAATCCACGACTTCGCTCACACCGCCGCTGGCGATGGCTTCTCGCGGCATTCCAAAGACCACGCAGGAGGCTTCGCTCTGCGCGATGGTCCAGGCGCCGGCGCGATGCATTTCCAGCATGCCCGCCGCGCCGTCGTTGCCCATGCCGGTGAGGATGACGCCCACCGCGTTACGTCCGGCGTTGATGGCCACCGATTTGAACAGCACGTCCACAGAGGGTTTGTGGCGGTTCACCGGCGGGCCTTCATTCAGTTTCACTACATAGTTGGCGCCGCTGCGCGCCAGCTCCATATGCATCGCGCCAGGGGCGATGTAGGCGTGACCAGGCAGGATGCGCTCGCCGTCCTCCGCCTCTTTCACCGTGATCTGACAGAGCTTGTTCAGGCGATCGGCGAAGGATTTGGTAAAGCCCGGCGGCATATGCTGGGTGATCATCAGCGCCGGACTGGTCGGCGGCAGCGGCTGCAGCACGTGGCGAATCGCTTCGGTGCCGCCAGTGGAAGAGCCGATGGCGATCAGCTTTTCGCTGCTCAGCAGCGGCCCAGCCTTTAGGGTCACCGGCGCCGGCATCATCGGACGGGCGTGCAGCTGCGCGCGCGCCGCCGCGCGGATCTTGTCGGCGATCATCTGGCTGTAGGCCAGCATCCCTTCGCGGATGCCGAGCTGCGGCTTGGTGACGAAATCCACCGCCCCGAGCTCCAGCGCGCGCAGGGTGATCTCCGAGCCTTTGCCGGTCAGCGACGACACCATCACCACCGGCATCGGACGCAGACGCATCAGCTTCTCGAGAAAGTCGAGGCCGTCCATGCGCGGCATCTCCACATCCAGCGTCAGCACCTGCGGGTTGTACTGCTTGATTAAATCGCGGGCGACCAGCGGATCGGGCGCTGTCGCCACCATCTCCATATCGGGATGACTGTTGATGATTTCGGTCATCAACTGGCGCATCAGCGCGGAGTCGTCCACGCACATTACGGTGATTTTGCTCATCATCTTTCCTTCGTCAGTCCATAGACGGTTTGTCCACGCAGCCAGAACTCTTTGCTGATCTGACTAAAGTTCTCTGAATGACCGGCAAACAGCAGTCCGCCCGGCTTCAGCAGGGGAACAAAACGGCGCAGGATCTTTTCCTGCGTCTCTTTATCGAAATAGATCATTACGTTGCGGCAGAAGATCGCATCGAAGGGCCCCGGCAGCGCCCACTCGTTCGCCAGCAGGTTAAGCTGGGCGAAGTTGACGCTGTTCGCCAGTTCCGGACGCACTCGCACCATGCCGTCATGCGGGCCGGTGCCGCGCAGGAAAAAGCGCTGCATCTGCTGTTGCGACAGCGTACGCAGCTCTTCCTGGCGATAGACGCCGGAAATCGCCTTCTCCAGCACCTGGGTATCGATATCGCTGGCGTGCACCTGGAACTTGCCCGGTCCGGCGCCAAGCGTTTCCGCCAGCGTCATGGCGATCGAGTAAGGCTCCTCACCGGTCGAGGCGGCGGCGCACCAGACGTTGAAGCTGCCCGCGCGCTTGCGCGCGTGTTCCGCCAGAATGGGGAAGTGGTGCGCCTCGCGGAAAAACGCCGTCAGGTTGGTGGTCAACGCGTTGATAAAGGCCTGCCACTCTGCGCTGTTGACGTCGTTCTCCAGCAGCGCCAGATAGCGGCCGAAGTCATCGATGTTCAGCGTGCGCAGACGACGCACCAGGCGGTTGTAAACCATTTCGCGCTTGTGGTCGGCCAGCACAATGCCAGCGCGCTGATAGATCAGCTGGCTGATACGACGAAAGTGTGTATCCGAAAGCGGCAGACGCTGCACCATCTGCGAGAGCAGCGTGGTCGCTTCGGTTTGATCCAGTAACGTCGATTTCTTCATTTCAGGTCACCTGGCACTGTACTTAATTCATTAAATTCTGCTGCTATGTCGGGCGGCGTTGCCGCCGGCCCGACCATCCAGGCGATTAAAAGGTTTCCCAGTTGTCGTCGCTGCGAACAGCCGGCGCGCGGGAGGCCGCAGCCGGCGCGTCCAGTCGTAAACTTTTCGACGCCGTAGTTCTGTTAACGGCCTGGGCGACAAATTCTTTACCAATATTGAACACAGAAACCGCCTGTTTCAGTCGGCTGGCCTGATCTTCCAGCGAGGCGGCCGCCGAAGCGGACTCTTCCACCAGCGCGGCGTTCTGCTGAGTAACGCGATCCATCTCCGTCACCGCGAGGCCGACCTGATCGATGCCGCGGCTCTGCTCGTCCGACGCCGAGGCGATCTCGCCCATGATGTCGGTGACGCGCGTCACCGCGCTGACGATGTCATGCATGGTCTCGCCTGCGCTCTCTACCAGCACCGAGCCGGTATCGACGCGCGCCACGGAGTCCTCGATCAGCGCTTTAATCTCTTTCGCCGCCTGCGCGCTGCGCTGCGCCAGACTGCGCACTTCGCCCGCCACCACGGCGAATCCGCGGCCCTGCTCGCCCGCGCGCGCCGCTTCCACCGCCGCGTTCAGCGCCAGAATGTTGGTCTGGAAGGCGATGCCGTCGATAACGCTGGTGATATCGGCGATTTTCTTCGAGCTGCCGGCGATGTCGCTCATGGTTTTCACCACGCCGTCCACCACTTTGCCGCCCTTCTGCGCGGTTTCCGAGGCGCTCAGCGCCAGCTGCGACGCCTGACGGGCGTTCTCGGCGTTCTGCTTCACCGTGGCGGTAAGCTGCTCCATGCTGGCGGCGGTCTGCTCCAGCGACGCCGCCTGCTCTTCGGTGCGGGACGAGAGATCGTTATTGCCGATGGCGATTTCGCTGGCGCCGGTGTAGATGGCGTCCGCGCCGTCGCGCACGGTGGAAACGGTGCGCGCCAGCTCCTGCTGCATCTCCTGCAGGGCCTCAAGCAGGTCGCCCAGCTCGTTACGAACGCTGTAGGTAATCGGCTGCGTCAGGTCGCCGCGTGCGATATGGCGGATATGCTCGATGCTCAGCTTCAGCGGACCGATCAGCGCGCCGCGCATGACCGTCCAGACCAGCAGGCTGATCAGCAGCGAGGCGATCACCAGGCCGATCGCCATGAGAATGGCGTGATTGTAAGCGGCGTTATTGGCGTCGATGCCCTGCTTCGCCAGCAGCTGGTTATGGCTCTGCCAGGCGTTGTAATCGTTTTCAAACTTATCCTGAAAACCCTGAGTCGGCTGGTCGACAAAGCCCTTGAAGTTACCGGCGGCAAGGAAGCCGGTCAGCTCGGTCAGCGCGTCGCGGTAGGCTTTATAGTTCGCCTGCAGCGTCAGCACGTTCTCGGCGGTTTTCCCCTTTTCCGACAGGTTGGCGTTAAAGTCGGCGAAGCCCTGATCGGCGACCTTCAGCTCCTGGTTGGCCAGCGCCACCAGATCCTGCACCGTCGCGCCGGAGCCGGCCTGCTGGCTGTCCAGCAGGTAGCGGATGCCAGCCCGGTTCAGGGTGTTGCGCGCCTGTACCAGGGAAACCCATGAGGTGCCCATCGCCTGCTGTAGCGTCGCGAGACGCTGGTTATAAGCAAAATTCTCTTTGTCAGCTTTTACCGTATTGAAAAAAGCGCTTCCGGAAACCAGCTGGAGCAGAACAAACAGCGCCAGCACACCCAGCAGCCCGGAGATAACGCGTACTCGATTAAACATAAACACCTCATTGGTTGGCGGATCTCACCAGTTATCGGCCTCAGCGAGGGGATCTTTATGCAGGAAGCGCGGGGTTGGACCAGCTGGAGTGAAAATGAAAATGGGCGCGGCAACAGGCGGGATCGAAGAGGCCCGCTTCCCTGCGGGCAGTGTGTTGCGGGTTAAAAGGTTTCCCAGTTATCGCCGCTCGCTGGCGCGGTCAGCGCCTTGCGTACCGGCGCAGCCGGCACCGCGCGCGACGCCGCGCGAACCGTCTGCGCAGCGCGTGGAATGTTAAACACCGCCACCGACTGGCTGAGGCGGCTCGCCTGATCTTCCAGCGAGGCGGCCGCCGAGGCGGACTCCTCTACCAGCGAGGCGTTCTGCTGCGTGACGCGATCCATCTCCGTCACCGCCTGCCCGACCTGGTCGATGCCGCGGCTCTGCTCGTCCGACGCCGAGGCGATTTCACCCATGATGTCGGTGACGCGCGTCACCGCGCCGACGATTTCGCTCATGGTATCGCCTGCGGTGCCCACCAGCTGCGAGCCGGCATTGACGCGGTTCACCGAGTCTTCGATCAGCGATTTAATCTCTTTCGCCGCCTGGGCGCTGCGCTGCGCCAGGCTGCGCACTTCGCCCGCCACCACGGCGAAGCCGCGGCCCTGCTCGCCCGCGCGCGCCGCTTCCACCGCCGCGTTCAGCGCCAGGATATTGGTCTGGAAGGCGATGCCGTCGATAACGCCGGTGATATCGGCGATCTTCTTCGAGCTGCCGGCGATGTCGCTCATGGTTTTCACCACGCCATCCACCACGTTGCCGCCTTTGCGCGCGGTTTCCGAGGCGCTCAGCGCCAGCTGGGACGCCTGGCGCGCGTTCTCGGCGTTCTGTTTCACCGTGGCGGTAAGCTGCTCCATGCTGGCGGCGGTCTGCTCCAGCGACGCCGCCTGCTGTTCGGTGCGAGCGGAGAGATCGTTGTTGCCCGCCGCGATTTCGCTGGCGCCGCTCAGAATGGCGTCGGAGCCGTCGCGCACGTTGCTGACGGTGCTGACCAGCGCCTGCTGCATCTCCTGCAGGCCATTCGCCAGCTGGCTCATCTCGTTGCGCCCTTCCACCGCAATTGGCTGGGTGAGATCGCCCGCCGCAATGGTACGGATATGGATCAGCAGCTGGCGCAGCGGCTGGATCAGCACGTGACGCAGGCCGAACCAGCAGGCGACGACCACGCCGATCACCAGCAGTGCTACCGCCGCCAGCAGCCACATCATCTGGGTAAAGGCGCGCTGGTTCTGCTCTGCGCCCTGGGCGGCGAGCGTGGTCTGCCTCGCGCGCCATTCGCCATAGGCCGCCTGCATCGTGTTCTGGGTCTGTTCGATATTGAAGCGGAACATGCCCTGCAGATCGCGCGCCTTCAGGCGCTCCAGCATTCCGGCCAGGCCGTCGTGATAGCTGGCGTACTGCGCTTCAAGACGGTCGCGCAACGCCACCTCAAGACCCGGCGTCGACGGAAGATCGTAATAGACTTTGAAATGGCGATCGGCCTGCGCCAGCTGCTGCTCGGTCTGCTTCACCAGCTCGTCTAACGGGCCGCCGTTCATCTGGGCCGCCGTGCTGCTCTGCAGCCGCAGCATGGCGCGGTTGAGGGTAATGCGCGTCTGATTCAGCGCGATCCAGGCGTCGGTCATCGCCGTGACGTTGCTGGTGGAGACCTGCGCCAGCGCGAAGGCCTCTTTATCTTTCTGCAGCGCGGACCAGAAGAGCCCGCCCGACGTCAGCTGCAGCAGGCTAAAGATAGCCAGCACGGCGATCAGGCTGGTCACCACTTTGATTCGTTTCAACATATATTTTCCCGGGAGTCATAAAAAAAACGTGCAGGCTCTCTATCGGCGCGCGGCCATCAGATCTGAGCCTCTTTAACGGTTTTTACAGTTATGTAGGTTTTTAAAGCGCGGTTTAATGTAGAAGGGTGTAACAAGCCGGGCGGCTGCCCGGCATATTAAGCGGAGTATCCGATCAGAAGGTTTCCCAGTTGGCGTCGCTGCCTGGCGCGGCCAGCGCTTTGCGCGGCGCGGCGGCCGGGCTGAGCGCAGGTGCCGCGATCTGGGCGTGTCGGGTGCCAGCAGCCGCTGCCGCCGCGCGCGGGATCTTGAAGACCGCCACCGACTGGCTCAGACGGCTCGCCTGCGACTCCAGCGAGGCGGCGGCGGCGGCGGACTCCTCTACCAGCGAGGCGTTCTGCTGGGTGACGCGATCCATCTCCGTCACTGCCTGACCGACCTGGTCGATGCCGCGGCTCTGCTCGTCCGACGCCGAGGCGATCTCGCCCATGATGTCGGTGACGCGCGTGACCGCGCTGACGATCTCGCTCATGGTGTCGCCCGCGGTGCCCACCAGCTGCGAGCCGGCATTGACGCGGTTTACCGAGTCTTCGATCAGCGATTTGATCTCTTTCGCCGCCTGCGCGCTGCGCTGCGCCAGGCTGCGTACTTCGCCCGCCACCACGGCGAAACCGCGGCCCTGTTCGCCCGCGCGCGCCGCTTCCACCGCCGCGTTCAGCGCCAGAATGTTGGTCTGGAAGGCGATGCCGTCGATGACGCTGGTGATATCGGCGATCTTCTTCGAACTGCCCGCGATGTCGCTCATGGTTTTCACCACCCCGTCCACCACGCTGCCGCCTTTCTGCGCCGTTTCCGAGGCGCTCAGCGCCAGCTGCGACGCCTGGCGGGCGTTCTCGGCGTTCTGTTTCACCGTGGCGGTAAGCTGCTCCATGCTGGCGGCGGTCTGCTCCAGCGACGCCGCCTGCTCTTCAGTGCGGGCGGAAAGATCGTTGTTGCCTGCGGAGATTTCGCTGGCGCCGGTAAAGATGGCGTCTGAGCCGTCGCGCACGTTGCTGACGGTATGCACCAGCGCCTGCTGCATCTCGTGCAGGCTGGCGGCCAGCTGACTCATCTCATTGCGTCCTTCCGCGTGGATCCGCTGCGTCAGGTCGCCCTGCGCAATCTGCTGGATGTGGGCGATATTGGCGTTCAGCGGATTGATCAGCACGCGGCGCAGGCCAATCCAGCAGAGCGCGATAACTACCACCACCAGCGCCATGATGGTGCCGAGGATCCAGAGCATGCGCGTGTAGGCGCTGGCGTTTTTCTCCACGCCCAGTTCAGAAAGGTGCGCCTGGTTGGCGCGCCAGTCGGTATAGATCTGCAGGAAGGCGTTCTGGTTCGGCGCCACCGGCGCCTTGCCCGCCTCGACGAGATTGTTAACCTGCAGCGCGGCTTGCAGCTGGGTCAGCGCGGTCGCATAGGCGCCGTAGGCGTCCATCAGACGGTTGTTGAGCGCCGCGTCTTGTCCCGGGGTGTCCGGCGTGGTTTTAAACAGATCGAAATTGGTCGCCGCAACCTGCTGGAAATGCTGGCTGTCGGTAAACAGCGAGGCGATATCCGGCGTGCTGCCATCCACCTTACTGTTGGCGATGCGCAGCTGAATACGCGTCAGCACGACGCGGCTCTGGTTGAGGCTCATATAGGCGTCGTTAAGCGCCTGCAGATTTTTACTGGCGAGCTGCGATACGTTGAAGCTGGTTTTATCATCGCTCAATGCAGAGAAGAACACTGCCCCTGAGAATGCCTGGAACAGGCCGAACATCAATAACACCAGCAGCAAGCTGGTGACGACACGAATTTTGGTTAGCATAAGGAAGCCCTGGAGAAGTAGGAGATCAAGCAGTAAAGGTATCGGCAGAACACGGGATATATTTAGCGCAAGGCGGGATAAATAAAATGCGCATATTGTTGTTTTTAAAACAAATAATAACGAGCCGGCTTGATCCCGGCTCGTGAAAAAGCGGCTTACGCGCTGCGCAGCGTATCCATCAGCGCCATCTCTTCGCTGCTCAGCAGCTTCTCGATGTCCACCAGAATCAGCATGCGCTCGCCGAGCGCGCCGAGACCGGTCAGGTACTCGGTCGACATGGTCACGGCGAATTCCGGCGAAGGACGGATCTGATCCTGCGTCAGCGACAGCACGTCAGAGACGCCGTCCACCACGATGCCGACCACGCGATGCTCCAGATTCAGCACGATCACCACGGTGTTGTCGTTGTACTCGACATCCGGCTGGGAAAACTTCACGCGCAGATCGATAATCGGCACGATGACGCCGCGCAGATTGGTAACGCCCTTGATAAACTCCGGCGTGTTGGCGATGCGCGTGACCTGATCGTAGCCGCGGATCTCCTGCACCTTAAGAATATCGATACCGTACTCTTCGTCTCCCAGCGTAAATACCAGGAACTCCTGGCCGACGGTTTCGCCGGCGATTTTGGTCACGGTTGCCATTCCAGTCATGTTTCTACCCTTTTGTTATCAGTCAGGCGGCCGCGCCGGCCACACGTTTTTCACGGTTGAGCGATTGCAGCGCCGACACGTCAACGATCAGCGCGACGCTGCCGTCGCCGAGGATGGTGGCGGCAGAGATGCCAGGCACCTTGCGATAGTTGCTCTCGAGGTTTTTCACCACCACCTGATGCTGGCCAATAAGCTGATCGACCAACAGCGCGTAGCGTTTGCCGGCGCTCTGCAGGATCACCACGATGCCCTGCGTCGCCTCGGTTTTCGCGCCCTGCACGTCAAACACGTTCCACAGCTCGACCAGCGGCAGGTATTCGCCGCGCACTTCCAGCACGCATTCGCCGCCCGCCAGCGGCTTCAGCTCTTCGCCGCGCGGCTGCAGGGATTCCATCACCGCGTTAAGCGGCAGAATAAAGACTTCGTCCGCCACGCGCACCGACATGCCGTCGAGGATTGCCAGCGTCAGCGGCAGCAGAATACGGATAGTGGTGCCTTTGCCCTGCTTCGAGGCGATCTCCACATGGCCGCCCATCTCCTGGATGTTTCGCTTAACCACATCCATGCCAACGCCGCGGCCCGACACGTCGGTGACCTGCTCAGCGGTGGAAAAGCCGGGGGCGAAGATCAGCATGCCGACCTCTTCGTCGCTCATGTTTTCGCTGACCGGCAGGCCGGACGAGAGCGCTTTGGCGAGAATGCGCTCGCGGTTCAGACCGGCGCCGTCGTCAGAGACTTCGATGCAGATGTTGCCGCCCTGATGTTCCGCCGACAGCGTCAGGTTGCCGGTGGCGACCTTGCCCGCCGCCAGGCGTTTTTCCGGCGCTTCGATGCCGTGATCCAGGCTGTTGCGCACCAGATGCGTTAACGGATCGATAATGCGTTCGATCAGGCTCTTGTCGAGTTCGGTAGAGCTGCCGAGCAGCGTCAGCTCCACCTCTTTGCCCAGCTTGCTCGCCAGGTCGCGCACCAGGCGCGGGAAGCGGCTGAAGACATACTCCATCGGCATCATACGGATCGACATCACCGATTCCTGCAGATCGCGCGCGTTGCGCTCCAGTTGGCCCATACTATTCAGCAGGTCGCCGTGCGCCACCGGATCAAGTTCGCCCGAGCGCTGCGCCAGCATCGACTGGGTAATCACCAGTTCGCCGACCAGGTTGATCAGCTGATCGACCTTCTCTACCGCGACGCGGATGCTGCTTGATTCGCTGGTTTTAGCCGGCGCGGCGGCACGTTTGCCTTCACGCTTCGCCACCGGCAGTTCGCTGACGCTGGCGCTCTGCACTGGCGCGGCTTCTGCGACCGGCGCAGGCGCGGCGACCGGCACCACCTCCGCGACCGGCGCGGCGTCAGCATCCGGGAAGCGGATCTGCGCCTCTTCGATCACGAAGCAAAGCACCGCCACGATGTCGTCTTTGCTGACGCCGTCGATGCTCGCCTCAAGGAAATCGCTGCCTTTAACCACGTTGCTCAGGCTGCCGAGATTGCCCAGCTCCTCCAGCATCAGATCGATCTCTTTCTCTTTCAGGTCGACCAGCTTCACGCGCAGGCCGCTGCTGGCTGGCGCGCTCTGCACGGCTGGCGCGGCGGCGGCAACAGCCGGTGCGGCGACCGGCAGGCCTTTCGCTTCTAACGCCAGCTGACGCAGCGCTTCGCAGATGTAGTTAAAGCTTTCCGCGTTAGGCTCCTGCGCGGTTTTATAGGCATCGAGCTGTTCCTGCATAATATCTTTGGTTTCCAAAAACAGGTTGATGATGTCGGTGCTGAGCTGCATCTCGCCGCGACGAGCACCATCCAGAATATTTTCCAGAATGTGGGTAGTTTCCTGCAAAACCGTAAAACCAAAGGTTCCGGCTCCGCCTTTTATCGAATGGGCGGCGCGGAAAATGGCATTTAGCTGCTCGGAGTCTGGCTCCTGGGGATCGAGCCCCAGCAGATGCTGCTCCATATCAGCTAACAGCTCATCGGCCTCATCGAAAAACGTCTGGTAAAAATCGCTGATGTCCATGCTCACGGGATCACCTCGGCTGTGAGGGGGCTGTTGTGGTTACCGGGCTGCTGCCTTGCGGCACAGGCGGCGCGGTAATCTTTTCTATGGCCGCCGGATCGCTCACCTGTACGGCGTCGCTCTCGGCGTTCTCTTTTTCAATCGCCGCTTCGGTGTCATGGTTCAACACCAGCAGGCTAATGCGGCGGTTTACGGCATCGTTACCGACGCGATTTTTCAGTTTCATGGTGTCGGCCATGCCGACCACGCGCAGTATTTTGCCGCCGTCGAGCCCGCCCATTACCAGCTCGCGACGCGAGGCGTTGGCGCGATCGGCGGAAAGCTCCCAGTTGCTATAGCCGCGATCGCCATTCGCGTACTGAAAGTCGTCGGTATGGCCCGCCAGGCTGATGCGGTTTGGAATATCGTTAAGCAGCGGCGCAATGCCGCGCAGGATATCGCGCATATAGGGCTCGACTTCAGCGCTGCCGGTTTTAAACATCGGCCGGTTCTGACTGTCGATAATCTGGATGCGCAACCCCTCTTCCACCATGTTGATGATCAGATGCGGACGCAGCGTTTTCAGACGAGGATCCGCTTCGATCAGCTGGTCCAGCTTTTCGCGCAGGCGATTCAGGCGAATCTCGTCGAGCTTGCGCTTCTGCTCATCCATATTGACGACCTTTTTCACTTCGCCTTTTATGCGCGTCGCGTCGTCGCCGCCGCCTGGAATCGGGCTTTCGCTGTCGCTGCTGCGTTTGCCGCCGGTCATCGCGACCTTCAGCGGCGTTTTAAAATATTCGGCGATCTGCACCAGCTCCTGCGGGCTGGAGATTGAGAGCAGCCACATCACCATAAAGAAGGCCATCATCGCCGTCATAAAGTCGGCATAGGCGATCTTCCAGGAGCCGTGACCGCCTTCGTGTCCTTTATGCTTGCGCTTTTTGACGACGATGATGGGACGGTTGCTGTTCTTCATGCAGTTTCGTCCGAAGTCTGTTTCGCCGGGTTCTTCGCGTTACGTACGTGCTCCTCCAGTTCGCTGAACGACGGACGCTCCGCGGAGTAAAGGGTCTTACGGCCAAACTCCACCGCGATCTGCGGCGCATAACCGTTCAGGCTGGAGAGCAGCGTGACCTTGATGCACTGCATCATCTTGGTGTTTTCAGCGCATTTCTGGCGCAGCACCGACGCCAGCGGCGAGATAAAGCCGTACGCCAGCAGGATGCCGAGGAAGGTCCCTACCATCGCGTGCGCCACCAGCGCGCCCAGCTCGGCGGCCGGACGGTCCGCTGAGGCCAGCGCGTGCACCACGCCCATTACCGCCGCCACGATGCCGAAGGCTGGCAGGCCGTCGCCGACGGCGGATAAACTTTGCGCTGGCACTTCGCATTCATGTTCGTAGGTTTCAATCTCTTCATCCATCAGCGCCTCGATCTCAAAGGCGTTCATGTTGCCGCTGACCATCAGACGCAGATAATCGGTAATAAAATCCACCAGCTGTTTATCGGCGAGAATACGCGGATAATTAGCAAAAATTTCGCTCTGTGCCGGATCTTCAATATCGCGCTCCAGCGACAGCATGCCCTGCTGGCGCGACTTGGCCATCAGGCGATAGAGCAGCGCCATTAAATCCATATAAAGGGATTTATTATATTTCGAGCCGCGCATCAGCTTCGGCAGCGCTTTTACCGTCTTTTTAATTGACTTGCCGTTGTTGCCGACGAAAAAAGCGCCAAGGGCGGCCCCGCCGATAATTAACAGCTCTGACGGCTGGTAAAGCGCGCCCAGGTGACCACCCACCAGCGCATATCCGCCCAACACGGATGCGACAACAATGATATAACCCAATAAGATCAGCACTAGAACATCCTTACGTCCGTAACGTGTTGGTGGAAGTTAAGCCAGAGAGCCGCAGGCGCTATTCAAATCGTGGGCAAAAAAAAAGCAGCGGGGGATACCCGCTGCTGGATGACTTTCCACGATGCGAACAAACTTAAACGGCGTGTTTAACCTGTTCATCCAGCAGTTGTGGAAAGGTATCGGCAGAATCTGTAGAAAGTTTACGTCTTTTTACCGCGCGCGACGGCGGCTGGCACAGGCTGCAGACAAAGCTGCCGACCGGCTGATGCGCATGGTTGATGAAACTGCCGTTGCAGCTTTTGCAGTCGGCCAGTTCGAGCATATTACTTTCAACGAATCGCACCAGGGTCCAGGCGCGCGTCAGCGCCAACAGCGGGCCCTCGTCCGATTGCGGACACTGTTCGAGATAGAGGCGGTAAGCTTTGATTACCGCGTCAACGCCGGTCGCCATGCCGGTTTTCAGCATAAACTGCCAGGCGTTGCAGAACATAGAAGCGTGGATATTCTGCTCCCACGTCATAAACCAGTCGGTCGAAAAAGGCAGCATGCCCTTCGGCGGCGGACTGCCGCGCAGCTCTTTATAAAGCTTAATTAAGCGGCCGCGACTTAACTGGGTTTCGCTTTCCAGCATTTGCAAACGTGCGCCGAGCGTAATTAATTCCATCGCGAGTTGAATATCGCGCGCTTCCTGAACAATGCTCTTTTCCGACATTTACATCGCCCTCTTCTTCGCCGGCGTCTCATCTTTAGAAACATTACGCAGTAAACGGCTAGATAATAAAATTCCGGTGTGGATTTGTTGTAAATCATCCACGCGAGATTCCTGCGTCAGGCGATTAATAATAGCGTGATCGTTAAAGCGAAACTGGCAAACCAACTGATTGGTTTCCGCTAACTTTACCATTTCCGGCAGAGTTAATTGCGACAATGCGTTAGCCATCTCTTCATCAATTCCGAGGCGAAACATTGCAGAAGCTTTTTCCTGGTTAATTAATCGCTGTGCAAGCAGTAAATACGACAGATTGATATCATAAATATGTTTTAGTAAATCAGATGTACCCATTTTTTCCATCCTGACAGACGCGACGTGAGAGCATCGCAGAAAAACCCTCTGCGTTACGGGTTGCTGGTTGTTAGATCTAAAGATGGCAAAAATTTACAGCCAAAAACCAAACGTACTCTGAAGTCTGCCTCATGTCCTGAACGACATATTTACAGTGTTAGTCAAAACCCCAGGGCCATTCTTTTTTAAATTATTGCGCTCTTCCGTGACGTCTTTTTACATTTTTTAAGACTATTCCTAAAACAACGCAAATCTATCCCGTCTGATTTACACATACAACGACAGGACCGTGAAATTTTAGATAAAGTGTGATCTGCGTCACACTTTTAAGGCAAATTTTTTCCTGAACCCTTCAGTGACGCTTTTACTTTGTCTGTTTTTTGCACAAATTCGCTTTGTTTCATTTATATTTCGTCCTAACAAAGGGCTTATTCCCCTTATGGACCCGATATATCTTTCATCGCTGCTTAAAGTCGATCGATTATTTTTAACATTGCTTTTAACACCCTACAAGGCGCTGCTGACACACTACAAAGCAGCAGAATATGCTAAAAAATCGCATTGTTAATCTCTGGAAAATTAATTACTTAGGGCAAATATTTCCTGGAGTGAGTAAGCGAAGCGTAAAGAGAGAGGGCGCACATTCGTCGCGTTTTAACAACGAAGCGTTAACCTTTAACGGTGGGCGTAAAGCAGAGAGCAGCAGATGTAACAATGTGTTACATTAGAGATATGAATGAATAGTGCATTTGACACTTTTACGACTTACAACTATCGGCATTTCGCCGCCAGACTTTAGGCCTGCGTGCATAAAAAAAGCGTTTTTTTTCTCAGTTGCGGTTTAAAACGGCAAATCGGATCAGTCGGTATTGTCAGGTGACAATCCAAAGCTTTAGCGGGACTGGACTGAGGCAGGAGAGAGAGGAGCATGATAAACGGCGGCCCGTCAAAACGGGCCACCGTGAAAATCAGGCGAGTTTCGGGAATGTCGCCACTTTATTGACCGTGCTGTGATCTTCACTGCGCGGCGGGATAGCCCACAAATCCTTCAGGAAGCTCTCACGCCAGTGAGTGATATCATGCTTACGCAGCACTGCCATCATGTCGTTGTAGCGCGAAATACGCTCGGTGCGCGGCATGGTCAGCGCCTTATTCAACGCCGCCGCCACTTCGTCACGATCGTAAGGGTTAACAATCAGCGCCGAGGTCAGCTCGTTGGCGGCGCCGGCAAAGCGCGACAGCACCAGCACGCCCGGATCGTCCGGGTCCTGCGCGGCGATATACTCTTTCGCCACCAGGTTCATACCGTCGCGCAGCGGCGTCACCAGCCCAACGTCGGTCAGACGGAAGATCTTCATCAGCAGACGGCGGTCAAAGTGCTGGTTCAGATAGTAGAGCGGCGTCCAGCCCAGCGTGCCGTACTTGCCGTTGATGCGGCCAGCTTCGGTTTCAAGCTGATGACGGATGTCCTGATACGCCTGCACGTCCCCGCGCGAGGTCGGCGCGATCTGCGAATAGCGGATTTTGCCGCGATGCTCGGGGAAGTTCTCCAGCAGCGCCTCATAGGCCAGGAATCGCTCCGGCAGCCCTTTGGAATAGTCGAGGCGCTCGCAGGCGATAATGTTCTTCGCATCGCCCAGCTCGCGTTTCATCGCCGCCATTTTCGGCGGCAGCGGACCTTCGGCCATCTCTTTAATGCTGTCCGGCTCAATGCCGATAGGATAGACCTCGGTCATAAAGGTATTGCCGAACGCGCGATGCTTTTTGTCGCCCATATTCTGCAGCTGCGTCAGCTGGCTGAGGCAGTCGAGGAAGGCGACGCGATCCGATTCGGTCTGGAAGCCCAGCAGATCGTATTCGCACAGCATCTCCAGCAGCTCTTGATGCGGCGGCAGCGCGTTGAAAATTTCCGGGGTCGGGAACGGGATATGCAGGAAGAAGCCGATGCGGTTATTCACGCCCTGCTTGCGCAGTTCGGCGGCGAACGGCAGCAGATGATAATCGTGGATCCACAGGGTGTCGTCCGGCTTAATCAGCGGCTTCAGGCGCTGCGCCAGCATCTCGTTGACGCGGCAGTAACCGTCCCAGGCTTCGCGCTGGAACTGAACCAGATCGAGGCGGTAGTGGAACGCGGGCCAGATAACGGTATTAGAGAACTGGCAGTAATACAGATCGTAATCGTTCTGGCTCAGCGGCAGCGCGGCGTAGGAGATGCCGTCATGCTCTACCTGTACCAGTTCGTCTTCCTCTTCTCCGGAAAATTCGCTGATCTCTCCGTTCCAGCCAAACCACAGGCCGCCGGTGCTTTTCAGCGCGTCAAGAATGCCGACGGCGAGGCCGCCTGCGCTGGCTTTTTTCCCATCAGGAATGGCGATTCGGTTAGATACGACCACTAAACGACTCATAACCTTTACTCCTTACCGACATTGTCTTGTTTTATTTGTAATAGTAATCGCTCCAGCCACGCGTAAACCGCCTCGACGTCTGGCAGTCGATAGCGCGCCTGACTGGAACCTTGTCCAACCTTCACGGAAATGCCCTGCATGGCGTTTACGGCGATAAATCCTTTCTCATCCGTCAGATCGTCTCCGACAAATACCGGGATACGACCGGCAAAGGGCGCTTCGCGCATAAAGGCGCGTACGGCTTCGCCTTTATCGACTCCCTGCGGTTTGATCTCCACAACGCATTTCCCCGGCTGAAGCGCCAGCGCCGGAAAGCGTTTCACGGCCTGTTCGGCCAGATTAAGTACATCCTGTTCATGCTGCATCGCCTGACGGTAATGCAGCGCAAAGGCCATGCCTTTGGCCTCGAGTAGCGTGCCTGGCCAACGCGCCATCGCCTCTTGCAGCTGCTGCTGCAAGGCGTCGGCGACCGTGGGATCCAGGCGGATAAGGTGCTGTTCGCCCTGCGCGTCGCGACGCTCTGCGCCGTGAACGCCCGCAGCGGGCGCAATTAACGGCGCGGCCAGCGCGTCGAGCTGTGAAACAGGTCGCCCCGACACCAGCGCCAGCGCGCCGTGACACAGAGAGGCAAGCTGTTGCAGCTGCTGACGCACCTTTTCCGGGATGAAAACGGCATCAGGCTGCGGCTGAATAGCGGCAAGGGTGCCGTCTACGTCAAAAAAGAAGGCATAAAGACCGCCGCTTAGCGCAGGAAGCGAGGCATGTTCATTCGCCGCTTGGGTCACGTGTCTTCTCCTGTAGTTGATCCGGGCGCGTACGATTCGCGGCTTGTCAGGTCAGAGGCCTGGCTCGTCAACGCGCCATTGCAGGATGTTTTAGCGAGGATGAATGTCTGCGGGAGCGACAGCCGGAACGGCTGAACGTGGGGTAAAGTGCAGGGCAAAAACTGCGGATACCAGCAAGTCACTTCAGATAAGACGCCACTACGTTTTAGAACCTTCACAGACATATCAACCTGACTGAAAACATCGTCGCGATTAAGTGTAGACGGCCTGGCCATATTTGCCAGTCGACGCGGCATTATTTGCCTGTTCTTAGCACAATATCCTGCTTTTAACGCTTCGCTTAGTACTGCGCCGCTCTTTGTCCGGCAAGGGCTGAAGGGAGCTAAGGGAAGCGGCGCGATGAGGAGCCGCCTGCCGCTGACCGTCTCACACGCGGTATACTGGCGGAAGAGTGCTAACAAGGAGCGCAATATGTTTCAGGTTTCCGACGCCTCAGATGGCGAAATCATCGACGTCATCTCTGTTCAGTCTCAGGTAGTCTACGGCAGCGTAGGCAACAGCATCGCCGTCCCCGCGCTGCGACGCCATGGCTTGGAGGTCGTAGCGGTCCCTACGGTGCTGTTGAGCAATACGCCCCACTATGCCAGCTGCTACGGCGGCGAAATCCCTCAGCCCTGGTTTGAAGGCTATTTGACCGCGCTGGCCGAGCGGAACCTGGATAGCGCCGCGCGCGCCGTGGTGCTGGGCTATCTGAAATCCACCGATAAGGCGGCGTCGCTGGCGCGCTGGCTGCGGCTGATGCGTGAGAAAAACCCGCAGATGCCGGTGATTATCGATCCGGTTCTGGGCGATGACGACAGCGGTTTCTACGTCGATCCGCAGCTGGCGCTCCACTATCGGCAACAGCTTGCGCCGCTGGCGACCGGCCTGACGCCGAACCGCTTTGAGCTGGGCTGTCTGTGCGACGCGCCGCTGGAGAGCGACGCCGAGATTATCGACGCCGCGCGTTCGCTGCTCGGCGCGCAAACCCAATGGGTGGTGGTGACCAGCGCCACGCACGACGAGACGCGTCACAGCATGCAGGTGTTTTGCGTGACCGCGAAAGAGACCTTCGTCACCGAGCACCCGCGCTACGATAATCCGCCCAAAGGCACCGGCGATCTCTTTACCGCCGAGCTGACCGCCCGCCTGCTGGGTGGGGCATCGCTTAGCCAGGCGGTTGAGCAGGCGAGCCTGTACGCCCAGCAGTCGGTGCTGGCGACCCGCACGCTGGGCAGGCGCGAACTGCAGCTGGCAGCCGCAGAGCCATTGTGAAATACGCGCCGCATCCTTTATGGTACAGAGACCTCTACTCACCTCAACAGGGTCTTCTGAATGTATAACAACACCTGTAAAACCATTGGCGTGCTGAGCCATGATTTCAGCCATCCGCAGACGGCGGCGCTGCTGCAGGAAGTGAACCGGCAGCTTAACGCGCGCGGCTGCGCGGCGCTGCTGGTCGACGCCGGCGATGAACGCGCGCGCCAGCTGGCGCCGCTGCTGAGCGGCGCGCTGCATCTTTCCGGTCCGTTTAGCGATGCGTTTCGCGCCGCTGCCGGGCCGATTCCGCTGTTCGCGCTGGATGAGCTGAATCTGGACGGCTTTGTTGCCGGCGCGGAGATGGGTCGGCTGCTGCTGGCGCAGGGCCACCAGCGTTTCGGCTATCTGCAACAGTCGTGCTGCGCCGATCCCGCCCGCATCGACGGTTTCTGCAGCGTTTTAGCGGCGGCGGATAAACGCCTGGATCAGTCGCTCATCGCCGCTGACGCGGGCGATGAGCGCGACAGCGGCTATCAGGCGATGCTCGCCTACCTGAAGCGCGCCCGCGCCTCGGAGCGCATCCAGGCGCTCTTCTGCGACAGCGACCGGCTGGCGTTCGGCGCGCTGCAGGCGGTGCGGGACTTTGGTCAGGGTGCGCATATCGCCGTGGTGGGATTTGGTGATTGCATTGAGGCAGGCGCCTCGACCTGGCATCTGACGAGCTGGGCGCAGCCGCGCGCGCTGCGGGTAACGGAAGCGCTAAACCGTCTGCTGCTCAATCGCGCGGAAGAGGATGGCGCCTGGCGTCGCGGCGAACTGCGGGTGCGCCACTCTCATCAGGGCAAAGCGGCGCTGGGCGAAATGGGCCAGTGCGGCTGCGCCGTTCGGCACTGATTGAAAAGCCCGCCGAGAGGCGGGCTTGCTGAGCGAGATCGACATTAACTATCGCAAAACGCTTCGAATGGGAGATTGAAGCGTTTTGCCAACGCGGCTTTGTGCTTATCGGTCAACTGGCGATCGCCTTTCAGGATACGACTCACATATGAACGCTGGCCGATCTCCTCAGCAAAGGATGACTGATTAAGCCCGTGCTGATCCATCAGCACGCGCAGCAATGCAACGCCGCCCGGTAGATTAGCCGTACGGGTATTAAAATCGGCAAATTCAGGCGCGTTATTTTCATATTTCGCCACTTTATCAGCCAGCATGTCGATTAAGGGGCTGTTCGGCTCATGTTCAACCAGATACTCCACCAGCTCCAGCGCCTGCTTGTAATCCTCTTTTGAAGGACTTGCGCCCAAAAAAGGGACGATTTTGATCAAATCGTTCGTTGCCTGGATGGCTTCTGCGATCATTCTTTGTTCTCCCGATAATGCTTTACCAGCCTGTCATACTCAGCGTGTGTCACGATATGCTTGATAAAAATCCTTTTAGCGACGAAATCAGCGAAAAACATCACTCTCAAATTATTGCCGCCAACATCAATTACCCACCATTTAGCCCGATATTTCATCCGGTCAAGTGAGGGGAAAAAAGATTTCAGCTCCTCTGGATCGGCAAACTCTCCGCCATTGAGCATCCTGTAAGTCGCATCCAGCGAGGCGGCACAGGCTGGGAACTTTATAGCCGCTTCGAGGAATATTTTTCTTGAGATGATGTGCATCCTGCTTTCTCGTTTTCCTTGTTGGAAACATCATAGCCTAACGTGATGATGTTTCCAACAGGTAAACAAGGCAGCGTTCTGATCGGTGAGGAGGCTTACTTACGCGCCAGCGTCATGCCGCTGCCTTTATTAAGGGTGATCTGCGCGTTGTACTCTTTCGGCAGGCGTCGCGCCTGATAGAAGACTTTTTGCCAGTAAGGATTATTGAGCTCGGAGCGCACCACGCCCTGGCTGACCGAAGCGTGGAAAAAGTGCTGGTCGGTATCATAGAAGCCAACGTGCATGCCGCCTTTGATGCGGAAAAAGACCAGGTCGCCCGGCTGCAGATCGCGCGGCGCGATGCGCTTGCCCATCTTCAGCAGTTCGGTGGTGGTGACGCGATCCATCGGCAGATTAAAGCGATCTTTCAGCGTGCGCCAGACAAAGCCGGAGCAGTCGACGCCGGAAAGTTCGGTGCCGCCCCACTGATATTGCGTGCCGTGCCAGGTATGCATTTGATCGTGCAGTGCGGCAACGACCGGAATGAGATCGCCCTGATCGCCCTGGCCCCCATCGCTGACCTGCGTATCGTTCTGTGCGGAGGTATCAGTAGAATGGCGCGAGCAGCCGCCAAGCAGAAAAGCGGAAGCTAACACAAGCGTCAGCAGAGGTCGCAGAGTCATCATCGTGTAAGGTGAAACCCTAAGCAGGTTGGCGTGGTAGAGGACTTATAGCCTAATTACGCTTTGCGCTAAACCTGGCTGGCTTCCGCTTTACGTTAATTTACAAAAAGTGCGACCACCGCGCGCTATCCGCTGATTTTAAGACAAATATTCACCTTAGCGCGACGCGTTAAGCGACTCGATCACGCCGGTCAAATGTTGAATCACCTGCTGAGCGGCGCGCGACAGCTGACGCGCCGGCGCGGAGCATAATGCCAGCGTCAGCGGCCGCACGTTAGGGTCGCGCAGCGGCACAAAGCTCAGCGTCCCCCGCTCCACCTCATCCATCACGTCCAGCAGGCTCAACATGCTGATGCCGCTGCCCTGCTTAATCAGCGATTTAATCAGGCGGATGTCGTTACAGGTAATGACGTTCTCCGGCTGCAGGCTGTGCCTCTGGTAGAGCATATCGACCCGCTCATGCACTACCAGCGGCGCGCCGGGAATGATATGCCGCTCCGCGCTGAGCTGGCCGGTAGAGAGCGTCGCGCGCCCGCTGAGCGCGTGGCCGGCGGGCAGCACCACGCCAATCGGCAGCTCGGCGAAGGCCATCACGCTCAGCCCGGCCTGCGCCTGCGGATCGAGTACCAGTCCGGCATCCAGCTCCGCCAGCCGCACCTGCTCGCCGATCTGCGCGCTGTCGTGCACGCTGAGGTCAAGCCGCAGCCAGGGGTGCGTCTGCGCAATCTGCGACAGCGCATCGGCAATCGCCCCTTCGTTCAGCGCCTGAATCAGTCCGAGGCTGACGTGGCCGCGCCGCAGTCCCTGAATCTCATCGAAGCGCTGGCGGGTGCGCTGGTACTCGCGCTGCCAGCGACGCAGGTCGTCCAGCAGCAGCTCGCCGGCGCTGGTCAGACGCATGCCGTCCGGCAGCCTCTCGAACAGCCGCATGCCCAGCTCCTCTTCCGCCTGCAAGATCTGCCGGTTAATCGCCGAGGCGGAGACGTGCAGCCGTTCCGCCGCCTTGCGCAGGCTGCCGCTGCGCGCCAGCTCGAGAAAGTAGTGAGAGAACCGTGAAAAAGGGAGCATGAGGGACCTGTACTGTTTAACGCAACACCTTAGTGAAAAAACGATGATGGATCGTTGCACCCACCTCTGTCCACAATGTTCGCATCTTCCCTTGCGCTTCAGACAGGTAATCGCCATGAAACAACCTTCGCCTCCCGCCCATTGCACCTTTGAGCCTGACGACTGGCTGCGGCTGGCGCGCTGCTGGCATCCCGTGGCGCGCCTGTGCGACGTTGGCCCCGCGCCCATGAAAGCGGTGCTGCTTGATGAGCAGCTGGTGATCTACCGCATTAATGAGCAGATTGTCGCTGCGAAAGATGTCTGCCCGCATCGCGGCGTGCCGCTGACGCTCGGCTTTCACGACGAGCACGGCATTATCTGCCCTTACCACGGACTGCGCTTCGGCGAGGATGGCCGCTGTAACCGTATTCCCTCCAGCCCCAACCAGCCGGTACCCGCCAAGCTCAATCTTATTAACTTTCCCGTGGAAGTGCGTTTTGGGCTGGTATGGGTCTGCCTCGCGCCGGATGCGGATAACCCTGCCGCGCTGCCGCAGATGCCGCACTGGGACGACGCCGGTTTTCAGCAGATCACCTGTCCTCCTTTCGACGTCGCCGGCTTTGCCGGACGTCAGGTCGAGGGGTTTCTCGACGTCGCCCATTTCGCATGGGTGCACAGCGAAACCTTCGCCGATCCCGGCAATCAGGAGGTGCCGCCCTACAACCCGGTCGAGACGGAGTATGGCTTTGCGGTGGATTACTGGAGCTCAGTTTCCAACTTCGCGGCGGGCTCCGATCAGCAGGCGCCGGAGGGCTTCCAGTGGCTGCGCCATTTTGAGATGCATCTTCCCTTTACCGCCACGCTGACGGTGCATTTCCCCGATGCCGCGCGCTTAGTGATTATGAACGCCGCCTCGCCGGTCTCGGCGCGTAAAACGCGGATGTTCGCGCCCATCGCGCGTAACTTCGACCTGCATATTCCGGTCGAGGAGGTGCACGCCTTTAACCATCGGGTATTCGAGGAAGATCGGCTGATGGTGGAGACGCAGATGCCGGAGCGCCTGCCGCTCGATCTGACGCTGGAGGCGCATATTCCCGCCGACCGCAGCTCTATCGCCTACCGTCGCGGCCTGAAAAAACAGGGCTACGGCGACTTTTTCCTGGTGTAGCGAGGAGATGAGATGACGACTTTTACGGTAACTATCGATGGTTTGTCGCGTCAGGGACGCCACGCCGTCGCGCTGAGCCTGGTGCGCGACGACGGCCAACCGCTGCCGCGCTGGGAGGCGGGCGCGCATATCGATCTGCAGCTGGGCAACGGCATGATGCGGCAATATTCGCTCACCGGTTCGCCGCTGCGTCAGGATCGCTATCTGATTTGCGTCGGGCTGGCCGCCGATTCGCGCGGCGGCTCGCGCTATATTCATCAGCAGCTGCGGCTGGGCCAGCGGCTGACTATTTCTGCGCCGCGCAACCTGTTTCCGCTGGTGGCGGCGCAGCGCGTGGTGCTTATCGCCGCCGGCATCGGCCTGACGCCGCTGCTGGCGATGGCGGCGCAGCTTGAAGCGGACGCCGTGCCCTTTTCGCTGCACTATTATGTGAAGCAACGTCAGGATGCGGCCCTGACGCGCCAGCTGCTGCAGCCCTTCCGCCACGGCTACGGCGAGATCCTGTGCAGCGCCGAGGGCCAGAGCCCGCGTCAGCATCTGCCTGAGGCGCTGCGCGCGCCTGAGCCCGGGACGCATCTCTATCTCTGCGGACCGCAGGGCTTTATGACGCATATCCAGCAGCAGGCGCAGGCGCTCGGCTGGCGAGCGGAGCAGCTGCATACCGAAACCTTTAGCGCCGCCGCGCCGACGCCGACCCAGGCAGGCGACGAAAGCTTTATCGTCACGCTGGCCTCTTCCGGCGCCAGCTGGCCGGTGCCTGCGGATAAAACCATCGCCCGCGTGCTGCTGGAGAACGGTGTCGAGGTACCGCTCTCCTGCGAAATGGGGCTGTGCGGCGCCTGTCTCACGCCGGTGGTGTCAGGGGAAGCGGATCATCGCGATACCGTGCAGACCGAAACGGAAAAGTCTGCGCCGCTTCAACAAATCGCGCTCTGCTGCTCGCGCAGTCGCAGTAAAGCGCTGGTGATCGACCTGTAGCTTCTACACTTAAAGGCATCGCCCCGAAATAAGGAGATGCCATGAGTCAACGTCTGCACAAAACCGCCTTTCCGGTCAGCAAGGCGCGTAAATATCTCGAGCCCGGCCCGGTGCTGCTGCTCAGCTCGCAGTTCGACACCCGCAGCGACATCATGACGCTCGGCTGGCATACGGTGCTGGAGTTTTCGCCGTCGCTGGTCGGCTGCATGATTTCCAGCATGAACCACAGTCACGCGTTGATCCGCGACAGCGGGCAGTGCGTGCTAAACGTTCCCTCGGCGGATTTGATCGATAAGGTGGTCGCTATTGGCAACAGCCACGGCGACAAGCTGGATAAGTTCGACGCGTTTGGCCTTACCGCCGAGCCGGCCAGCGTGGTGAACGCTCCGCTGATTAATGAGTGTTTCGCCAGCTTTGAGTGCCAGCTCTATGACGATTCGATGGTGGATAACTACAACCTGTTTATTTTCGAGATCGTTAAAGCCCACGTCGCCGACGAGCCGGAATTCCCGCCGACGCTGCACTATACCGGCGAAGGCCGCTTTACCATTATGGGCGACCGGGTGCTGGATCGCAGCGGTCAGTTTAAACCTGAGATGCTGATTTAGCCTGTCGCTGGCCAATCTTGCCCTGCGCGGGTTGAAAAGGCGCGCAGCCGTCCCTACTCTCTCATACTCGACCTCGACAGGAGTTAAGCATTATGGCAATCGAATACGCAGTGATCGCAGGCGGCTGTTTCTGGTGTACCGAAGCGGTTTTTAAAGATGTGATCGGCGTGGAGTCGGTTGAAAGCGGCTATACCGGCGGCGCGCGTCCTAATCCGACCTATGAGCAGGTCTGCAGCGGCGCAACCGGTCATGCAGAAGCGATCCGCATCGGATTCGATCCGGAAAAAGTGAGCTACGGCGATCTGCTGGATATCAGTTTCGCCACCCACGATCCGACGCAGCTTAACCGCCAGGGCAACGACATCGGCACGCAGTACCGCTCCGCCATCTTCCCGGCCACTCCGGAGCAGGAAGCAGAGGCGGTCGCCGCTATTGCGCGCGCGCAGCAGGACCATCAGGATCCGGTGGTCACGACCATTGAACCGCTGAAAGAGTGGTATCCGGCCGAGGCCTATCATCAGGATTACTGGGAAGGCGCGGGCCAGCGCAACGGCTACTGCATGGCGGTGATTCCGCCGAAGCTGCAGAAGCTGCGTAAAAGCTTCGCCAACCGCGTGAAAAGCTAAGCCCACAGCGGGCCTGCCGCCCGCTGCCGCGCATTGAATCAGCCCCGCCTGCGCGGGGCTTTTTTTCAGGCGGCGGAACGGGCGCGCTTCAAACCGATCAGCGTCGGGAAGATAAACAGCGACTGCCCCAGACCGCGATTGGTCACCGACCACACCGCGACAGAACAGAGTGAACAGAGACCAACTATCGCCACCGGATAGAGGCAGGCCCACAGAAACGAGAACCAGGCGTGCTCGAACAGGTGGTGCCGCTGAGCGAACAGAATCGCCGACATGCCGAAGAACTCGATAAAGATACGGTGGATAACGTAAATCTGCAGCGTATTGCGCCCTATCCAGTTCATGTAGCTCATGCTGAAATGCTGATTGAGCCAGCGGCAGGCTGCCACGCTCCCCAGCACCGCGATAATGCACATAAACAGGCTCTTATCGAGGCCGAAAATAACGTGAATGCCCGCCAGCGCCGCCAGTATCGCCCAGGGCACCATATTTTCACGCCGCCATTCGCTCAGGCGCAGCATTATCGGGCTCCAGAACACGCCCAGCAGGAAGAACAGGAAATATTGCGCCACGCTCTGCGGGCCCCAGAAGGGAATAATTTTCTCTACCGCAAGGTAATTAAGCAGCACGGCTACCGCCAGCAGGGCCACTTTATGCTGACGAAATATTTTGGCGCAGAGAAAATATAAGCCAAGCCCGTAGAGATACCAGGAGGTGCTCATCGCCAGAAAAGTCAGCTTTAAAAATTCAAACAGCGACCCGGCATAGGCGGCGTTAAGATTTTGAGAGATGCGCTGGCCGGTTATTTCAGTCGAGATGCCGACAATCGACCACCACTGAATAAAGCCCCACAGAATGTAGAGATAAAAGAGATTGGTAATGCGGCTGGTGAAAACCTGTTTCCAGGGACGATTAAGAATGCCGTTAGTGGCCAGCAGGCCGGAGACAAAGAAAAAGGCGGGCATACGCAGCGGCGACAGCACGGTATTAAACTGCACCCACATTTCCGCCGGGATCCAGCCTGCGGAAAGATACTTCAGCGTGCCTTCAAAGCCCGGCAGCACGGTGTGATACAGCACCACCAGCAATATGCAGGCCCCCTTAAGGGTATTGACCCACGATATTTCATCTGACTTAGCGTTGTTCATGATTTGACTCCTGCTGTGTAGGTCAGAAATTGAAGAGGAAAAGAGAAAAAACGAAATGATACTTTTAGGATTATCTGGCGATTATTCGCCATTCCCCTGCCGCTGACTCTAGCGAAAGTCTTAAAAGTATTAAGCTGGCCCTGAATTAACAATGCTTTACTCGCCTCGCCTTTTCTTTACATTTCTTTTGCGCAGGGCTTTTTTAGTTAGCTGTTAACGACTAAGCAGGAAAAAGGCGTCAAACCGGCAATAGTTATTTACGCAGGTAAATAGGAGTAAACCTGAAGCGGTAAAACCAGAGAATGCTCGATGCGCGCGAAAATATTTAAATATTTTGCCCCAAATCGTTTAAGCATAAATAATTAATTGTGGTAGAGCGAATAAGAGAATAATTTGCGGGTGTGGCGCGCGCGCAGCAGAAAAGTGGAATACGCCTCCGAAGAGGCGTATTTATTACTGGTTGAGGAATTTGTCGAGGAACTGCCGGGTGCGCGCCTGCTGGGGATTGCTGAACAGCGCTTTCGCCGCGCCCTGCTCCACGATGCGCCCCTGATCCATAAAAATCGCCCGATCCGCTACGTCGCGGGCAAAGCTCATCTCATGGGTAACGATGACCATGGTGCGCTTCTCCTGAGCCAGCGCGCGAATGGTGCTGAGCACCTCGCCCACCAGCTCGGGATCGAGCGCCGACGTCGGCTCGTCAAACAGGATGACCTGCGGACGCATCGCCAGCGCGCGAGCGATAGCGACGCGCTGCTGCTGGCCGCCGGAGAGCCGACGCGGGAAACTGCTCTCTCTGCCCTGCAGCCCCACTTTCTCCAGCAGCGCACGCGCACGCGCTTCGGCTTCCCCTTTCGGTTCGCCTTTGACGATCACCGGTCCTTCAATAATGTTTTCCAGCACCGAGCGGTGGGGAAACAGATTGAAGTTCTGGAACACAAAGCCGACCTGCTGACGCAGCTGACGCACCTGCTCTTTCTGCTTTGTCTGCGCCAGCCGGGCGTCGATAGCGATCTCCCCTACCTTGATGGTGCCGCTGTCCGGCGTTTCCAGCAGGTTGATGCAGCGCAGCAGCGTGGTTTTACCCGAGCCGCTGGGGCCGATAATCGCCACCACTTCGCCGGAAGCCACCTCAAGGTCGATGCCGTGCAGCACCGTCTGGCCGTTGAAGGTTTTCACCAGCTTGCTGATTTCGATGGCGCTCATTTCGCCTCCTCATCCTGACGATTAACCCGTTTTTCCAGCCGGTTTTGCAGCGCCGACAGCACGGTCGCCATGACCCAGTAGATCAGCGACGCCGCCAGGTACATGGTGAAAACCTCCAGCGTGCGCGAGGTAATCAGCTGCGCCTGACGGAACAGCTCCGGCACCTGAATGGTTGCCGCCAGCGACGTATCTTTCACCAGGCTGATAAAGCTGTTGCCGAGCGGCGGCAGCGCCGTGCGCGCCGCCTGAGGCAAAATGACGCGGCGCAGCGTCTGCCAGCGGGTCATGCCGATACTCGCCGCCGCTTCCCACTGGCCGCGCTCAATAGCCGCAATCGCGCCGCGCAGCGACTCCGACGCGTAGGCGGCGGTATTCAGCGACAGGCCAATCATGGCGGAGGGAATGGGATCGAGCTCGATACCGAACTGCGGCAGGCCGTAGTAAATCATAAACAGCTGCGCAATCAGCGGCGTGCCGCGAAACACCGACACGTAAAAGCGGGAGAGCAGGCTAACGGGCCAGAAACGCGACAGCCGCATCAGCGCCAGCACAAAGCCCAGCACCAGCCCGAAAAACATGCCGCCGATACTGAGCTGTAGCGTAAAGAGCGCGCCTTTTAATAAAAAAGGTGCTGAATCCAGCACCAGTTGAAGACTTTCCTGCATTACTTAGTCACATCCGCGCCGAACCATTTTTCAGAGAGTTTGGTCAGGGAACCATCTTTCTGCATGGCGGCGATCGCCTGATTGACGGCGTTAAGCAGATCGTCGTTGCCTTTACGCAGCGCGACGCCTGACTCAAGACGTGAGAACGGCGCGCCTGCTACGGCCATGGTGTTGCCGGTTTTCTTCACCAGATCCAGCGCGGCGAGACGATCCACCAGGATCGCATCAAGACGGCCAGAGCGCAGATCCTGATATTTGGTCGGGTCATCGTCATAGGTACGGATATCGACGCCTTTCACGTTGTCGCGCAGCCACTGCTCATAGTTCGAGCCCAGGCCGACGCCGACTTTCTTACCTGCCAGATCTTCCGGCTTGCTGATGGTGCCCGCTTTCGCCTTCATCGTCAGCGCCTGTACGCCAGAGATGGTGTACGGCGTAGAGAAGTCATACTTCTTCTTGCGCTCGTCGGAGATGGTTACCTGATTGATCACCACGTCGATGCGTTTTGAGTCCAGCGACGCCAGCATGCCATCCCATTTGGTCGGCTGCAGTTTGGCCTTCACGCCCAGATGCTGCGCCAGCTGCTGCGCGAACTCCACTTCGAATCCGGTCAGCTTGCCGCTCTCATCCTGAAAGCTGAACGGCGGATAGGTACCTTCCAGGCCGACGCGCAGCTCGCCCTTGTCTTTGACCTGCGCCAGCAGGTTTTCCGCCGCGTGCGTCTTCAGGTTAACGCCGGCAATCAGCGCCGCCGCCATCACGCCCATCGCCAGATGGCGACCAACACGAGAAAAAATCATATCTACCCCATTTATTAGTATGTGATGTGTGTGTTGTCAGGCCGCGCCTGCGCGCCGCCCGGTACTGCTGTAATAACCCGCGAAGTATAAACGTTTTTTTTCCAACTGCTCAGACCGAAGGATGATAAGCAAATAACGCTGGCGCGCCGCCGGTGTGGACGAACAGCAGCGGCCCTTCGCGGCGGAAACGGTTCTGGTTGATGCCGTCGAGCAGTCCCGCCATCGCTTTGCCGGTGTAAACCGGATCGAGCAGGATGCCTTCCAGCCGCGCCAGCAGCTTCACCGCCTCCATACCTTCCTGGTTCGGCTCGCCGTAGCGCGGGCCGAAGTAATCGTCCCACAGGGTCACAGGAGCCGTGCTGGTTAACTCCAGTCTGGCGATCAGCTGCTGCCGCAGGCTATCCACTACCGGCAGCTGCTGCTCCGCGTGGCGCGAGACGGTGACGCCGATCACCTCTGTTTCCGGCAGCAGCTGCTCAAGGCCGACCGCCAGTCCGGCGTGAGTGCCGGCGCTGCCGGACGCGACCACTACCGCGGCGTAGTCAACCACGCCTTCGCTCTGGTGCGCAATCTCCTGCGCGCAGTCGATGTAGCCGAGCGCGCCGAGCCAGTTCGAACCGCCGACCGGCACCACATAGGGGCGAAAGCCCTGCGCCTCAAGGCGCTCCGCCTGCTCCGCCAGCTGCGCCGCCGGATTATCCAGCGCGTCCACCAGCACGATTTCGCAGTCGAACAGATCCAGCAGCAGCCGGTTGCCGTTGCTGAGGTAGTTTTCCGCCTGGGTATTGATCGGGTTTTCCAGCAGCGCGACGCACTTCAGGCCGAGCTTCGCGGCGACGGCGGCGGTCTGACGCACATGGTTAGACTGAATGGCGCCCGCCGTCAGCAAGACATCTGCGCCTTCGCGCAGCGCATCCGCCGCCAGAAACTCCAGCTTGCGCAGTTTGTTGCCGCCCAGGGCGATGGGCGTGACATCGTCACGTTTAATAAAGATATCGCGGCCGACGTAATCGGAGAGGCGCGGCAGGTGCTCCAGCGGCGTGGGCGCGCCGAGCAGTTCCAGACGCGGATAGTGATGAACAAGATGTAAAGACAATGCGGCCTCCAGGGCAGTCACGGTAATCTTTACAGTGTTGCAGAAGTTGCGCGAAGGATCATCTGACATCGCGCGTAAAAGAGGCAGTGGAATAGCCTGATGTAAAATCGCTCGCTCTCAGGCGCAGGCCGGGCGCGTCTTAGCGCCCCTGCACAGCCATCCGCCGCCTGCTGAGTGCGCGGCGGCGGATGGTTAACGCGCTGCTGGCGTTATCTGGCTCGTTTCCTCCTGAGTGGAACGATTCAGAATGCCAGCGCTTCGGCAGCTAGCTGCGCTGCCACCCCAAAAACTGGTCATATTTGCGCAGCGCGATGCGGTAGTTATTATTTCCCGCATCGGGCAGATCGTTCTCCAGGCACTCGTGCCAGCTGTTGCCGCTTAAACGGTCAGCCGGGAAATTTTTGGCCTTAAGCATATCGTCCAGACGACGCAGCCGTACCACATATTCGCGGATAGTGCTGTGGCTCATTTCCGTCTGCTCAAACAGATACTGCTTGAATGCCATAATGTCGAAGTAATTAGGATGCGTATTGCAAAAAATATCACTACAGAAACGGCACAGCGCGGTCAGTTCTGGCTGTAATTTCAGCCACAGCTGCTCATCAATCATTTGGTCCATGCGCGCAATGGCCTCTTTATTGATGATCTGACCGCGAAAGACCAACGCCATGCGGTCCAGTACTTTGCCACAGTGTGAACAGTGGCTCTGGCTATGTTTGTAGTCTTTAAGATAACGGCTTAAAGGTCTGGCCTTGGATTTGGCTCCCATTGCTGAGTCCCCGGTTTTATTATTTTTAGATCGCCAGGAACTGAGGCCGTCAGCGCGCTCCCGTAAGTCGGGCACGCAGGCGTTTGATCGCCTGACTGTGCAGTTGGCTGACGCGTGATTCTCCCACGTCGAGTACCGCTCCAATCTCTTTCAGGTTCAGTTCTTCCTGGTAGTACAGTGTCAGCACCATTTTTTCGCGATCGGGTAAAGCTTCGATCGCTTCAATGACGCGTTCACGCAGATTCCCTTCAAGCAGCTGATGCAACGGGTTGGCCTCTTCATGCCCTTCCGTGACCAGCTCCGCGCTGTCGCCGTGTTCTTCCCGATACTCGTCGTAGGAGAAGAGCTGGCTGTTGTTGGTATCCAGCAGGATCTGCCGGTACTCTTCCATCGAAACATTCAGCCGATCGGCTACCTCCTGCTCGGTGGCGGCACGCCCCATCGTCTGCTCGACCTGGTGCATCGCGCCCGCCACTTCGCGCGCGTTGCGTCGCACGCTGCGCGGCGCCCAGTCCCGGCTGCGAAGCTCATCCAGCATTGCGCCTCGGATGCGCTGCACGGCGTAGGTGGTGAATGCCGTTCCCTGCAGCGCGTCGTAACGCTCTACAGCGTTCAGCAAGCCAATACCGCCGGCCTGCAGCAGATCGTCAAGCTCAACGCTGGCTGGCAGACGAACCTGCAGACGCAGCGCTTCATGGCGCACCAGCGGCACGTAGCGCTGCCAGAGCGAATGTTTATCCATCACGCCTTCGGCGGTATAGAAATCGTTCACGTTGACTACCCTGCGTTAATGAAGTTATCGGCAGGATTATCCAATTCTGTAGGGGGATCGATTGGCTGAATAGGCGGGCAAAAGCGAGGTTATTTCATTTTTGTTATGTCAGAGAGCGGATCGCTCCGCTCTCATCACGCCGCTTAATCTGACGCGCGCAGCCGCTGCCGCGTGGCGGGCGGTACCGCGTCCCATAAAGCGCACACCTGGCCTTCAAGGGCCTGGTAACAGGGGCTTATGCTTTGCCCGGTTTCCGCGTCGGGATGAAAGCGTATCTGGCCCGATTCACCATCGATGCTTATCAGTTTGTTAAGAAACAAACGCTGCAGATCGCTGCGCAAAAACAGTCCGTTATCAACGCTGTTATCCGCAAGGCCGCCTTCGCTGTTTTCCCGCGTATCGATATGACAAGCCTCAACCCAGGGCCAGACAGGACGATCGGTCAGGCGCGTGCCGGTGATAACGCAGCCGCCGTAGCGCGCTTTTACGGCCGTCAAAAACGCCGCCTGGCTGGCGCGCTGCAACAGGCTCTCCTTGACCCGCCGTCCCACCTCCATGCCCGGCATCACCGCCGTGGGCGCCTTATGCTGCGGCGTGCTCAGCACCACGATGAACTGGACAGGACGCGAGAGCGGAAAACAGGGGCGCGCCTGGGGATCGAAAAGCTGCCACCAGGCTTCGTTCTCATCCTCGCGCATCAGCGCCAGCTGATAGCCGCGGCTGGCGAGCAGGTTCTGCGCGGCGGCGGAATGAGGATCGATCATGGCGTAGACGCGGCTTTCGCCCATCACCTGCCAGAGGTTATCGCGCTGCGCCTCGCCGCTGCGGCGAAAATAGGCAAAGGGCTGCTGCGACTTCAGATAGTGCTCGAACCGGCGCAGATAGTTTTTGCGCTCGTTATCGTCGGAGATAAACAGCAGATCCTCCAGCGGGCTGTTGCTCTCTTCCCCAGCGAACACCGCGCGAATACGCAAGGCGCGATAGCTGGTGGACGGGCTTAACAACCCGCGTACGGTCAGCGCCTTTTCGTCGGGATGTTGCCGCGCGTAGCGCAGCGCGATCTCGTCGAAGGTGAGCTGCTCGCCAGGTAACAAGTCATAATTGAAGCGCATAGACACTCCAGAAAATATTCAAACCAGATGCGTGTGTTGTTCTGTAGGGAGTTATCGGCAGGCGCGCGGGGATCTGTAACGCAACAGGCAAATGCAGGCGTCAGGAGAGAGGAGCGGCGAAGGTCAGGCGTACTGTTCCAGGCGAACCAGTACGCCCGCCTTACTTAGCGCAGCAGATGAAGCAGCGAGAGATCGTCGTTAACTTTGCTTTTTTCAATTTCATGCATAAAAGCTTTATCGGAAATCTGATCGTGTTTCGTCACGGAGTGATAGCTGTAAATAATATTGATAACGTCGTTTTCACTGATGGTGCCCACCAGCTCCAGGCTGGCTGAGAGTAGCGATCTCAGCAGGAACCACTCCGCCGTTAGCAGATAGAGATTAGCGAGTGCGCTCTGCCCGCTGTGGGAAGGGAAGCCGTCGTGATACATCCGGTACTGCAGATAATTGCCCATAATATGCGGGCGCTCCGCCAGCCAGGGTTTCAGCTTATCCTGCCAGACGGCCGCCAGACGCTTCATCGATACCGTGACGTCGTTGCCCTCAGCCAGGTCGCTCTGGATGTAAATCAGCTTATTGACATAGTGGATAAGCGTCCCCGATCCGCGAATCGCCTTGTGGCTGCCCAGGTAAGCCTGTAGACGCAACAGCAAGGCCCACTGCAGCTGGTAGTCAGGCTTGATGCTGTCGATATTCGCTGCCATTTCTCCCTGTTCGATCAGATTCAGAACTGAGAAAAAGTACTCTTCAAGCCGGGTATAGTTATCCACGCTGTCGCCTGCTTTCTCGGCAAAAAGAAACAGCATCGCAATGCCGTAAAGCCCCTGCTCGATGTTGGCGCCGCTGGCCAGCAGCAAATTGCTGCACATCAGATTGATAAATCGCGACGCCTGATCGACTTCCGGCGCGTTCAGCGCTGAAATACGCAACGCTTTCTTTTCATTAAGCAGCATCGCCTCAGGGCTGGCCAACAGCCCTTTTACCGCTTCCGGACAGGAGAGCGTCAGGCTGTTCCTGATCTCATACTTGGTTTTTTTCTGCGAGCGTGGGTAGCTGGAACAGGTGGGGCTCAGCGCCTTTGCACCCATTTTTTTGTGGATGCTGCAAAGGCTGTTCTCATCGAGGAAAGCGCAGTTCCCATTCGCGGAGAACTTCATGGTGCCCCAGTTATCAAAACTTTTTTTGGTTTTGATAATATTTTCTTCCGCAAGCTGGCGCACCGCAATGTCCCCGCTCTTCAAATAGCGGTTGACCGTGGGCTTATCTAAATAGATATCCCAGCCTTTACAGCAGTGGTCCAGGCACGCGCTGCCGGCGCACTTAAATTCGCTGAAAAACAGCGGTTCAACTACAGAAATCTCTTTCATGATCTTACCTGCTGATGGCGTTAAAACGGCAAAAACACAACGACAGCGACCAGCTTATCAGCAGTTCAGAGACTGCAATGCAGATAACACAGCGGCTTTCCTGGCTTTTTCTCAGGCATAAAAAAACCCCGCCGAAGCGGGGTTTTCAGGTATTTCACCAGAGGGCGATTAGCCCTGCAGCAGAGACAGAACCTGCTGCGGAACCTGGTTAGCTTTCGCCAACACGGAGTTACCCGCCTGCTGGATGATCTGCGCTTTAGACATGTTTGAAACTTCGGTCGCGTAGTCAGCATCCTGAATACGAGACTGTGCTTCAGACAGGTTAGTGGTGGTGTTGTTCAGGTTAGTTACCGCTGAATCCAGACGGTTCTGAATCGCACCCAGTGAAGAACGGAATTTGTCTACGCTGGCGATCGCGCTGTCAATTTTTGATAACGGGTCAGAGGTTGCACCGGTTGACAAATCAGACAGGTTGATGTTTTTGGTGTCGATGGTGAACGCTGCGGTATTGCCGCCTGCAGTGGTGGTTGCCGCCTGAGGATCAACAGCGATGTAGAAGTCCTGGCTTGCACCGTTAGCGATGTCGAAACCGTTCGCTTTCAGGTTGTTGGTTTCTGCCGGAGAAGTAGACTTGATGGTCACTTTCGCGAACATGTTGCCGTTGTCGTCTGTGTACACGTTGGTGCCATCTAATTTCGCGCCGCCAGCTGCCAGGCCCAGACGGGTTGACAGGTCGTCAGTTGTGCCTGATTCCGCTACGGTTGCCTTAGAAACGTTACTGGTGGTGCCGTAGACTTTCTGGAAGTCAGCAGCAACGGCAGCATTCTTCGCGCCCTGTGGGCCAGTCACGTTCAGGGTGTCCAGCTTCAACGTAGAAGAGTCGATTTTTTTCAGGTCGATGTCGATGGTTTCGCCATCGTTCGCGCCAACCTGGATAGACATTTTGCCGTCTTTAGCCAGTACGTTCACGCCGTTGAACTGAGTCTGACCAGATACGCGGTCGATTTCGCTCAGGCGAGATTTGATTTCGTCCTGGATTGAAGATTTGTCAGAATCAGAGTTGGTGCCGTTCTGCGCCTGAACAGTCAGTTCACGGATACGCTGCAGGTTGTTGTTGATTTCTGACAGCGCGCCTTCAGTAGTCTGCGCAGCAGAGATACCGTCGTTGGCGTTACGTGCAGCCTGAGTCAGGCCTTTGATGTTGGACTGGAAACGGTTGGCAATCGCCTGACCAGCAGCGTCATCTTTCGCGCTGTTGATACGAAGACCAGAAGACAGACGCTCGATAGAGGTAGACAGAGCAGACTGGTTCTTGTTGATGTTGTTCTGAGTGATCAGCGAGAGGCTGTTGGTATTAATGACTTGGGCCATGATAAATATTCCTGTTAATCAAGTCTTTCGGTTAAGGTGTGGGCTTCAACCCGCCGGCTTCAGCGCCGTCAAAGTTGTTATCGTCTGCCCTTAAACAACCTTTAGAATTTTTTTAGTACCAGGTGAAATTTTTTTCCTTCAACCTGTCACGCTTATCTTTATCGCCCTCGCCCGCCACTTCTTTAGAAGAAAATCACTTCCTTTCTAGCCGTTGAAATACCCTTCTCTATATACGCTATTCGCTTTATCGCGCAGTGATGAATAACTTTAAACTTTCCTTATTCGCAGCCGATAACCCCGGTATTCACTCTCCGTGTCGACATGATAAGGAAACAAACATGGCAAGTATCACTAACCTGGGTGTCGGTTCAGGCCTTAACTTAAGCGATATCTTAGACAGTATGCAGACGGCGGAAAAAGCCGCGCTGACCCCGATTTCTAAACAGCAGTCATCCTATACCGCTAAACTGAGCGCCTACGCGACGCTGAAAAGCGCGCTGACCACCTTTCAGACGGCGAATACCACGCTGAATAACGCCAGCCTGTTTAGCGCCACGACGGCAACCAGCACTTCAAGCGCCTTCAGCGCCACCACCTCCGGCAGTTCCGTTGCGGCAGGCAAGTACACTATTAGCGTAACGCAGCTGGCGCAGGCGCAAACCCTGACCTCGGCGGTACAGAGCAGCAACACCGCCGCGCTGGGCGACAGCTCGGCCAGCAGCCGCACGCTGAGCATCGCGCTGGCGGACGGCTCCAGCAAAGACATTACCCTGACCAGCGCGCAGACCTCGCTGACCGGCATGCGCGACGCCATCAACGGCGCCAACGCGGGCGTCAGCGCCAGCATTATCAAGGTCTCGGACGGCAGCTATCGCCTTTCCGTCAGCGCGAACGAGAGCGGATCAAGCAAAGCCGTCAGCACCATTAAAGTCACCGGCGACGATACGCTTGCGGGCATTGTCGGCTACGACGCCAGCGCCACCAGCAATGGGATGACCGAAAGCGTCACGGCGCAGAATGCGAAGCTGACGGTCAATAACGTCGCTATCGAGAGCAGCAGCAACACTATCAGCGACGCGCTGGAAGGCATTACGCTGAATCTCAGCGACGTCACCAGCGGCACTCAGACGCTGACGATCGCCTCCGATACCACCAAAGCTAATGCCGCTATCACCGGCTGGGTCTCTGCCTACAACACCCTGCAGGACACCTTTTCCAGCCTGACCAAATATACCGCGGTGGATGTGGGCACCGATTCGCAGGACAGCAGCAACGGCGCGCTGCTGGGCGACAGCACCTTGCGTACCATCCAGAACCAGCTGAAGAGCCTGCTGACCAATGCCGCCAGCTCCTCGACGTTCAAAACCATGGCGCAAATCGGCGTGACCTCCAACCCGACCACCGGGCAGCTGGAAGTCGACTCTGACAAGCTGAGCAAAAGCCTGAAAAACAATATGTCGGACGTGAAAGAGATGATTATCGGCGACGGCAAAACCACCGGCATCGCCACCACCGTCTCCAGCAACCTGACCAGCTGGCTCTCCAGCACCGGCATCGTGCAGTCCGCCACCGACGGCGTCAGCAAGACGCTTAACGCCCTGACCGTCCAGTACAATTCGGTCAACGATCGTATCAACGACACGATTACGCGTCTGAAAGCCCAGTTCACGCAGCTCGACGTGGTGATGAGTTCGCTTAATCAGACCAGCAGCTACCTGACGCAGCAGTTCGACACCTCGAACTCCAGCTCCAAAAGCTGATTTTAATAAGGAGTGATCATGTACACCGCAAACGGCATTCAGGCCTATGCAAAAATCGGCGTCGAGAGCGCCGTCATGAGCGCGAATCCGCATCAGCTGGTCAATATGCTGTTCGACGGCGCGCTGAGCGCGCTGGTGCGCGCCCGCCTGTTTATGCAGGACGGCAACATTGAGGGGAAAGGTCTTTCCCTTTCGAAGGCCATTAATATTATTGAAAACGGGCTTAAGCAGGGTCTCGCAGAAGAGAGCGGCGACGAGCTCACCACCAACTTGATTTCGCTTTACGCCTACATGGTGCGGCGACTCCTGCAGGCGAACTTACGCAACGACGTGGAGGCCATTGTCGAGGTCGAAGCGCTGCTGCGCAATATCGCTGACGCATGGAAAGAAATCGCCCAGCCTCAACCTCTGATTCAGGACGCCGTTTAATGATACTAGCACCGCAACTGATTACCATTTACCAGCAGTTACTCGATCTCAGCCAGCAAATGCTGCGTCTTGCGGCCGAGGGCGAATGGGATGATTTGATCAAAAAGGAAGTTGATTACGTCAGCGCGGTGCAACGGCTGGCGCGATCGACCGAAGCCGCCTCGCCTTCCGTGCAGGCGCAGGAGCAGCTGCGTCCGGTACTGCGCCATATTCTTGATAACGAAGGTGAAGTGAAGCGCCTGCTGCAGGAACGCATGAACGAGCTCTCCACGCTGGTTAACCAGAACACCCGTCAGAAATCGGTGCTCAGCGCCTACGGCAAGCAGGGCAGCGTGATGGTGCCGATGGAAACCCAGCCGCTCTCCTGATTCTGAAACGCACCGCGAAGAACAAAAGATTTGTTCTGCCGGTGCGTCTTTTTTTCGCCGTGCTCCATACTTGCTTTTCCTTCCCGCTGGAGCGCAGCAGATGCACAACCCGACGTTATTGCAATTTTTTCACTGGTATTACCCGGATGGCGGCCAGCTCTGGCCTGAAGTCGCTGAAAAAGCGGCCTGGCTGAGCGAGATCGGCATTACCATGACCTGGCTGCCGCCTGCTTATAAAGGCGAATCAGGCGGCTATTCCGTGGGATACGACAGCTACGATCTCTTCGACCTGGGCGAATTCGATCAGAAAGGCAGCGTCGCCACCAAATATGGCGATAAGCAACAGCTGCTGGCGGCCGTGGAGGCATTGCGCGCCCACAACCTCGGCGTGCTGCTGGACGTGGTGGTGAACCACAAAATGGGCGCCGACGAGAAAGAGCGCGTGCGCGTTAACCGCGTCAACCCCGACAACCGCGACGAAATCAGCGATGAGGTCATCGAATGCGAAGCCTGGACGCGCTTTAGCTTCCCGGCGCGCGCGGGCAAATATTCCAAATTCGTCTGGGACTACAAATGCTTTAGCGGCGTCGACCATATCGAAAACCCGGATGAAAACGGCGTCTTCAAGATCGTTAACGACTACACCGCCGACGGCTGGAACGATCAGGTCGATAGCGAGCTGGGCAATTTTGATTACCTGATGGGCGCCAATATCGACTTCCGCAACAACGCCGTGCGCGAAGAGCTGAAATATTGGGCGCGTTGGGTCAGGGAACAGCTGCCCTGCACCGGATTCCGCCTGGATGCGGTCAAGCATATTCCCGCCTGGTTCTACAAAGAGTGGATCGAGCACATTCAGGAGGTCGCCGACGAGCCGATGTTTATCGTCGCCGAGTACTGGTCGTTCGAGACCGATAAGCTGCTGGAGTATATCCAGCAGGTCGAGGGCAAAACCCTGCTGTTCGACGCGCCGCTGCATATGAATTTTCATCAGGCTTCCACTCAGGGCAGCGACTACGATCTCAGTCAGATCTTCGCCAACTCGCTGGTTCAGGCCGATCCCTGGCATGCGGTCACCATCGTCGCCAACCACGACACGCAGCCGCTGCAGTCGCTGGAGGCCCCGGTCGAGGCCTGGTTCAAGCCGCTCGCCTACGCGCTAATTTTGCTGCGCGAGCAAGGGGTGCCGACGGTGTTTTATCCCGACCTGTTTGGCGCCAGCTACGAAGATGAAGGCGGCGACGGCGAAACCCACCGCGTCGAGATGCCCGCCATTCCAGAGCTGGAAGCGCTGATCCGCGCTCGCCAGGCTTATGGCTGGGGCGCGCAAACCGACTATTTCGATCATCCTAACTGCGTCGCGTTCAGCCGCAGCGGCACCGCTGAGCAGCCGGGCTGCATCGTCATTATGTCGAACGGCGAAGAAGGCGAGAAAAGCGTGGCGATGGGCGACGGCTTTGCCGGTAAAGCGTGGCGCGACTATTTAGGTCATCGCGACGAGATCCTTACCGCTGATGAACAGGGCACGGTCCTAGTGCGCTGCAACGGCGGCAGCGTCAGCGTCTGGGTGCTGGCGGAGTAACATGACGCGCCTTATTCCATCGCAGCTGACGGAATAAGGCGCGGCGAGATTACTGCTTGTTTTCGTTCGCCTGAGTGATGGCGGACTTCAGGATTTCCGGTTCGATATTCTGGATAACGGCCGCGTTCGGCTGTTTCGCCACTTCATCCAGCGCCTGCTGGCACTCTACCGTCGGACGCTCGACCTTACGCAGCGTCAGCCCGTCATAGCGCAGCTCACTACCATCCAGCTCTAAAGGCATGACGCGCGACTGGCGGTTGACGTTAACGTAATCGCCGCTGAGCAGCGTCAGCTTGCCTGGCTTGGCGATGACGCGCATCCACTGGCGGCAGTCAAGCGTACTGCCGTCCGCATTGACGATCAGACTGCCCAGCGCGCGATCGCTGCGCAACCCGCTCTGCGGGCCGACCGTTTGCCACGTGCCCTGCAGGCTGGCGGGCGCCGGCGTCTGCACCGCGTCCTGATAGCTGTTGATTTGCGCACAGCCGGCCAGCGCCAGCGCGGCCGTCGTCAGCATCCACTTTTTCATCGTTAATCCCTGAGATCGCTTCAATGGCGGCTAAGTTATAATTTTTCGCCTGCTTTCCGCAAGCTATCTACGCCCTGCTTCGCCACGCACGGCCACTTTTTTTCCTCTACGCTGCTGTTTAACGGTGTCCTGACAAGGGCTGGAGGGTGAGTTACACTGGCGCGCTGCACCGCAATTAATCTTTCAGGAAACCTTATGAAAACGCCAGAAGCCTACTACGCGCAGGCGCGCGAGATGTTTTTTACCGCCCATGCCGATTTTCAGGCCGCGCTCGATGAACTAACGGAGAGCGACGCGCGCCACGCCAATATGTCGCTGCGCCAGCTGCGCGAATGGCATGCAGAACGTATTTACGCCGCCTTCCTGCGCCAGAAAAATCTCGACGGCATGATCTTCTCTATCCAGCTTGCCGAGCCAGATAAAGCGGTGGCCGCCGAAGCCATTGAAAACTATCTTAAATCGCATGCTGAATCGCTGGGGATGACCTGGGAAGAGTTCTGTATTAAGAACGAGCTTTAAGCGGTCGATCGCGGTAACACCTCCAACCAGTAAAATAAATCAGGATTAAATTGTACAAGCAGATAAAACTTGTATAACTTTACTGCACGACTTCGGTCGTGATTGTCCTTGAACGAATGGTGCGCTTGCACCGCCTCTGGAGGTGTTGCTGGATTTCCACCTCCAGAGGTTTGATTTTTTCTCGCTCTCTTCGCCTTCTTGCTCCCCCTTGATCTTCCCGGTTTTGTTATCTGAGACGAATTTGCGTATCACGCCGAAAAAAAAGCGCTCAATGCGCCTGAGAGGCTTGTCACTGGTTGGATTTACAGTATGATGTGCCAGCGAATTTCTTCCCTGTATGGAATACCAGTATGTTTGTGGAATTGATTTACGATAAGCGTAACGTAGCCGGCCTGCCAGGCGCGCGCGAGATGATTTTACGGGAGCTGGAAAAGCGCGTGCAGCGCGTCTTCCCTGAAATTGAGGTGCGCGTAAAGCCGATGGAGCGAAACGCCATCGAAACCGATTTGAGCAAGAACGATAAGGCTACGGTGGCGCGCATTGTCGAAGAGATGTTTGACGAAGCGGAAATGTGGCTGGTGGCCGACTAAGCGCCGACCACCGATAGAGCAGGATTACTTCTCCTGCTCGCTGTGGTTAATGGCGATTTCGATATCCTGAATCGCGGCGTCTAAATCATCCAGCAGCGTGCCCTGTTTGTTTAGCAGCGCATCAATGCGTCCGGCAAACTCGGGATCTTTATATTCGCCGGCATCGAACGCGAGCCAGTGGCTGGAGAGCGTCTCGGTATTGGTTTGCGCATAGTGGCGCATCTCTTTCAGCTGCGAGGTCACATCGCGCAGGTAGTCAGTTTTGCTTTTCGTTTCCACTGAATCACTCATGCTGTTTTTCCTTTTGCTGTTTTAACCAATAAATATCTCGCGTGAATGATTAAAGGTAGTGGAATATAACGAAGCCGCCTTAAGAATATTCGGAAGTAGTGCCTGACCCTCTCGATATCTGGCTTATACGCCTTCTCTTCTTTAGCGCAGCGTTTAGGCTACACCGCCAGAAGCGCCCGTGTGATAAAAAACAGGGGACGCGTTGTCCCCTTTTAGTGCCTTATCTGCTCAGTCATTAGAGATATTTACGCGCCAGTTCGAACAGCTCCTTTCTGGCCGCCGTGCCCAGGTGCTCAATCCCTTGCTGTACAAAATCAAAAGCGGCGCCGAAATCTTTTACCCCTGCGCTGAAGTCGCTTTGCTCCTCATTCCCGGCGGGCTGAGTGGACGACGGCACAGCAGGCGCAGCGCTGCCGGAATCGGCTACGGGCGCCGTTTCCTGAACAGCAGCGCTAACAGCCGGCGCGCTGGCCTGCTGGGCAGCGGCATCCGCCACGGGTGTCTGCGCCTGGGATTGCGCATCGGCGGCAGCGCCTGCCACAGTTGGCTGATCGGCGGGCTGAGCGGCCGCGTCCGAGGGCGCGCTCCCCTCTGCGGGCTGCTGCACTGCCGCCGCATCAGGCGTCGCGGACTGAGCCGCAGGCTGCGCGGCGGCAGCGTCGGGCGTTGCAGACTGATCCGCAGGCTGTGCGGCGGCAGCGTCCGGCGCGGCGGTCTGATCCA